>JAFPZU010000059.1 GCA_017417105.1 Lachnospiraceae bacterium | reverse complement strand
CTACTGCCTATGTGACGGGAGCGAAGCTGGAGGATCTGCATAAGGATCCGGACAAGACCATGGCGGATATGACACTGGCGGATCTTATTGAGAAGAGGGTGGATGATAATGTAGCGGCAAAAGTAAAAGAAAATGAGGGAAATCCTCTTTGGATGGAACACGACAGGCTCAATTATTATGACGATCAGCTTGCTCTTTGGGGCGGCAATGAATCCCAGTTCTTCCAGGTGAAGAAAGATAACTCCGATGATTCCTCCTGGGAAGAAGTTGAGATCAGAAAAGACATGACCATGAAGCAGATAGCGGATGCTTTTGCGGCAACGGGCATAAATGCCAGTTTTGATGCATCAAACGGCAGATTCTTCTTCTCTTCAAAGACAGAGGGAGCTGAAGGACAGTTCCAGATCAAGAGCAAGGACATGAAAGATGTCATGGGTGTTTCCGATGACGAGAGCACCAAGGTTGACATGAATTCCGGCAACTGGATGGAGCTTTTGGGGCTTAACAAAAACGTGAGCGGAAGCAGCTTTGTTGAGGGACAGGATGCAGAGATAGAGCTTAATGGAGCACTGTATACAAAGAATACAAATAGTTTCTCCATTAACGGATTAAACATTTCGGTGAACAAGGTTTCGGAAAGTGCCACCAACATCTCCGTGACCAATGACACTGACAGCGTATACAACATGATCAAAGACTTCTTCAAGAAGTATAACGAGATCATAACCGA
The DNA here is from genome assembly GCA_017417105.1 of Lachnospiraceae bacterium. Classification (GTDB taxonomy): domain Bacteria; phylum Bacillota; class Clostridia; order Lachnospirales; family Lachnospiraceae; genus NK4A144. Next base: position 21,148 of record JAFPZU010000059.1, on the reverse strand, counting down.
GATGGATAAGCTGTATAACGCTGACTCCGCAAAAGACTATGAGCCGCTGACCTCAGAGGAAAAGGATGCTATGTCCGATGATGAGGTTGAGGAGTGGGAAACCAAGATCAAGGATTCCCTCTTAAGAAGGGACGATAATCTTAGCAAGCTTATATCCACCTTGAAGGAGGGCATGTCCAAGGCGGTTACGGTCTCCAGTGGAAAGACCTACTCTCTTGCTTCCTTTGGGATCAACACCCTGAGTTATTTCGAAGCAGCCGACAATGAAAGAGGCGTCTACCATATAGACGGGGATCAGGATGATGAAAAGACCAAGGGCGCGACGGATGTGCTGAAGGAGATGCTTGCCAATAACCTGGATGATACCGTCGAGTTCTTCAGCAAGCTGACCTCAGGGGTTTATGATAATCTCACGAAGCAGATGGCGCGTGTACCCGAGTACAGATCCTTCCAGAGCCTGTATGATGACAAACAGCTTCAGAAAGAATATGACAACCTCTCTACCAAGATCAAAAAAGAAGAGGATTACCTTTCTGATTATGAGGATAAATGGTATGACAAATTTGCTGCCATGGAAAAGGCCATGGCCAAGGTGAATTCCAAGAGCGATGCCCTGGGCGGACTCCTGGGAGGCTGATAGCAGCTCTTAAGCCGGCGAAAAGCTGTATCAAAAATATAATAAAAAGTTTTATTATTTTTACAAATGCGGGGTTCAGTATCTGAACCCCGCATCCGATATATAAAGTGTAAAAATCAATAAGACAAACACAAGGGTTCGTTTGGAGGATAAAAATATGAAGGCAGCTTTTGCATATCAGCAGTATAAAAACAGCAAGATTCTCACCGCTTCTCCCGCAGAGCTTACACTGATGCTCTATGACGGATGCATAAAGTTCTGTAACATGGCTGTCATGGCTATAAATTGCAAGGACTACAACGCAGCAAATAAGAACATCCAGAAGGCGGAGCGCATCATAGGCGAGTTCAAGATGACTCTGGATCACAAATATCCGGTTGCAAAAGATTTCGATAATATATATGATTATGTTCTGATGAGGCTTCATGAAGGTAATATGAAGAAGGACGCAGAGATAATCGGTGAATGCACGACTCATATGAGAAGTCTCAGGGATACATGGAAGGAAGTCATGAAGCAGGCCGGACAGCCCGCAATGCCGGAGGCAGCACAGGCATAAGAGATCAGGTCCGGCACCCCGGAGGTTGATATGTCGGATGCATATATGTCCATGATGATAGCAAGCCAGGAAAAGAAGCTGGGGCTTCTTGAAAGGGCTATCGAACTGGACAGGGAACAGGAAGAAATAATTACAGGCGAAGCGCCTGATATGGGAGCACTCGATGCGAATCTTAACGCAAAGGGTGCTCTCGTCGACGAATTGAATAAATTGGATGACGGATTCGAGACTCTGTATGCAAAGGTCAGGGAAGAGTTTATCGCAAATAAGGATCAGCATAAGGAAGAGATCAGAAGACTGCAGGAGCTTATCCGGCTTATAACCGCGAAGACTGCTGAGATCGAAGCGATTGAAGCAAGGTCAAAGATAAACTTTGAAAACTTCATGAAAAAACGCCGCAACGCTGTCCGCGAGGCGAGAAGCTCCGTAAGGGCCGCCAGCGTCTACGCCGGCAACATGAGAAAGGTAAACCGGATAGATTCAATGTTTGTGGATAATAAAAAGTGATCAGGAATTAGGGTTCAGCGCACCTCATGGGCGCTGAATTTTAACATTGTATAAGGAAAAATGCTTTGCATTGTCCTGTCGGTATGCTATTATTATGTTAATAGGATTTTTTGCCGGATACGGTATCCGGCTGGATTATAAGGGGTCTAAAAAACGAAAGGAGTCGGATATGGTCATAAAAAATGATATCAACGGGATCAATAATGCAAGGATGCTGCAGAATTCAAACAAGGCGCAGTCAAAGTCCATGGAGAAGCTTGCTTCCGGGAATAAGATAAACAAGGGAGCCGATGATGCGGCAGGACTTGCTATCTCCGAGAAGATGATGAAGCAGATCCAGGGGATCAACAAGGCAATCGACAATGCAAGTGACGGCATGGCCATGACAGATGTGGCTGACGGCGGCATGAACGAGGTCGGAGATATGGTTCAGAGGCTCAATGAGCTTGCGATCAAGGGATCCAACGGGACCCTTTCCGATGATGACAGGAGCGCCATCACCGCTGAGGCTGACCAGCTTCTTTCCGACATCAACAGAGTGAGCGGAAGCACCACTTTCAACGAGATGAAGGTCATGGAGGATGGCGAGGCAAATATCCAGGCCGGTACCGACGGAGCATCAGGCAATAAGATCGCAGTCACCATGAAGTCAATGAGCGCTGATACCTTAGGCCTCGGAAACATCAATCTTTCCACTGCAGAAGGTTCAAGGGCAGCACTTACGCCTATAGCCGGTGCGCTGAAGAATCTTACCGGACAGAGGGCAGAGCTTGGTGCCCAGTATAACAGGATGGGCTCCACCTCAAAGAATCTTGCCAATGTGAGCGAGAATACAACCTCTGCGATGTCCAGGATCAAAGATACTGACATGGGCAAGGAAGTCGGCAAGCTCAGAAAGAACCAGCTTCTGAATAAGGCACAGACTCAGATCGCCCAGAAGAATCAGGAGGATCGCGCCGCAAAGGCGAGCACATTGCAGAATATACAGCTTCACTGAGCGCGTCATGATCGAAAAATGTGATATAATGAGCATGATCAGGGCTTTCAATGGTTGCAGACCTTGAAAGCCCTGTCTCTATTAAAACTGAAACCGGGGTATAGCATATATGCTGAACAAATTAAACTACATAAACACTCTGAAACGGACGATCCTTGTGGTGGATGACGAGTATGTGAACAGGGAGATACTGGGAGCCATACTTGATGATTATTACAACATACTCTACGCGGAGAACGGGGATGAGGCGCTGAAGCTGATACAGGCAAATGAGAAGATACTCTCTGCTGTCCTGCTGGATCTTCTGATGCCGGTGATGGACGGGTTCAAGCTTCTGGATGTATTAAAGGATGATGTCAGATACAGGACGATACCCATCATAGTGCTGACATCGGAGAAGCAGGCGGAGGTAGACAGTCTGCGCAGGGGGGCAGCTGATTTTATTACCAAGCCCTATGATGCTCCGGAGGTAATAATAGCCAGGGTCAAGCGTATCATCGAGCTTTCGGAGGACAGGCTTGTGATCCAGTCTACCGAAAAGGATGAGATGACGGGACTCTTTTCCAGATCCTTCTTCTATGAATATGCAAGTCTTATGGACAGATATCACATGGACCGTGAGATGGATGCGGTTTCCGTCAACGTAGACAGATTTCATCTTGTAAACGAGATATACGGCAGGGAATTCGGCAACCAGGTTCTTTTGACCTTAAGCGGTGTAATAAAGGACTTTGCTGCAAGAAATGAGGGAATAGCAGCGAGAGGAGACGCCGATGATTTCTATATGTATATCAACCGGCAGGAGAATTACGCCTCTCTTGAAAGAGCCATCTATTCGGCCATGGAAAGCCTTTCCCGGTCGGTCTATATAAAGGTCAGGATCGGAGTATACACCTGCCCTGCGGATTTTCAGGATGTGGAGAACAGGTTCGACAGATCAAGGCTTGCCGCCAATACTCTAAGAGGAAAGTTCAATCAGACCGTAGCGTACTTTGACAATGAGCTTCAGCATAAGGTCTTTTATTCCGAAAGACTGATCCATGATATCCATGAAGGAATAGCAAGAAAGCAGTTTGAGGTTTTCTTCCAGCCTAAATACGGTGTCGAGGAAGACGAACCTGTGCTTAAGAGCGCGGAAGCCCTGATCAGATGGAGGCATCCGGAATTCGGCATGGTGGCGCCCTTTGATTTTATTTCTCTTTTTGAGGAGAACGGCCTGATACAGATGCTGGATCAGTTTGTCTGGAAGGAGACTGCGTCCAAGATCAGATACTGGAGAGACAAATACAAGGTTACGATACCGGTTTCGGTAAATGTGTCAAGGATCGATATCTATGATCCCGAGATCGAGGACAAGATAGACGGTATAATTGAAGAATGCGGACTTTCCCCCGAGGATCTGCATCTTGAGATCACGGAGTCGGCGTACTCGGATAATGCGGAACAGTTAATGAGCGTAGTGCAGGACTTCAGGGATAAGGGATATCTTATCGAGATGGATGATTTCGGGGCAGGCTATTCCTCACTGAATATGCTGGCTAACCTTCCCATAGATATACTGAAGCTTGATATGAAGTTTATTCAGGAGATCCATACGGATGAAAAAGCGCGCCGTATGGTGCAGCTAATAATGGATATCGCTAAATTTCTTAAGGTTCCCGTTGTTGCGGAGGGAGTTGAGGTCGAGGAACAGTACAGGATACTTAAGGATATGGGCTGCCAGCTGATACAGGGCTACTATTTCTCAAAGCCCTTACCCGCAGGTGAGTTTGAAAAGCTGATCAAAGCATAAGCATAAAGGAGGGAAAAATGATCACAGTAGAGACACTGAAGGAATACGGAGCAGATACCGAGGACGCTCTTGCAAGATGCATGAATAATGCCGATTTTTATCTTATGCTCGTCGGCAAGTCCCTTGACGATGCCAACTATGAAAAGCTTAAGGAGATGATAGCGGCGAAGAACTTTGACGAGGCTTTTTCTGCGGCGCACGCCCTGAAGGGAGTTGTTACGAACCTTTCGCTTACACCTTTGGCAACCCCCATCATAGAGATAACGGAAGGCCTCAGAGCAGGAAAGGATATGGACTATGAGCCTCTGCTTCAGACCATGGATAAGGAGCTTGCAAGATTAAAGGCTCTGGCCTGACAGCCGCCCGTCAAAACAATTTTGGATAAAAAAAGCCCTGCGGAATGAACATCATACGCAGGGCTTTATTATTATATCACGTTTCTTTTATTCCAAATGCTTTCCGTGGATCGTGAAGAAGTTCATCTCCTCATGCAGCTCCTTTGCAAGCTTCTGAAGATCGGCAGCTTCGTTGCTGATGAACTCGAAGGTTGCGTTGAGCTCTTCCATGGAGGCGTTGGTCTCTTCCGTAGAAGCGGCATTCTCTTCGGATATGGCTGAAAGGTCTGAGATGATGCTTACCAGGTTATTCTTGGCTTCATTCAGGCTGTGTGAACTTGCGGCGATATCTTCGGCGCTGGAGGATACGTTTACAACGCCGGATTCTATCTCATGCATATCATTGACGGTTGCATCTATCTGCTGGCTCTGCATCTCGAAGCTCTTGCCCAGTTCGTCAACTGTTGTGACACTCTTTGATGACTGCTCGATAAGCTCGGTAACGGTATTTGTGATCTCAACGGTTGCCTCTCTTGACTGCTCCGCAAGGGATCCGATCTCGGTAGCAACGACCGCGAAGCCTCGTCCTGCCTCACCGGCTCTTGCTGCTTCTATTGATGCGTTAAGTGCAAGAAGGTTCGTCTGGGATGAGATACTCGATATAAGGTTTGATGCGGTCGAGATATTCTTTACCGCTTCGTTAGTGGAATTGATCTGGTTTGCGATGACCTTCATGGACTCTACGACCTCGGTGTTCTGGCTGAGCAGTGACTGGAGTGCCTTCATGGCGTTGTCACAGGCCGTGCGCATCGCTGTCGTATATTCGCTCATTTCCTTGACCTTGACGTTGATGCTCTCTATGGATTCTCCGATATCGTTCGTATCCATTGCCGCGCCTTCAACGCTCTCTGCCTGGCTTACCGCACCCTTTGAAACCTCATCCATCGCCTGGGTGACCTGGGCGGACGCCGTTGACGCCTGCTCTGAGGAATCAGAGATCTCTGCGCTGTCCTTTGCAACTCCGTCTGCAAGATGAAGGGTGGTGGTTATGACCTCCTCCAATTCCTCATCAATCTTCTTTGTACACTCAGCGATGATGCCAAGCTCGTCACGCCTTGAAAGCGCATCTTCATGTATATCTATGGAAAGATCTCCGTTTGCCAGATGCTCCAGGGACTTTACGATCTCGTGGATGGCGGGTTCCATCGACCTGTCTACGATGATGCAGATCACTACAAAAACCGCAAGTATAATAAGAGCCGCGATGATCATAAACACAGTGCTTACGTGCATGCCGGCAAGTATGATCAGTATCGCTGATGATATTATCATTGATATGCAGGCAATCGATGCGATGTGAACTATCATTTTCTGATTTCTTTCCATAATCCGTGTACCTTATCCTCTCACAAAAAATACCTTCGCTCCAATGCGGCGAAAGAAAAACGCCGCAAAAATAATTTTACACTTTACCTCAATCAGTGTCAAAAGAAACTTGGTTATTTAAGGGGAAAAATGATTGTAAAATAAAAGAAAATGGGTTATGATTTGTTTTCGGGTCTTTGAAAGACTGATATTAGTGTATTATAAATAGAAGATTAAGTTCGGAGGGATGAAAATGGGAAAGAGCGGAAATGAGCAGGGCGGATGGCGTACCAATAAATGGGTTCGTGCGGCTATCCCGGCATTACTGCTGCACTGCAGCATAGGTACGGTTTACTGCTGGTCGGTGTTCAGCCAGGAGATAGCGGATCACATAGGCCACAGCAAATCAAGCGTTGAGTGGGCGTTCAGTTTTGCGATATTCTTCCTTGGAATGTCGGCAGCCTTCCTTGGAAACGTGGTTGAGCGGGATATCCACAGATCCTCACTTATTGCCACCATATGCTTCTCGGCAGGGATGCTCCTTACCGGATTTTTCATCTACTACGGTGGCAATCATCAGGGAAGCATGCTTGCCCTTGTCGGAATATTCATAAGCTACGGCTTCATAATGGGCGTCGGACTGGGAACCGGATATCTGTCACCGGTAAAGACTCTGATGCTCTGGTTCAAGGACAATAAAGGTCTTGCCACCGGTCTTGCGGTAGCAGGCTTCGGCGCGGCAAAGGCCATAGCAAGCCCTATCATGACATCGATCTTAAAATCCGTGGACGGGGGCATCTACAAGATGTTCTGGATCCTGGGTGTTGTTTATTTCATCATGATGTTCTGCGGACATCTGCTGCTTGCAAAGCCTGCCGACTGGCATGAGCCCAGCGCAGGAGAGAAAAAGCCCGGCATTCTTGAGGTCTTAAAGACAAGACCCATAACAAACTATATCGGTATCTGGGTAATGTTCTACATCAATATAACCTGCGGTCTTGCTCTTATCTCTCAGGAGAAAGCAATAGTTAAATGTATCGGACTCGTGGCTTTCGCAGGTATCATCTCCTCTGTAGCGGCTATATTCAATGCAGGCGGACGTCTCGGATTTTCAGCCTGGGCTGATTTCCAGAAGGACAGAAACACGATCTACAAGATCATCTTCATCCTTTCCATCATATTCACGGTTCTTGTCATGGTGACCGGAGGAATAAAGAACGGTTACGGCAACGGACTTTTAGTGGCACTTGTCCTCGGACTTATCATGGTAGTAAATGCAGGCTATGGCGGAGGCTTCTCCAACGTGCCCACCCTGCTTTCCGACCACTATGGAATGGGGAGCATTTCCGCCATTCACGGTATCACTCTTTCAGCCTGGGCTTTTGCCGGTCTTACCGGAAACCAGATAGCTACTTTCATAGTCAATCATACCGGCGAGTTCCTGGATATAGACGGATATCAGGTTAATCCCCAGGGATATCAGAACGTGCTTTACTTTACCGGGATCATGTACCTCATAGCCCTCGTGCTCTGTGTGGTGCTGGTACGTCCCAGCGGTAAGGCTGCAGAAGAGAAGGCAGCCGGAAAGGGCAAAAAATAAAGAGCACCGATTCGCGTTTACGCAATGTAAAAGATAAAGTATTCAGTATGGTGGATGTAGGCTATGTGGAAGACGCGGTAAGCAGAGCCTACGATATCATCAACCTGCTGGTAATAGTGATCAATCTGCTTGTAAGCATTGCCCTGACCTTCGAGGAGATCAGGGCAGCTTACGCAGGTGTGTTTTCGGCTATCGAGGCAGTTACGATAGCCTTTTTTGCGCTTGATTATCTGCTAAGGGTCTGGACTTCGGATCATCTGTATCCGAAGCTTACAAAACCTGTTGCGGCACTGAGATACATTTTCTCTTTTGCGGGACTGATCGACCTTATATCCTTCCTGCCCTATTACCTGCCCTCATTCTATCCGGCAGGCACGGCGGCCTTCAGGCTGTTCAGGATAGTGAGGGTGTTCAAGCTTTTCAGGATAGGCGCCTATTCGGATTCGCTGAGCATAATAAAGACGGTCATATACAATAAGAGACAGCAGCTGTATTCCTCGATGTTCATCATCCTGGTACTTATGGTAGGATCAAGTCTTTGTATGTACAGCGCCGAGCATGCGGCGCAGCCGGAGGTCTTTAAGAATGCGTTCTCCGGACTCTGGTGGTCGGGCTCCACGTTGCTGACCGTAGGCTACGGGGATATCTATCCGGTGACGACGGCAGGCAGGCTTTTGGGAACCCTGATAGCTTTTCTCGGAGTCGGAGCTGTTGCGGTACCCACCGGTATCATCTCGGCGGGGTTTATTGAGCAGTACAGCGAGGTGAAGGAGGCGGAGCGCACCGGGACGGGTGAAGCCGAAGCTAAGGTTCTGCGTGTCCGTCTTACGGCGGGAGATGTCTGGAGCGGTAAAAAGATATGTGATATAGTGATGCCCGGAAACCTGAGGATAGCGGGCATAGTAAGAAATAATGATGAAATGGAAGTGCTATACGATACGAAGCTTGAGGCAGGAGATATAATAAAGCTCAAGGCTTCTGCCGTGGGAAAGGCTGAAACGGGGAACGGCAAATGAGAAGAAGAAATACGGTAAAGATCCTGACAACAGCATGGCTTTTATTGGCAATACTTTTATCAGGATGTTCCGGGGAGAAAGCAGATAAAGAAGAGACTGCCGAAGAGGCAACGGAAACATCGGAGAGCTTTTCCATAGCGTCGGATGTAGCTCCGGGCGCAGCAAAGATCGAGGTGGAACGGGTTTCTGCCGATTCCGGGTCACAAGAAGAGTCTGATGAAGACGGCTTACAAAATACAGAAGCGGTTATTGCTTCAGAGAGCGGAGCTGCACTTATGGGTTCCATAGTTGCCGGAGAGGCAGCGGAAAAAGGAAACGGCTCCACAGGCGACAGTCTTTTTGCTGCAGAGCAACCGTCTGAAGACAGTGTTTTCGGAGAGCAGGACGAAGAAAAGAAAGAGGACGGTGAAGAAACCGAAGCCTCGGAGCAGGAAAGTACGGAAGAAGAGCCGGAGAATAACGAAGAAGAGGCCGAAAGCACCGAGGCAGAGCCTGTAAAGGTTTCCGGATCCGGAAGGGTCGTTGCGATCGATGCCGGACACCAGAAGAAAGGCAATAACGGCAAGGAGCCCATAGGTCCGGGCTCGTCTGAGATGAAGACCAAGGTGGCGGGCGGTACAAGCGGAGTAGCCAGCGGACTTCATGAATATGAGCTGACACTTCAGGTTTCCCTTAAGCTGCAGCAGGAGCTTCAGAACAGGGGATATCAGGTCATAATGATAAGAACCTCCAATGACGTTAATATAAGCAACGCAGAGAGAGCACAGGTTGCAAACAACGCGGGTGCAAATGCATTTATCAGGATTCACGCAAACGGATCCACAAATTCCTCGGCAAACGGAGCCATGACCATATGCCAGACTCCTTCAAATCCCTGGAACGGCGGGCTTGCTTCTCAGAGCAAGGCGCTTTCTGCCGATGTGCTGGACAGTCTTGTGGCTTCCACCGGCTGTAAGAAAGAACGTGTATGGGAAACGGATACCATGAGCGGCATTAACTGGTGCCAGGTTCCCGTTACCATAGTGGAGATGGGCTACATGACAAACGCGAATGAAGATCTCCTCATGGCAAGCGAAGACTACCAGTGGAAGATCGCAAAGGGAATAGCAAACGGAGTTGATGCGTTCCTGAAATGATCGCCTGTTACCGATCCCCGGATCAGGTTAAAAATTTATTGAATTTTTAGGAAATCCCCTGTAATCACGGGGGATTTTTTGGTATACTTTTTATGTATGCGTTCTTTCCGTTTTCGAGGGACAAGGGGGATTTCCATGGATTACAAAAAGATCATAAGCGCCATGACGCTGGAAGAAAAAGCATCTCTTTGCTCCGGCAGGGATTTTTGGCGGACGAAGGCAGTTAAGAGCCAGAAGATACCGGAGATCATGGTAAGTGACGGTCCGCACGGACTGAGGAAGTGCCAGAATTCAGAGGATCATACCGGTAATTTTGAGAGCGTGAAAGCCGTATGTTTTCCGGCAGCCTGCGCAACGGCAGCTTCATTCGACCGCTCACTCCTGACAAAGATGGGGAAAGCGATCGGTACGGAATGTCAGGCAGAGGGAGTGGCTACGATCTTAGGACCTGCCGTTAATATAAAAAGATCTCCTTTATGCGGCAGAAATTTTGAATATTTTTCCGAAGACCCCCTGCTCGCTACAGAGCTGTCCGGCGCCTTCATCAAGGGGGTGCAGAGCCGGAATGTTGGAACCTCCATAAAACATTTTGCGGCAAACAATCAGGAGACGAGACGTCTTACAATAAGTGCAGAGGCAGACGAAAGAACGCTTCGCGAGATCTACCTTGCAGCCTTTGAGGGAGCGGTAAAAAATGCAAAGCCCTGGACTGTCATGTGCTCCTACAACAGGATCAACGGACTCCACGCATCCGAAAACAAAACCTATCTTACGGACATCCTGAGAAGCGAATGGGGCTTTGACGGAGTCGTGATGAGTGACTGGGGCGCCGTTAACGACAGAGTGAAGGGGCTTGCGGCAGGACTTGATCTTGAGATGCCGGGCTCCTACGGGATAAACGACAGAGAGATAATAGAGGCGGTACGCTCGGGTTCTCTTTCCGAAAAGACCCTGGATCACGCAGTTGAACGAATCCTTGCCTGGATAGATAAATATGAATCAAAAAAGCAGAAGGATGTAAAGTGGGATAAAGAAGGCGATCACGAGCTGGCGGGAAAGATCGAAGAGGAGAGCGCCATATTACTTAAGAATGAAGGCGCAGTGCTTCCTCTGGACAGAAACGATACGATAGCCATAATAGGTAAATTCGCAAAGTCGCCGAGATACCAGGGCGGCGGAAGCTCCCATATCAATTCCTCCAAAGTGACCTCCTTTATGGATGCGGCAAAGGGCAAGGGACATGAGCTGCTTTATGCCGACGGTTACGAGCTGGATCGCGAGGAGCCTGACAGAACCCTTATAACAAAGGCCGTTAATGCCGCAAAAAAGAGTGATGTGGCTGTGGTCTTTGCGGGTCTTCCGGATATATTCGAGTCGGAGGGATATGACAGGAGTCATATGAAGCTTCCGGAGAATCAGAACACCCTCATAGAGGAAATACTTAAGGTGCAGCCAAACGTTGTAGTCGTGCTCCACAACGGCTCTGCGGTTGAAATGCCCTGGGTTAAGGAGGTTAAGGGAATCTTCGAGATGTATCTTGGAGGACAGAACGTCGGTACTGCGGAATATAATCTGCTCTTCGGAAAGGCCAATCCCTCGGGGAGACTGCCTGAAACCCTTCCCGTGAAGCTGTCGGACAATCCTTCCTATCTCAACTTCCCGGGAGACAGGGAAAGAGTGCGTTATGCGGAGGGAGTCTTCGTAGGCTACAGATATTATGATACGAAGGAGATGGAGGTTTTATTCCCCTTTGGGCACGGGCTGTCCTACACCACCTATAAATACTCAAACCTCAAGGTATCAAAGAGAAAGATAAAGAGCACCGATAATCTGACCGTATCCGTTGATGTGACCAATATCGGCAGGATGGCGGGGAAAGAAGTGGTGCAGATCTATGTGTCGCCCCCTGCCGGAAAGGTTCCGAGACCCGTCCATGAGCTTCGGGGCTTTGAAAAAGTATCCCTTCGCGCCGGGGAGACAAAGACCGTGACCTTTGAATTTACAAGCAGGGCTTTTGCATACTGGGATACGGAGAAGCACGACTGGAGAGTGGATCCCGGCGAATATGTGATAGAAGCCGGATCATCTTCAAGGGATATCAAGTACACGAAGAAGATAACCATAGATGCCGCTGCGAAAGATGCATATATCATAACGGAAAATACCTGCTTCGGAGACCTGATGGAAAAACCGGAGCTTGAGGAAGCTCTTAAGCCCCTTATCTGTTCCTACCTGCATATCGATAAAAAGGAAAAGAGAAAAGCGGGGGATCTTGTAAACGACAAGATGACAAGGGAGCTTCTAAGATACTCGCCCCTCCGGGGAGTCATAAGCCTTGGTGACGGCCTGTACGACCACGAAAAACTGGCCCGCGCCATCAAAGAACTGCAAAGCAAGGTCTAATGCGCCGAGTGCGAAACATGCCCTTTGGCATGTTTCGAGTGGCGTTTACGAGCGCTAAGCGCTCGTGCCACCGGGGAATTAAAGGACTGCGCCGAGTGGGACTTGAACCCACACGCCTTTCAGCACAGGAACCTAAATCCTGCTTGTCTGCCAGTTCCAACATCGGCGCGATAGGGCTATGGTATCATTCGCATCTTGCAGTGTCAAATGCGATGATGTAAAATCAAAAGAGTTCGTAAATTCATACTTTTTTAAGGAGAGGATAACATGAAAGGAAACATAGTAGTAGGACAGTCCGGCGGACCTACCGCCGTCATCAACTCATCTGTAGCAGGAGTATATGTTGCAGCAAAGAAGCTCGGAGTGGACAAGGTATACGGCATGGTTCACGGTATTGAGGGCTTCTTAAAGGACAAGCTCACGGATCTTGACAAGTATCTTTCCGACGACATGGGCGTAGAGCTCTTAAAGCGTACACCCTCTGCTTTCCTCGGAAGCTGCCGTTTCAAGATGCCCAAGATCGAGGGTCATGAGGATGTGTATGAAAAGGTTTTTGAGATCATGGAGAAGCATGACATTCAGTATCTTTTCTACGCAGGCGGAAATGATTCCATGGATACCGTCAAGATGCTTTCCGATTATGCGGCAGCACATGGCAAGAGCCAGAAGTTCATGGGAGTTCCCAAGACTATCGATAACGATCTTCCCATCACTGATCACTGTCCCGGATACGGTTCTTCCGCAAAGTACATCGCAACCTCCCTTAAAGAGGTAATAAGGGATAACGCATCCTTCGGTGCAGAAAAGCCCACCATCTGTATAGTAGAGATCATGGGAAGAAACGCAGGATGGCTTACCGCAGCTGCAGCCCTTGCAAAGGGTCCCGACTGCGAAGGCGTGGACGCTATCTATCTTCCTGAGAGAACCTTTGATATGGATGAATTCATGAAGAAGGTCAAGACTCTTTCAGAGACCAGGACTTCTGTTGTTATCGCAGTATCCGAGGGAGTTAAGCTGGCAGACGGAAGATATGTATGTGAGCTTGAAGCTGATTCCGTTCCCGTTGATGCGTTCGGTCACAAGCAGATGGGCGGCACCGCAACGACTCTTGCACACAAGATCGCTGCCGAGTACGGATTAAAGACCAGGGCAGTTGAGCTTTCAACACTTCAGAGAGCAGGCACACACATCGCTTCCCTTACGGATATCAACGAGGCTTTCCAGGTAGGACACGATGCAGTCGTGGCAGCGGATCAGGGCAAGACCGGTGAGATGATAATCCTTAAGAGAGACGGTGATTCACCTTACGAGTGTGGAACCTCTTCTTATGATATACACCAGATCGCCAACGTTGAGAGGGCTGTGCCCGATGAGTATATCGGATCGGATGGCTGCTCCATAACTGATGCATACGTTAAATATGCAAGACCTCTCATCATGGGAGAGCTGACACCCGTATACGTTAACGGACTTCCCCGCCATATCCTCTGCGATGAAGTCATGAACTATGAGAAATAAGCCATGAATGTTGTCTGTCTTGATGTAGAAGGAGTTCTTGTTCCGGAGATATGGATAGCGTTTTCCGAGGCTTCCGGTATACCGGAGCTTAAGAGGACCACAAGGGACGAGCCCGATTACAGCAAGTTGATGAACTGGAGGCTTGGAATATTAAAGGAACACGGCCTGGGTCTTAAAGAGATCCAGGACGTGATATCCGGGATAGATCCCCTTCCGGGAGCGAAGGAGTTTCTGGACGAATTAAGATCATTAACGCAGGTCATACTGCTTTCGGATACCTTTGAGCAGTTCGCCTCGCCCCTTATGAAGAAGCTGGGCTGGCCGACCTTATTCTGCAACACTCTGGTTGTGGCAGAGGACGGAACAATAACCGACTTCAGGATGAGGGTTGAGAAATCAAAGCTTACAACGGTCAGGGCGCTGCAGAGCGCAGGCCTTGAAACGATAGCCGCGGGGGATTCCTATAATGATCTTGACATGATAAGGGCTTCGAAGGCAGGTTTCCTTTTCAGAAGCACCGATCAGATAATAAAGGACAATCCCGACCTTAAGGCTTTCACTGAATATCCTGAATTCCTTGAAGCGATAAAAAAAGCCTTGACAGACTGATATTTCAGATAGTATTATCTTTAATTGCCGAAGACAGCCGGTGGCAGGAGCCATAAGTTCCCGCAAGGGACGCCAGCCGAGGATTAATGAGATTCTAAATCTCTGCCCTTAGCGGCAGAGATTTTTCTGTTTTTCGGTAATATCTAAGAAGGAGGAAAATCCAAATGGCAAAAGTGGAACTGAAAGCTCCCATAGTCGATGAGATCGCTGAGCGCATCAAAACAGCACATGCTGCGGTTTTGGTTGACCACAGGGGTCTGACCGTGGAGCAGGACACACAGCTTCGCAGACAGCTTCGCGAAGCAGGGGTGACCTACAAGGTCTACAAGAACACCATGATGAGGAGAGCCTTTGAGGGCACTGATTATGCAGAGCTCGATAAGCTGCTGGAAGGACCTTCGGCGCTTGCTCTTTCAGAGGAAGACGTCACGGCTCCGGCAAGGGTACTCGTAAAGTTTGCAAAAACTGCAACCCAGCTTGAGATCAAGGGCGCTATCATCGAAGGAACGTTTTATGACGTGAAGGGTGTTGAAGAACTTGCGAAGGTACCTTCAAGAGAGGAACTTCTCGGAAGACTCTTCGGATCATGGAAGTCACCGATATCCAACATCGCCCGTGTGCTTAACCAGATCGCAGAGAAGACGCCCGAGGGCGGCACTGCGAAGGATGCGGTTGTAGAGGCTGCACCTGCAGCGGAGGCACCGGCAGAGGAAAAGGCAGAAGAGGCAGCTGCACCGGCTGAAGCACCGGCAGCAGAGGAAGCACCTGCAGCAGAAGCACCTGCGGCAGAGGAAACAAAGACAGAGGAGGAAAACTGAAATGGCAAAGCTTACTAAGGAAGAAATCATTGATGCTATAAAAGAGCTTACAGTACTGGAGCTCAACGATCTCGTTAAGGCATGCGAGGAAGAGTTCGGCGTTTCTGCAGCAGCAGGAGTTGTAGTCGCAGCAGGCGGCGCAGCAGGCGGTGATGCAGGCGCAGCAGAGGAGAAGACTGAGTTTGACGTAGAGCTTACGGATGTCGGACCCAACAAGATCAAGGTCATCAAGGTCGTTCGTGAGGTTACCGGCCTTGGACTTAAGGAAGCAAAGGATCTCGTTGAGGGAGCTCCCAAGGTTCTCAAGGAAGCAGCAGACAAGGCTTCAGCAGACGACATCAAGGCTAAGCTCGAAGCAGAGGGCGCAAAGATCACTCTTAAGTAATCAGAAATTTATTAAAATTTTTCTTGACTTCAAAAGAAAGCTTGTGTTACCATTTAGATTGCACTCTTGTGGCGGCACGGGCTTTCTTTGTCTTTAAATAACCCGACAAAGCCTTATATTCAGCCGTTTGCAGAATGCAGGAAACCGTAGTTCATTTATTTCATGGGGTGATAGCTTATATGGAAAAGAACAGGATACATCCGGTCTACAGTGGAAAAAATCTGAGAATGAGCTACCAGAGACAGCGCGAAGTCCTGGAAATGCCAAATCTCATCGATGTTCAGAAGTCCTCGTACGGCTGGTTTATTAATGAAGGTCTCAAAGAGGCGTTTGAGGACATTTCTCCTATAAATGATTATAGCGGAAATCTTTCCATGGAGTTCGTGGATTATCAGTTCAACAAGGACAAGGTTAAGTACAGCATAGAGGAATGTAAGGCGAGAGATGCCACATATTCAGCACCCCTTGAGGTGACCGTAAGACTGTACAATGCTTCAAAGCCCGAAGCTGATAATACCGAACAGAGGATCTTCATGGGTGATCTGCCTATCATGACGGACACCGGAACCTTTGTCATCAACGGCGCGGAGAGAGTCATAGTATCCCAGCTTGTCCGTTCACCCGGTATTTATTATGGAATAGATCACGATAAATTCGGTAAGAAACTCTACTCCTGTACAGTGATCCCCAACAGAGGAGCATGGCTTGAGTATGAGACTGATTCAAATGATATCTTCTATGTCCATGTGGATCGTACAAGAAAGGTTCCTGTGACTGTCCTGCTTAGAGCGCTGGGACTTGGAACCAATCAGGAGATCATCGATATGTTCGGCGATGAGCCGAAGATCATGGCTTCATTTTCAAAGGATCCCGGGGAGAATGTAAGAGACGGTCTTTTAGAGCTCTACAAAAAGATACGTCCCGGCGAGCCTCTTGCGGAGGAGAGCGCGCGTACCCTTATAGAGGGCATGTTCTTCGATGCAAGGAGATATGATCTTGCCAAAGTCGGAAGATATAAATTTAATAAGAAGCTTTCCTTCAAGACCCGTATAACGGGACACATCCTGGCGGAGGATGTGCTTGATCCCGCAACAGGCGAGGTTATTAAGCTTCCCGGCAGGAACGGACTTGCCGCGACGGCAGGAACCGAAGTCACAAGGGATCTTGCGGACGAGATACAGAACAGCGCTGTTCACAGTGTCATCATCCAGACAGAGAAGAGAAATGTTGTTGTCCTTTCTTCCATGATGGTGGACATCAACCATTACATAGAGTTCCCGAAGGGAGAGAGCGCAAAGGACTACGGGGTTACAGAGCTCGTTTATTATCCTGCGCTTGAAAAACTCATGGAGGAGAATGATACTCCCGAGGCACTTAAGGATGCCATAAGGCACAGCGTGACGGATCTTATTCCCAAGCATGTTACAAGAGAGGACATATTTGCTTCCATTAACTACAATATGAACCTTGAGTATGGCATCGGACATAAGGATGATATCGATCACCTTGGAAACAGACGTATCCGTGCGGTGGGAGAGCTTTTGCAGAATCAGTACAGGATCGGTCTTTCAAGGCTTGAAAGAGTCGTCCGCGAGAGGATGACCACTCAGGATATTTCAACTGTCACGGCTCAGCAGCTTATAAACATCAAGCCTGTTACCGCAGCGGTTAAAGAGTTCTTCGGTTCATCACAGCTTTCGCAGTTCATGGATCAGAACAACCCGCTGGGAGAGCTGACACATAAGAGAAGGCTTTCAGCCCTTGGACCCGGCGGACTTTCAAGAGACCGTGCGGGCATGGAGGTCAGGGATATCCATTATTCTCACTACGGACGCATGTGTCCCGTAGAGACTCCCGAAGGACCCAACATCGGACTGATCAACTCCCTTGCATGCTATGCAAGGATAAACGAATACGGATTTGTTGAGTCGCCTTACAGAAAGGTGGATCATTCCGATCCGGAAAACCCGAGGGTCATGGATGAAGTAGTATACATGACGGCGGATGAGGAAGATAACTACCATGTGGCTCAGGCTTCCGAGCCTCTTGATAAGGAAGGGCATTTCCTTAACCGTATGGTTTCCGGAAGATTCAAGGATGAGACCCAGCAGTATGAGAAGAGCATGTTTGATTACATGGATGTCTCCCCAAGGCAGGTGTTCTCGGTTGCTACGACCCTCGTTCCTTTCCTGCAGAATGATGACCCTACCAGAGCGCTGATGGGATCCAACATGCAGAGACAGGCAGTGCCGCTTCTTACCACAGAGGCGCCGATCATCGGTACGGGTATGGAGCATAAGGCAGCTGTCGACTCCGGAGTCTGCCTGCTGGCAGATAAGCCCGGTACGGTTCTTCTGTCCCAGAGCGATATGATAAAGGTCGCCAATGATGACGGAACAAAGACCGACTACAAGCTTTCGAAGTTCATGAGATCGAACCAGTCGAACTGCTATAACCAGAGACCTATAGTCGTAAAGGGACAGCATATCGAGGCCGGCGAAGTCATAGCTGACGGTCCTTCAACCTCAAACGGCGAGCTGGCTTTAGGTAAGAATCCCCTTATCGGATTCATGACCTGGGAAGGTTATAACTATGAGGATGCCGTACTTATCAGCGAGCGTCTTGTAAGAGATGATGTATTTACTTCCATCAATATAGAAGAGTATGAGTGCGAATCAAGAGATACGAAGCTGGGACCGGAGGAGATAACAAGGGATGTTCCGGGTGTCGGCGAGGAAGCACTCAAGGATCTTGATGAAAACGGCATCATAAGAATAGGTGCTGAAGTAAGAGCCGGAGACATCCTTGTAGGTAAGGTTACGCCTAAGGGAGAGACCGAGCTTACGGCTGAGGAGAGACTTCTCCGTGCGATCTTCGGTGAGAAGGCTCGTGAAGTAAGGGATACATCCCTTAAGGTTCCCCACGGTGAATACGGAATCGTTGTAGATGCCAAGGTATTTACAAGAGAAGCGGGCGATGAGCTTTCTCCCGGGGTGAACAAGGCGGTTCGTATCTATATAGCACAGAAGAGAAAGATCGGTGTCGGCGACAAGATGGCCGGACGTCACGGGAATAAGGGTGTGTGCTCCAGGGTTCTCCCCATTGAGGATATGCCGTATCTTCCTAACGGAAGGCCTCTGGATATAGTGCTTAATCCTCTGGGCGTGCCTTCGCGAATGAACATAGGCCAGATCCTTGAGATCCACCTGTCTCTCGCGGCTGCAGCCTTGGGCTTTAAGATCACGACCCCTGTCTTTGACGGAGCGAACGAGGTAGATATCGAGGAAACTCTTGAGCTTGCAAATGACTATGTCAACAGTGAGTGGTCGGAGTTTGAGAATAAATACAAAGACCTTCTCCTTCCTGAGGTTATGGATTACCTTTCAAAGAACCGTGACCACAGAGAGGTGTGGAAGGGCGTTGAGATACAGAGAGACGGTAAGGTAAGGCTTAGGGACGGACGTACCGGAGAGTACTTTGACAATTCCGTAACCATAGGGCACATGCACTACCTGAAGCTGCATCACATGGTTGATGATAAGATCCATGCGCGTTCAACAGGTCCTTATTCACTTGTTACGCAGCAGCCCCTCGGCGGTAAGGCGCAGTTTGGCGGACAGAGATTCGGAGAGATGGAAGTCTGGGCTCTGGAAGCGTATGGCGCAGCTTACACTCTTCAGGAGATACTTACTGTCAAGTCGGATGACGTCATAGGACGTGTCAAGACTTACGAGGCGATAATAAAGGGTGAGAACATACCCGAGCCCGGAATACCCGAGTCCTTCAAGGTGCTGCTGAAAGAGCTTCAGTCGCTGGGACTTGATGTAAGAGTCTTAAAGGATGACGGGACGGAAGTAGAGATTGCGGAAACTGCTGAATTCGGTGATACGGACATGCGCCATATCCTGGATGATGACAGATTCTACGGAGGCTCAAGAGAGGATGAGTTCAGAGCGAACGGATTTACCACGCAGGAGTTTGACGGAGAGACCGGAGCTCTTGAAACGGTAGATGACGAGGAGTCTTATGTGGACGAGGATGAAGAATCCTACGTAGACGATGAACCGTACGTTGATGAGGAGCCGGCTGAAACGACTTCTGCTGAGTGATTAAGCTATTCAATGAGAGGAGCTATCAGATGCCTGATATGATTAACAGACAGACAGACAAATATGAGCCACTTACCTTTGATGCGATAAGGATAGGTCTGGCAAGTCCCGAAAAGATACGTGAGTGGTCACACGGAGAAGTTAAAAAACCTGAGACCATCAACTACCGTACACTTAAACCCGAGCCCGACGGACTTTTCTGCGAGAGGATCTTCGGACCTACAAAGGACTGGGAATGTCACTGCGGTAAATATAAGAAGATAAGATATAAGGGCGTTATCTGCGACAAGTGCGGAGTGGAGGTTACCAAGGCTTCGGTTCGTCGTGAGAGGATGGGTCATATCGAGCTTGCGGCTCCGGTGTCCCATATATGGTACTTCAAGGGGATCCCGAGCCGTATGGGTCTGATACTTGATCTGTCTCCCAGGATCCTTGAAAGAGTGCTTTATTTCGCGGCTTATATCGTTCTCGATCCCGGAGAGACTGATCTTGAATACAAGCAGATACTTTCCGAGCAGGAATACCAAAGCGCAAGGGAGACTTATGGTTACAAGTTCCGTGTAGGCATGGGAGCTGAGGCTGTAAAGGAACTGCTTCAGAGCATAGATCTTGATAAGGAATCAGCAGAGCTTCGAAGCGAGCTTGAGAATGCGACGGGACAGAAGAGAGCCCGTATTGTAAAGAGGCTTGAGGTTGTGGAAGCTTTCAGGGAGTCAGGTAATGATCCTGCCTGGATGGTGCTTGACTGCATGCCGGTCATCCCTCCGGATCTTCGTCCCATGGTGCAGCTTGACGGCGGCAGATTCGCAACATCGGATCTTAACGATCTTTACAGAAGGATAATAAACAGAAACAACAGGCTGCAGAAGCTTTTGGAGCTTGGAACTCCAGATATCATCGTTCGTAACGAGAAGAGAATGCTTCAGGAGGCAGTAGATGCCCTTATAGACAACGGAAGAAGGGGCAGACCCGTAACTGGACCCGGAAACCGTCCGCTTAAATCCCTTTCCGACATGCTTAAAGGAAAGGGCGGCCGTTTCAGACAGAACCTTTTAGGAAAGCGTGTTGACTATTCCGGACGTTCGGTCATAGTTGTAGGCCCCGAACTTAAGATATGGCAGTGCGGTCTTCCGAAGGAAATGGCCATAGAGCTTTTCAAACCCTTCGTTATGAAGGAGCTTGTATCCAACGGAACCTCACATAATATAAAGAATGCAAAGAAGATGGTAGAGCGTCTGGATCCCGAGGTCTGGGACGTGCTCGAGAAGGTGATCCATGAGCACCCCGTTATGCTGAACCGCGCTCCTACGCTTCACAGACTTGGAATCCAGTCCTTTGAGCCGGTGCTTGTAGAGGGTAAGG
>JAFPZU010000058.1 GCA_017417105.1 Lachnospiraceae bacterium | reverse complement strand
CATGGAAGAAGCGGAGGGGCTTATAGGAAAGAC
Organism: Lachnospiraceae bacterium; assembly: GCA_017417105.1. Lineage (GTDB taxonomy): Bacteria > Bacillota > Clostridia > Lachnospirales > Lachnospiraceae > NK4A144. Next base: position 1,901 of record JAFPZU010000058.1, on the reverse strand, counting down.
CGTTATGGATTCCATGGACGCTGCCATTAAGCGGGACAGGGAACTTAAAGACGAGATGGACCAGATCCTTGAGAGGATAAATAATATCACTGCCCTTGCAAAGGAATTGTCGGAAGAGGTGATGAGGGATCTTTCGCTTCAGGAGATAGTTGATAACAGCGATTATACCTTGGAAGAAGTAACGGAAGCCTGGAAGTTCACCGGCGGTACCATTCCCGGGATCAATAAAGAGGAGCAATAAAGAATGTCCGAAGATATAAAGCGAATCATTCCGGAAAATGCGGGACTGATCCTTGAGGGAGGCGGTTCCAGAGGCGTTTTTACCGCAGGGATACTTGATTATTTCATGGAAAAGAATCTCTATTTTCCCTACGTTGTGGGCGTTTCCGCAGGTGCCTGCAATGCTCTTGACTATAGATCCGAACAGCCTTACCGCACCAGGGACACCTTTATCATAAGGGATAAGGCGTTACATCCCATCAATCCCTTAAATATCCCGAGGATAGGGTATATTTACGATATGGATCTGCCCTTCTATGAATATCCCCATGTCCATTTCCCCTTCGACTTTGAGACCTACAAGAATTCTGAGATGAAGTGCGAGATGGTGGTGACGGATATAGATACGGGAAGAGCGGAGTATTTAAGCGAGGATAAGGATGATGACAGGATCTTAAATATCTGCCGGGCTTCCTCAACCCTGCCTTTCCTTGCGCCGCCGGTAACATTGGACGGAAAGCGCTACATGGACGGAGGCCTTGCGGATTCCATTCCCTATGCCAGAAGCATGAAGCTGGGATATAAGAAGCATGTGGTGATCCTTACCCAGCAGGAGGGATACAGGAAAAAGCAGGACAAGACAAGCGATATGCTGGTGAGGACTGTTTACGGTAAGGAAAAGGCCCTGGTCCGGACCTGCATAAGAAGGCCCGGGGTATATAACAGGCAGCTGGATATACTAAAAAGGCTTGAAGATGAGGGCAGGATCTTTGTGATCCGTCCTACGGAAAAGACCGTAAAGAGGCTGGAATCCGACTTGAATGAGCTGGACCGTTTTTACCAGCACGGCTACAATACGGCGGTAAATATCTTTGATGAAATGATGGCCTACTTAAATAAATAGAGTCGAGATAAAACCCGGTAATTAACGGGTTTTCAGGAGGATAACACACGATATGGAATATAGCAGGATTAAGGACAGTTACATATTATTAGAGGAAAGGGAGATACCGGATCTTCATTCAAGAGGCTTCAGGCTCCGTCACAGAAAGACCGGTGCCAGGATCATGCTCCTTGAAAATGACGATAAGAATAAGGTTTTCTATGTGGGTTTCCGCACGCCCCCCGAAGACGGCAGCGGCACTCCCCATATACTCGAGCACTCCGTTCTCTGCGGCTCCAGAAAGTTCCCGGTAAAGGACCCCTTTATAGAGCTTGCAAAGGGCAGCCTCAATACCTTTTTGAACGCCATGACCTATCCGGATAAGACCGTTTATCCCGTTGCCAGCACAAATGACCGGGATTTCAGGAATCTTGTGGATGTCTATATGGACGCGGTTCTGCACCCCAATATCTATGAAAAAGAGGAGATCTTCAAGCAGGAGGGCTGGCATTACGAGATAAACAATGCGGATGAGCCCCTTAAATATAACGGTGTGGTATATAACGAGATGAAGGGGGCCTATTCCTCCCCCGATGACGTACTTTCAAGGGAAATCAACATGTCTCTCTTCCCTGACACCCAGTACGGCAAGGAGTCCGGCGGGGATCCCGAATTCATACCGGATCTTACCTATGAGAAGTTTAAGGAGCTCCATAGCAAGTATTATCATCCCTCCAATTCCTATATCTATTTATACGGCAATCTGGATATGGCGGAAATGCTTGAATACCTTGACAGT
>JAFPZU010000057.1 GCA_017417105.1 Lachnospiraceae bacterium | reverse complement strand
TCAGCGCACAGCCAGTGCGCTGAATTGCAACGCGCACGCCGCCATGCAGAATCGGCTTCGCCGATGGGCGGCGTGCCGGCTAGCCAAGTGTATTGGGCCGCAGCCCCGCGGCAAGCGCGTGGCTCGGCGCTGAACAGTAACGAAAAATTGTTCCGCGGTATATGCGGTTAACCTGAATTCGTGCCTGCGGCACTCATTAACGTTAACCAGTATAAATTGTAAGCCACTATAACGCCAGCCAAAATGTAACGGTCCGAACTGCGAATGTGTTTTTACCGGCACATTTGGAGGCGTTTATGCCTCAGACGAGATCCAGCACCCGCAGTTACTTGAAGAAATGGAAATTGGAGATTTATCGACAATTTTCATTTCTTCTAGTAAATGCGTGGTGATTAGCTCGGATGAGGCATGCCGGGTGCCGGGAAAAATATATTCGCAGTTCGGACCTCAGCCACTAACTAAACAAGCCGTATTTCCCTCCCCAGCGAAACGGAATATATGATCTTCTCCGACTCTTTGGCCTCCGTAAGCTGCAAAAGCGCCCGCTCATAATAGTCAAGCTGCGCCTGATACCTGTCGATGAGGATCCCGGCTTCCTTCACGCTGTCCGTCTTGTAGTCAACAACCACAACCTTGTCCCCCTCGACAAAGAACGCATCGATTATCCCCTGCACCATGATCCTCTCATCATCGGGATAGTCCTTATCAATCTCCTTAGCCGGCACCGAAATGATAAAAGGCTGCTCCCTGAAAAGCTCATGTCTTGAAGCCGCTTCCCCCATGCGCCCTGCAACCTCCGACTTCGAAAACCCAATAATATCAGATGTTTTTATATATCCCCTCTCTTCTGCTGATATCCTCTTAGCCTCAAGAAGCGAATCAAGATACTTATCAGCCGATGCCTCATCATACTCCCTCCCAAGCGGCAGGTTTTCAAAAGCCGTATGCACTGCGGTGCCGCGAAGAGCGCCTGCTGTTGGAACCACCCTGTCACCTCTCGGATCCGACGCAATGGATACCCCTTTTTCCTCCATGGCTTCATGCTTTATAAAAGAAACCGATACCTTCTGCGGCACATGAAGCGAGCTCTCATAAGGATATACATAGTCAAGCTCATTAAGGATAGCCTTAACATCCTGCTCCTTCACGAATTCCGCAAGCTCCAGCACCTTCTTGACCGGAGCAGGCGCCTCCCCTGAAGCTTCCTCCCCCGAAGTCTCCTCCTTCTTTACAAAAGGCACGGTTATAAACTCAGTATCCGAAGCGCCTTCATCCATCCAGGCAGTCTCAATAAAATCAGCGAGACACGAAGCCTCTGCCGGCTCAGTCTTTGGAGCCCCCCCGTCTTCTTTTCTTGAAGTCATGAAGAGAACATTTTCCGCCCTTGTCATGGCAACGTATAAGACCCTCATCTCCTCACTGACAAGCGAAAGCCTCTTCTTCCTTGCGATAACCTTCTTTATGAGGGTCTTTATCATAAGATTCCTGTCTCTTATAACGAGATCCGTCCCTACCCCAAGCTCATCGTCAAAAAGCATGTTTTCTCTTGTATCCGATGTATTGAATCCCCGCCTTAAGGTACTTACAAAGACCACCGGAAACTCAAGACCCTTGGAGTGATGAATGCTCATTATCCTGACGGCGTCTCCCCCATCGGATCCTGATGCCTCCCCGAAGTCCATCTCGTATTTTTTCATATTGTCAATATAGCGCAGAAATTTGAAAAGCCCGTGAAAACTTGTCTTTTCATAGTCCGCGGCTCTTTTTTTAAGAAGCCTTAAATTACCCTCTCTTCTTTCACCGTCAGACATCGCCCTTACAAAATGATCGTAATGATGATCCGAGATGATAAGTGAGATAAGCTCCTGTATCGGAGTATAGGCCGACCTTTTCCTGTATCCGTCAAGCTTGCTTAAGAACGCCTGACATTTTTCAGCAAGAGCCTCCCTTTCCTTATTCTCCGACGCAGCAACCAGGCTTTCATAAAGATCCTCTTTTTCACTGTCCTTTCTTATGTAAACCATTTCCGAAGAAGAAAAACCTCCGAAATACCCGGTAAGAACCCCGGCAAGCGGAATATCCTGTCTCGGATTATCGATAACGGAAAGGAAATTCATGATCTCACGGATCTCATAGGATAAGAGATATCCCCCTGAGGAATCAAAAACAAGCGGTATCCCCTCCCTTGCAAAAACCTCCGAAAAGGAATCCGCAAGACTTTTTACCGACCTTAAAAGAATGACAATATCCCCATAACCGCAGGGTCGCAGCGTATTATCCTTCCTGTTTTCAAGGATCATGGGGGTATTGGGATCCGTTAAAGCCTTTATCTTCGCCGCTATTGCCGAAGCCTCCGTTTCTATCGGATCCTCTTCCTTATCCGGATCGCATTCAACTTCTATATAGCAGCTTTTCGCATAATGCTCCTCATGCTTATAAAGCTCCCCGTAATGCAGGCTCTGGCTGTCGTCATAAAGCGCCCCTCCGCATTTTTTTGACATGATCTCAGAAAAGACGCTGTTCACGGTCTTTGTCACATAAAGGCTGCTTCTGAAATTCTTCGAAAGCGTTATAAGCCTCGATGAGTCATCTTTGCCTTCACTGTAGGAATCGTATTTATTCATAAAAAGCGCGGGACAGGCGTCACGGAAGCTGTAGATGCTCTGCTTCACGTCCCCCACGGTTACGTAGTTATGCCCGTTTGATATGGCGGAAAAGATCTCCTCCTGTATCCTGTTGCAGTCCTGATATTCATCTATTATTAATTCGGTATACCTCTCCTGCAGCGCCTTTTTAGTCTCCTCATCCCTAAGTATCAGAAGCGCCGTATGCTCCAGATCGGAAAAGTCCATAACTCCCCTCTCCCGTCTCTCCTTTTCATACCGCTCCATATACATAGCCGAAAGCTCCGTAAGAACCTTAACCTCCGGGAGACAAAGCTTCGTCTCGTAAAGGATATCTTCAACGCTCCTTGAAAAAAGATCTCCTGTGAGCTCATCGGAAAGTATCTTCTTTGCCCTGTTTCTAAGTCCCTTTACCCGCTCCCTGATCTCAGGATCAACGCTCTCATCCTTCTTCGAAGGAAGCCTCATGAAAGCTATTCCCTTAAGCCTCTCCCGCATGAGCTCATATGAATCAAGGCTTAATAACCCCTCGGCAATGTCCCTGTCATCTTCAAGGGCATCCGCATAGTAATAAGGACCCGCCGGATCATCGCAAAGTCTCAGTCCGTGCTCTATGATGGAAATGGCAAGCCTCACCCTCTCATGGGCAAGCTCCATGAGTTCCTTCATGAAGGCCTTATCCTGAAGCTCCTCTTCCGTAGAAACATCATATTCAGACGCCATATTGCTGATATAGCCGTAAGGATCGGGTCTTGAAACCGCAAATTTATACACGCTCCTAATAGCCTCAGCCACCGCTCCGTCGTCCCTGCCCCTTGATACATTTTCCACAAAGGAATAAAACCTCTCATCCCCGGATTCATACTTCTCTTCAAGGAGCCTGTCCATCACCTCTTCCGCGATAAGCTTAAGCTCACCCTCATCCGCCACCCTGAAGGACGGATCCACCTTGCAGATATTAAAATGCTCTCTTGTAAGGTTTAAGCAGAAGCTGTCTATTGTCGTGATGTCCGCAGAGAATATAAGCGTCATCTGCTTTGAAAGATGTACCCTCTCAGCCTCCGTAAGTCCATCCTCCAAAAGCTTTGCGGAAAGCGCATCCCTTATCCGATCCCGCATCTCCGATGCCGCAGCCCTGGTGAAAGTAACGATAAGAAGCTTCGAAACATCCGCTCCTTCAAGGACAAGCCTTATCACCCTCTCGGTAATAACAGCCGTTTTTCCCGATCCCGCCGCCGCGGACACCAGGATGTTTTTTCCTCTCTCCTCTATGAAGCTTATCTGCTCTTTTGTATAATTCATCCTGTCCAGTCCCCCGGAAACACATGCTTTTCAAGCCTTCTCTTTTTACCGCCGTCACAGATCTCCTTATAAGCGCAGTAGTCGCAGCCGCACCTTCCGTCAAGGGAATAAGGACTCCTTGATACCTCTCCCGAAACTATCTTATTCCTTAAGTCCTCCGTAAGGGATACGGTATGGTCTACCATGCCAAGAAGCGCTTCCCCGGAATAAAGAGCCGCATTACTAAGCGGTGTCCCGTCCTTCTTAAAACCTGCAGGTATGACGATGGATCTTCCGCTGTCTTCTATATCCCTGTCAAAGGCCTTTAAAGCCTCCATATCTTCATTTACGACTCCCCGAAGCTTCAGCTTCTTTCTTATCTCCGCATCGATCTCCGACTGCTCCGACGCCCTTGTTCCCTCGATCAGCGGATCATCCACATGATAATAAAAGAGTCCTGCAGGCTTAACCTCCCTGTCTTTTATGACTTTTCTCCTCATCTCAAGAGCCGCGTTCATGTAGATGGGAAGCTGTATGTCAAGGCCATGATAAATCCGGTCCGGGTCAAAGGTCTTATTCCCTGTCTTGTAGTCGATGACATCGATAAATATCCCGGAATCCGTGACCGCCTCGTCGCTCCTGTCTATGGTTCCCTTAAGATGGGCGCTCTCAAACTTCTTTTCAAAATAGACATTGTTAAAGGAGCCCTTCTTCGCCTGAAACCTCAGGGTATCTATGCTCCGCCTTGCGTATTTTTTCAGCCTCTCAAAGGCGTGGGCATATCTTGCGCCTGCTGCTATAAGGGAGGCAGTCCGAAGATAGCTCTCATCAAGGAGCACATCCTTTAAGGCGCTGTCCAGTATTGCATCCGAAAGCTCATCACTTACAGCGGAAAACCCGCTTTTTTCAATGGCAAGCTTTCTGGAATAAAGCTCTAAAACCCTGTGAAGCAGCGTTCCCATATCCCTGAGTTCAAAGCCGTATACCCTTCTCTCGGAAAGGTTAAGCCCGTATCCAAGGAAATGACTGTAGGGACAGGAAGCAAAGCGCTCCAGCTCCGTAGGGCTTTCTATAATGCTTTTTGCAAATAAAATATCACCAGCTTCTTTTTCCAGGATCTCTTCCGTCTCAGACTGTTTAAGCAGAGGGTCTATTATGGATTCCATACCCGAAGTGTTTTCCAGACCGGCCATGGCCTTGAGGCAGGCCGCCGCTTTATCCGGTGAAAGCTCTACGCTTTCCGCAAAGGCGGCAAGGAGCGAATCCCTTGAATATATCTCTCTTTTATTACCGGCTTTTGCAGCTTCTTTTATCTTAAGAGTCCTTCTTGCTTCCTTCATGAAGTAGGACTCTCTGTTTGAGGCCCCATCAAGAGACAGAGCCGGATAAGAAAAGCTTACCTGCTCTGAGGGCTTCATGAGGTTTAAGTAGAAATAGAATTTTTCCTTTTCCGCATTCTCCGCCGCGGTGGGGGCTATCTCAACACCTGCTTCATTTAAGAGTCTCCTGTCGCTGTCGGAGATAAGGCCTCCCTTATTCCCGGCAGAGGGAATAACACCCTCCGTCATGCCAATGAAAAACAAGGCCTTTATATGGGAAAACCGGCTTCTGGTAAGATCTCCCGCCATAACTACATCTGACATCGGAGGGATCACTCCCACACGTATCTCTGACAGCGCATCTTCGTAAAGCCCGGAAAATTCCTTAATGGAAACCTTCTGATCCCCGATAAGGGAGTCCATGTTGTCAAACTGACCGTTTAAGATGTCATAGATCTGGGAGTACTCCATGGCTCTCTCCGGATCGGTATTTTTCTCAAAAAACTCCCGGTAGTCGTCAAGCTTCTTTTCCACATCAAGGGAAGAGCAGATTTTCCTGACAGCCTTTATCAGATCGGATATCCTTAAAAGCTCCTTACCGTCAGTCTCTCCTTTGAGAGTAAGCACCGGTTCAAGGGTATCCATAACCTTCACCCTTACCCTCTCTGCCGCCTGTAGCATATCATCTGTTATTCCCCGGAATATAAGCTCAAAAGGCTTCTCCCAGGCTCTTATCCCCCGAACTCCGGCGGCAAGGCAGTAATTCTCCGCAAGATCTATATCATCAATTGGAATATCGAGAAGACAGGATCTTAAAAGATGGAAAACCGAGGAATAGGAAAAATCCTCGTTAAGTATCAAAAACACTGTCCGTATAAGCTCGGTAAAAGGATTCAGCGCGATGTGTCTCGTCTGATCCACATATACGGGTATCCGAAGTCCCGCAGCCTCTGACCTTACTATATCGGCGTAAAGCGCCGTGTCCCCCATTAAAATGCCGCACTCCCTGTAGTGATAACCCTTCTTTCTGACAAGAGAAGCGATCTGCTGCAAAGCCTCCCTTACCTCAGTATAAGGCTCTGCTGTCTGATAGAAAGCCACGCTGCCGTCGCCTGCAGGTCCCTCTTCAGATTTCAGCTCGAAGATACGGGCTCCGAGAGATGCGATATCGCTCGTTTTTTTATGTCTTCTGTCTTCTTCAAGGATGATCTCATGAAGCCCGCCCATATGCTCTGCAATAGCTTCAAGCCTCTCTTTTGTACTCTCTCCCAGTGCAAAAAGCTCCCCTCTTACTTCTCTTTCTTTTGTTATCGTGACGTATATGTCCCGGCACTTTGTGGCAAGCGCCTCCATGAAAGTATACTGAACGGGAGTAAAGCCCGTGAAGGAATCAAAGATCAGTGTTGCTCCCGCAAGAAATGAAGCTTTCCCTGCCATGGAAGCCGCCTTTACAAGAAGCTCCTCCCTTGTCATGAAGTCGCTTCCCATGTATTCCGTAAAGCGTCTGTAGATTATCTCAACATCTTTAAGCTTTCTTGCAAGATACGGTGAATTCTTTTCGGCTTTCTTTGCAATTTCCGGAAGGTCGTCGCACCCTATTCCGTACTGCATGAATTCTGAGATCACAGATCTTATCTCCGCTACATAACCGCTCTTTTTAAGATCCCCTCCGATTACCGACAGCTGATCAATGATATCATCTGCTATTCTTCTTATTATGAGATTCTTTCCGGAGTCGTCAATAAGGTCACAGGCCGCGCCTCCGGCTGATTCGAAGATCCTGTGGGCCAGGCGGTTGAAGCTAAGGATATCGATGTTCAAAAGACCTTTATCAGGGCTCATTTCAACTATATCCTTCTGGGCGGATATGGAAGTCTGCTCCGGGATCACAAGGATATAGTTCCTTTCCTTATGTTCTTTCGCTCCCTCTAAGAGAAGCTCATATGCTTTTGTGGTCTTCCCGCTTCCGGCGGGTCCTTCTATAACGTGCAGCATTGTAAAATTATACCATTTGATACCATAAACATCCAAAAACCCCCGCAAACCCTTGTATTTACTGATTTTTCCAGGATATTGACTCTATACTTCCATGGAAGTATAATATATCAAAATACGTCTGTGGAAGTATAGGAGGATGTAGACATGCTTGTATATCACGGTTCAGGAAAGATCATACAAAAACCCCTTAATACCGGTAAAACTGCCGGAAAAGACTACGGTCCCGGCTTTTATCTCACCCAGAATGAAGAGCTTGCAAGAGAATGGGCCTCTATCGATAAATCAGGAGGCTTTCTTAATATATATGAGCTTGAGACAGACGATATCGCCATTCTCGACCTCTCAGGTGAAGGATACGGAATAAGAAACTGGGCAGCCCTTGTGACCTATAACCGCAGTATGTGCTTTTCTGATCAGGAGGCCGTTAAAAGAGCCGGAGATCTTGTGGATAAATACCTTCCGGACACCTCTTCCTATGATGTGATAAAAGGCTACAGGGCAGACTGTTCCTATTATTCCATATTAAGATCATATCTTGAAGGAAACATCCCGCTTAACGAACTGGAAGAAGCAGTTATTTCAAAGGATCTTGGGGAACAGATAGTGATACGAAGCGAATATGCCCTGGAAAAACTTACCTTCCTTGACTATGAAGCGGTAGACGGCAGCCTTTATTACCCGAAAAGAATGAGGCGGGATATGCCTGCAGATAAGGCCGATATAGAAGGAAGCCTCCTGAGACCCTATCCCAAACCTTTGGTAACGGACGCTATGCAGCTCCTTGGAGAGTTTTCTGCATATACTTCTGCCAAAATACCTGAAACTTCTCCGGACAGTCTCTTCAGCATGTTTATAGTAAGCGGTCTGGCTTCAAGATTTGAAAAGGGAGATCCTGCCCTGATCCGTGGAATGTCAGGAGCAGAACTTGCCCATAAGGTAATGAACGCCTGCGGGATAAGCCTTCCGGAAGATAAAGAGAATTTCATTTCAGATGGCGCATCCACTGCCCTGCCCTTCTGGTGCGGAAAGATGCTGTCCTATCTTCAGTGGTTTAAGGCTATCTCTTTTTCGGAGCTTTTAAGGCTTCTTCCCGTAAGCCGCTTAAGATCCATGTATCAGGATCTAAAGGATATGCCAATAGAAGTAGCGGCTGTTACTATTGATAAAAGGCTTGCCTTAAGACAAAGCTCCTCTACAAAACTTCAGACTATAAGAAAACGGACAGGCCTTTCCCAGAAAGAGCTGGCTCTGGCTTCCGGGGTAAATGTCAGAACCCTCCAGCAATACGAAAGACGGGATAAGGACATAAAAAAGGCTGCAGCAGGAAAGCTCATAGCCCTTTCCCGTGTAATGCACTGCAGCCCGGAATCCTTATTATAGTAAACGACAAAACTCTTTTCGTTTTGTCGTTTACTGCGCCGGATTTTGGCCGCTGAAAGCGGCATATTTCCTTGCAAAATCCGGACGCATCCGCCGGAGGCTTTATAGTAAGCGAAATTATTTATTTCGCTTACTA
>JAFPZU010000056.1 GCA_017417105.1 Lachnospiraceae bacterium | reverse complement strand
GTCAGCGGAAACGGCATTGAGCCTGACGGCATAGAGGTTCGGAGCAGCTGCATCGAATACAAACCTGTGACAACCGAAAAAGAAGCCACAAATCTTATGAGCTGCACGATCACCTCAACCGATGAAGCCAATGTCGGCGATGCCGCCTTCCTTATAGTCAAAGTAGACGGCGTAGACTACTGGTGCAAGGTGACGATAAAGAAGTAAAACGCATATCTGACTTCACACGTAACCATTCGTTGAAGCAGGCTACGCGAGGCTTTTTCGACATGTGCTGTCAGGTAAGCAGGCGAACATTTGATCTGGTTATTGTAGAAACGCTATACCAGACTCTGACAGTGCAATACAGTTAACTATACTGGTTAACGTTAATGAGTGCCGAAGGCACGAATTTAGGTTAACCGCATATACCGCGGAACGGCTTTTCAAATCGGCAGTTAATTTCGTTCGCGAGTATAAAAAGGTGACCGGCATTTATTCAGCCGGTCACCTTTATCATTTCTTAAACTATTCCTGCTTATCCGTATCTCAGGGAAGCTTGTGGATTATTATGCAGTTTCCGGAATGGAACTTCTCCATGGGACCGTTCATTACTATGGTCTTCTCTTTAAGATCCATTCTGAAGAAGGATATGGTGCTGGATTCGTTATTTATTGAAAGAAGATACTTATCATCATCGGATATCGCTATATCCTTGGGGAAGTCTCCGGATATGGGAAGCGTGAAAAGCTTCTCAAGCATCCCGGTTTCGGGATCCCTGTTAAAGGCGGATACGGAATTATCGCCCGCATTAGAGCAGTACATATGCTTCCCGTCATGGGACAGCTGAATGGCATAGGCTGCGGAGTTTCCGGCATGATAATCATTGACCGTACTTACCGTCTGGATCTTCTCAAAGTCCGGGGTTCCGTCCTTATCCCTGTAGGTATAGACGTCTATTATATTCTTCATTTCATGGATAATATAGCCATACTTGCCGTCCAGCGAGAACTTTATCTGATGGGGCGCCGACTCGATCTCAGATCTTATGATATCCGCTAAAGTAAGTCTGCCCGTCTCATGATCCAGTCTGTAAACCCTTACGTGATCCATACCCACATCGGTGGCGCAGAGGTATTTATTATCCCTTGTCATCTTCACGCAGTCTATGTGGGGCATGAAATTCCTCTCTCCCACCGAGCCGAAGCCCTTGTGGTAGATCTCCTCGCAGATCCGGTCGATGGAGCCGTCCTCTTTCAAAGAAAGCACCGTTACCTTACCGTCATGATAGCCTGCCACAAAAAGGAATCTGTCTTCATAGTCCGTTGAGATATAACAGCCTCTCATGCCGTTTATCCCTGATTTGTTAAGGAATACAAGCGTTCCGTCCTCTGCTATCGTATAGGCATGAACTCCCTCATCCGTTATGGAATAAAGGTGTCCCCCCGCATGGGATATTGAAATATAGGACGGATTTGATATCTCGGTTTCCGCCTTGAATTTTATCCTGCCGGATTTCTGATCATAATCATAAACCCAGATGCCATGCTTATGGTCTCTCGTATAGCCTGCCGCATAACACACATATTTAGCTTTTTTTGCCGCCATTAACTTATACCTCCCGGGATACTTTCAATTCTGTCACCTGTATGACCTATGAGCGCATCGGCTATGGTTATGGCTGCCATGGCTTCCACCACGACAACCGCCCTTGGCACGATGACCGGATCATGTCTTCCGGTTATAAGAAGCTCTTTTTCATTTCCGTTTTTGTCGACGGTCTTCTGCAGCATTGCAATGGATGCCGTAGGCTTCACCCCGCATCTTATTACAATATCCGAACCGTCGGATATCCCCCCAAGGATTCCCCCCGCGTGATTTGTCTCCTTTTTTATCCCTCCCTTACCGTCGGGAATAAAAACGTCGTTATTCCTCTGCCCCGAAGAAAGGCTTGCATCAAAACCGTCCCCGACTTCAAAACCCTTTACCGCGCCTATAGACATCACGGCATGGGCAAGAAGCGCGTCCAGCTTATCAAAGACCGGATCACCGAGCCCTGCAGGAACGCCGCTTATCACGCACTCTATGACGCCTCCTGCGGAATCCCCCTTTTCCACAAGAGAGCGTATATATTCCCGGGCTTTTTCATAAGCCTCATGATCCGGCATATACAAGTCGTTCTTCTCATTTTCATCATAGATTTCTATTGAGATATCCCCTATGGATTTTGTATATGCCCTGACGGATATACCAAAGCAGGACAAAAGCTTTGCAGCAACGGCTCCCGCCGCAACTCTCGCAGCCGTCTCCCTTCCGGAAGACCTTCCTCCCCCTCTGTAATCCCTGAACCCGAACTTTTTATCAAAGGTAAGATCAGCATGTCCCGGTCTGTAGACCTCTTTAATATTCCCGTAATCCTTTGACCGCTGATCCTTATTCCTTATAAGGATGGATATGGGAGTTCCCGTAGTCTTATCCTCAAAAACCCCGGAAAGGATCTCCGGATAGTCACCCTCATTCCTTGAAGTGGTAAACTCCGACTGTCCAGGTCTTCTTCTTTCCATGTAAGGAAGCAGATCCTCCACACTAAGATAAAGTCCCGCAGGACACCCGTCGATAATACAGCCAAGCCCCGCCCCATGGGATTCCCCGAAAGTCGTCACTATAAAATTTTTCCCAAATGAAGACCCTGCCGCCATCGCCAAAAATCTCTCCCTAACAAAATCAGGGTTTTATTTTAACATACAAAATTAAATCACATCAACCAAGACAAACGCTTAGTATCATGAAAGATGGGACGGGAAAGGCTACCCCAGCGGAAAAGCCGGTGAGGATATTCCCCTCTCTGCCCGCATCATGGCAGTGGCTGATGTCTTCGATGCCCTGGAGCTATAAAGAGCCCTTCTCCTTTGAAAAAGCAATGGAGATAATAAAGGAAGGCGAAGGCACTCAGTTCGATCCCTTGATCGCCGCAGTATTCGTAGAATCAGCCGATGAAGTAAGGGAGATCACCGCAGCTCACGAATCCATGCCGGGCCAGGGAATAAGGGATTTTAATACCTGATAGAGGCAATTACAAACTCTTCTCCCGTGCCCTTAACGAGCTTTCCCTCTCCCTTGCAGGAGGGGCATGAAAAATCCCTGCCATGATCAAACAAAAGACCGCAGCAGGAACATTTAAGTTTTGCTCTCGTATGTGTAATGTTAAGCTTTGCCCCCTCGCAGGTATGCCCCGCTGACAGGATATCAAAGTACAGCTGCACGCATTCCCCCACATAGGACGAAAGCTCCCCTATTATCATATTAACTTCCGTTATGGATGAAATATGCTTTTCTTCAGACTCCTGATCCAGAGCCCTTATGATATCCTCAACCGCAGGAAGCTCATGCATGTTACAGATTCTTGATTATTGTAAAGACATTGTTTCCGTCCTTATGCTCGTAGGCGACTTCGTCCATACTCTTCTTTACCATGTAGATGCCAAGGCCTCCTATCTGTCTCTCTTCAGCCGGAAGCGTCACGTCCGGATCCTCCTTTGCAAGCGGATCGTAGGGCATCCCGCTGTCAGTAAACCTTATCGCAATACGAAGCGGATCATCGTAGATTTCAGCTTCTATCGTTGCATCTCCCTCTCCCGGTGCATAAGCATAGCTTGCAATATTTACAAAGATCTCCTCCACTGCCACATCTATCTGGATCTGGGTCTTCATGGGGCAGTCGTTATCCTCAAGCTTTTTATTGACAAAATCCAGAACCGCATCAAGCTTCTCGACCTTTGCCTCGACTATGATCTTATCCATTTTTCAGATACCTCTCCCTGATAAATTTAAATGTCCTGTCCTCTCCGAATACAGCGATCATTTTCAGAAAAGCCCTCAATTCCCTTTTAGTATTCTCGTGCATGAAGATCTTGTCAACGGATCTTTCAAAATACTTAAGCGGCATGTCATCCGTATACTTCCCCTTATTATACACCTTTGAAGCCGCTACCCTGTCACAAATCATCTCAACCAGATATTTCTTAGGCATCTCCACGGGAACCATACCGCCTGAAGCTGCCGGCGCAAGAGTCTCCTCGGAGCAGTAGTCCACCCAGTATTCATAATGATGTCTGTTCCTGCCTTTATGATGAAGCCAGGACTCCGAGTATCCCTTATCTTCCCTCTCGGCATTATTCGGACTTCGAAATCCCTGATAATATCTGGCTCCGTTCATAAACTCGGTGGGAGCATACTTCGACAGATCATGGGTAAGCCCCTGATAATAAAGTCCGCACTTAAAGCAGTACTTCATCACCTCTATGCGATGCTCCGTTATTGTCTTAAAATGTCCAAGGATATCCATTACCTACAACCAAAAACCATCCCTTATTCCCGCAAGCACCAAAAGATGCACAGGATAGAACACATAAAAAACCCACTGCAGCACTCTTCCGTATCCGGTATGGGGTATCCCTCTCCTGCCGTTATAAAAATGCATCGGTACAAAAGAAAGAAGCCCGAAGTATTCTATGCTGTTTGTAAACACGGGAAGCATCAGCACCGCTCCAAAGCCCAGCTTTATAATCTCAAAGTCGTGGAACAGATACATCACTGTAATGAGTCCCACACCGATCCACCTGTAGTCGGTATGCATAAGCTGGGCAGCCACTCCGAAAGGAACTGCTACAAGCATCCGTAAAATATAATTAAACCATATATTTCCCACATCCACAATGCTCATTATGGATATTGCCATGAGCCCGAAAAGCAAAGTAATAAAAACATTCTGATGCGCCGGCTCAAAAAACTCCCCGTAGATTGCAAGATCAAAGGGGATCTCCGATATAATGGCAAAGACTGCAAGCCGCCCCATATATTTTCTTAAGTTCCGGGTATGAAGAAATCCCTCCACAAGCAGGAAACAGTAAATGGGAAAGGCCAGCCTCCCAATATATCTCATCCACATCCTGCCCGGGAAAAGTACATGTCCCGTGTGGTCAATAAGCATGGTGACAAGAGCCAGGAGCTTTAATAAGAACCCGCTCATACCGACTGAAGCACCACTATACTCCTTGCATATACCGCAAGCTCGTTCTTATCCTCATCATATATGCCGGATTCCCTTCCGTTTCCGGAAGAAAGGCAGATCTTCCACTTCTTTCCCTTTGAGGTCTTCGGCGGATGGAACCTGTGCCCCGTCCAGTGCATGTTATAGGCTACATAGAAATCATCATCGCATTTCCCCGCCGGCATCTTTTCATACGCCCCGGTATACATCAGGGCAAAATGCCGATTGTAGTTGGCAAAGCTCTGATTCCAGGCCTGCTCCCCATGAAAAGAAGCGTCAGGGGAGCCACAGGAGATATAATCATACATCTTCTTGGCATACCTTGCATGGAAAACAGGATGCTCCTTCCTTAAGGCGATCAGATTTCTGACAAAATCGTTAAAGTCCTTATTTCTTTCAAGATCGTTCCAGTCGAGATAAGATATCTTATTGTCCTGGCACCAGGCGTTGTTATTCCCTCTCTGGGAATTGCAGAACTCGTCACCGAACCTTATCATGGGAACTCCCTGAGACAGGATCACAAACATCATGGCATTTTTCATCTGTCTGAGCCTTAAGGAATTAACCCCTTTCTTCCGGCTTACCCCCTCGTCTCCGCAGTTCCAGGAATAATTATAATCAGAGCCGTCACTGCCGTCCTCTCCGTTCTTTTCATTGTGTTTCCTGTCATAGCTCACAAGATCCTTTAAGGTAAAGCCGTAGTAGGTCGTGATGAAGTTTATCACCGCGTTCCTGTCCGGATGCTCAAGCAGATGCTTTGAAACCGCATGGAGCATATCCTCATCACCCTTTAAGAATTTTCTCATATCGTACATGAAAGGACTGTTTACAACTCCGGCGTTCATCATAACCGGCGCTGATCTTCCGTATACGTCATCCGCGTTCATCTCGGTGAATATAAGCTTGGTGTCCGTAAGGTAGGGATCCTTAACTATCTCCGTAACAGGAAGAGACGCCCCCATTATCTCAAAACCATCCACCTCATAGGTCCTGACCCAGTATCTTAAGACCTTAAGGATAAAGGTCGTGGCATCATCCGGCATGAAATAAAACTGCATCAGAAGCTCCATCTTATTCTTATGAAGCTCATCTATAAGATCTGAAAATTCAGTAACGGGATCCCCCGATGAATACGCGGGCTTTGGTATGAAATAATTGCCGGGAACATAGCCCCAGAGATTCAGCCTCTTATTCGTTCCCTGCTCGGTAAGCTCGTTAAAATCATAGGCCGGCTGTAAAAGAAGGGATGTTACGCCAAGCTTTTTAAGGTAGGGTATCTTCTCTTTAAGCCCGGCAAAGGTCCCGGGAGACTTTACCTTTGAGGAGGGATCCTTCGTGAAAGCCCGTACATTTAAAAGATACAGGATCATATCTTCCCATTCCGTCCCGGGTCTGTTATTCTTTATCTGAGGCATAGGAGACTCGAAGCCTCCCATACCGTCTCTTTTGCCGAATCTTGTATTTCCGTCTATGGTCTTCACATAGGGATCTATATAGTCAGACTTCCCGGATTTAAGCTTATAAAGGTACCTTTTAGGATCAAGCCCCTTTACGGTAAGCGAGTAAACAGAGCCTAAATGATAGTCCTTAGGATAGTGTATGGAATAAAGCCTCATCCCGCTCTGCCTTGAATATAGCTCAAGGGAAAGCGGCCTGTTCATATCCGCCGCGGCGGTCACGGTCACTTCATTTCCGTTTATATGGGGACCAAGTTCGAGAAAATCCCCCTTGCAGGTATCGTATTTTTTCATAAACCCTCCCTGCCACGATTTTTTCAAATAAATATTCTACCACATATCCGGATAAGATGCATCAGTGAGAAGATTAGTAGTATATTTGTTACTGTTTAGCGCCGACCGAAGCGGAGCGTAGAACGGCGTGCGCGTTACAATTCAGCGCACTGGCGGTGCGATGAATTGTATAGTAAACGACAAAACTCTTTTCGTTTTGTCGTTTACTGCGCCGGATTTTGGCCGCTGAAAGCGGCATATTTCCTTGCAAAATCCGGGCGCATCCGCCGGAGGCTTTATAGTAAGC
>JAFPZU010000055.1 GCA_017417105.1 Lachnospiraceae bacterium | reverse complement strand
ACCTCGCGCTTACGGGTTGGAGAAATTTAGTTAATTCCGGAGGCTTTATAGTAAGCGAAATTATTTATTTCGCTTACTATAATGGTTTTATGATACTATTTATTATTTGAGGTTGGTTATTATGAACACTGACAGTAAGAACATTATTGATTCTGAATATTCTGACATTATGCAGCAGTCTTATATTGACTATGCTATGTCAGTTATCATTTCGAGGGCGATACCGGATATCAGGGACGGTCTTAAGCCGGTTCAGAGGCGGACGCTTTATGATATGGGAGAGCTTGGACTTCGGTCTGACAGGCCTTACAGGAAATGCGCCAGGATAGTAGGAGATACCATGGGTAAATATCATCCTCATGGTGATTCATCGATATATGATGCCCTGGTGGTTATGGCTCAGGATTTTAAGAAAGGGAAGACTCTTGTGGACGGACACGGTAATTTCGGCTCCATAGAAGGGGACGGGGCTGCTGCCATGAGGTATACGGAGGCAAGGCTTGAAGCCATTACCGAGGAGGCTTTCTTAAAGGATCTGGACAAGGATACCGTAGACTTTGTTCCAAACTTTGATGAGACCGAGAAGGAGCCGGAGGTTCTTCCTGTTAAGATCCCGAATTTCCTTGTGAATGGTTCCGAGGGTATTGCCGTAGGTATGGCTACTTCTGCGCCGACCCATAATCTTAAGGAGGTTGTGGAGGCTGAAAAGGCATATCTTAATGATCCGGAGATAACGACAGAAGGTCTGATGCATTTTATTAAGGGACCTGATTTTCCTACCGGAGGGATAGTGACTAATGCTTCCGAGCTTCCCGGCATATATGAGAGCGGATCAGGGAAGATAAAGGTTCGCGGAAGAGTTGTTGAGGAAAAGGGAAAGAACGGGCACAAGCTTCTTGTAGTTACCGAGATCCCTTATACCATGACAGGGGCAGGCATCGGGAAGTTCATGTCGGATGTCATAGATCTTGTGGAATCGAAAAAGACCACGGATATCCTTGATATTTCAAATCAGTCTTCCAAAGAGGGGATCAGAATAGTAATAGAATGCAAGAAGGATTCGGATACCGATAATCTGAAAAACCTCCTTTATTCAAAGACAAAGCTTGAGGATACTTTCGGGGTGAACATGCTTGCTGTTCATGACGGAAGACCTGAGACCATGGGACTTCGGGCGATATTCTCGGCGCATACGGCTTTCTTATATGATCTTAATACGAGAAAGTATACCAATCTTCTTGCAAAGGAGGAAGCAAGATCCGAGATTCAGGAAGGTCTTATCAAGGCAACGGATCTTATAGATCTCATAATAGAGACATTAAGAGGCTCCAAAGACCGTGCCATGGCCATGAGATGTCTGACAACGGGTGATACGAAGGATATCAAATTCAAGTCAAAGGTTTCCGAAAAGGAGGCAAAAAGCTTTAATTTCACCGAGAACCAGGCTGCCGCAATCTTGGACATGAGGCTTGCAAAGCTTATAGGACTTGAGCTTCAGGCTCTGCTTAAGGAACATCAGGACACCTTAAAGGCTATAGCAAAATACAGGGAGCTTCTTGAGAAGCCGGAAGCCATGAAAAAGGAGATCTGTCTGGAGCTTGATGAAATCGCTGATAAATACGGAAGTGACAGATTAACGGAGATCACGGACGCGGAGACTGCGGTGTTTACCGCCAAGCCTGTAGCTGAAATGGATGTGTACTTTGTAATGGACAGGTTCGGCTATGCGCGTACCATAGATACTGCAACCTATGAAAGAAACAAAGAGGCGATAGAGGGTGATGAGGCTTCCTTTAAGTCAGTCTTTATTACCAAAAACACGGGGAGAGTCGGGATATTTACAAATACCGGAATGCTGCATATCATAAGGGTGCTGGATCTTCCCATGACAAAGCTTCGCGACAAGGGGATACCGATAGATAATCTCAGTAAATTTGATTCGTCGAAGGAGAACTTTGTCTATATCGAGGATCTGGACAGGATCGTGAAGTCCCAGCTTCTTTTCGTATCAAGGCATGCCATGATGAAGTTTGTGCCGGGCGAAGAGTTCGATGTTATGACAAAGCGTACGGTTGCGGCAACGTCACTGGCGAAGGATGATGAACTTTTCAGGATCAAGCCTTATGATGAGGAGAATGACAGACAGGTGCTGCTTCAGACAGAGGGTGGCTTCTTTATAAGGTTTGCATTATCTGAGGTTCCCGAAAAGAAAAAGGGAGCGGTAGGGGTTCGCGGAATGAAGCTGGCCCCTGGAGACAGGATAGAAGATATGTATTTCATGAGCTTTGCCGATGAAAGGGTCATAGAGTACAAAGGTAAGGAAATGCCTCTGACTCACGTGAAGCTTTCAAAGAGAGATGGCAAAGGAACGAAAGTGAGGGTATAATATCAATGAGAGTCATAGCAGGCTCGGCAAGGCGGATACAGTTAAAAAGCCTGGAGGGAGATAACACGAGACCAACTCTTGACAGATACAAGGAGACCCTCTTCAACACTATACAGACTTATGTGCCTGACAGTTATTTCATAGATGTGTTTGCCGGAACGGGTTCCATCGGTATTGAAGCTTTGAGCCGCGGGGCAAGGAAGGCAGTTTTTATCGAGAATAATAAGAAAGCTGTCGCTGTGATTAACGAGAACCTTGAAAAGACACACCTTGCGGATAAGGCGGAGGTCATAGCAGGGGATGCAATATCATCCCTTATGAGGCTTGAAAGCAAGGGAGTAGCTGATGTGATTTTTATCGATCCGCCCTACAACAGAGGCTACGAGATACAGACACTTAAGCTTTTACAGGGATCAGCCCTCGCCGGTGAGGATACACTGATCGTGGTCGAAGCTTCAAATGACACAGATCTTTCGGAGCTTTCCGAATTGGGCTTTGATATAATAAAGACAAAGGATTACCGGACAAACCGTCATATATTCCTTATGAGAAAGGAGACCTGAGCGTGGCAAAAGCATTATATCCCGGCTCTTTCGATCCGGTAACCTACGGTCATATCGATGTGATCAGAAGAGCTTCGGCTCTGTTTGACAGTCTTACGGTAGCGGTTCTTAATAACGGGGCAAAGTCGCCGTTGTTTTCTGTAGATGAACGTGTTAATATGTTATCTAATGTGTGCTCTGACATTGCCAATGTAAGAGTAGACTCTTTTTCGGGTCTTACGGCGGATTATGTCTCGGAAAACGGCTTTAACGTCATTATCAGGGGACTGAGAGCGGTCACTGATTTTGAATACGAGCTGCAGATGGCACAGACTAACAGAAAGCTTGCTCCGAAGGCCGACACGGTATTCCTTACAACCAGTCTGGAATACGCCTATCTTTCTTCGACTACCGTTAAGGAGGTCGCGTATTTCGGCGGAGACATCAGTAAGTTCGTGCCGAAGGAGATAGAGAAGCTGATATTCGAAAAGTATAAGGATGGAAGATTAAGGGAAAATGGCAAGTAAGATCGAACAGACTATAGAAGACATTTACGAATATCTTGATGGCTGTAAGTATGCAGCTTTCAGTAATAAAGAAAACATCATAGTTAATAAGGACGACATCTATGATCTTCTTGAGGAATTAAAGAATAATATTCCTGAGGAAATAAAGCACAGCAGACAGATCGTTGCAAACAGGGATGCTATCCTGGACAATGCAAAATCAAATGCGGAAGCGCTGCTTGCCAAGGCTGAGCAGAAACAGGGAGAGCTTGTTGAGAAGAACGAGATCATGCAGCAGGCCTATGCCCAGGCTCAGGAGGTTGTGAATCAGGCGAATATGAACGCCATGGAGCTTTTGAATCAGGCAACCTCAGAGGCAAACAATTATCAGATGTCTGCCATGAAATATACGGATGATTCCCTTGCCGGCATATCGGATATCCTGAACAAGGCAATAAACGAAGCCCAAAGCAGGTATTCCGATCTTATAAGTTCTCTGTCAAACTGCCTGCAGGTAGTTAATAATGACAGGGCTCAGCTTCAGCTTGCAAACGGCTCGGAGCCCATACTTATGCCCGGGCAGGATCAGGTACAGGTTCAGAACCGTACTTCCCAGTCTTCGGGTCAGTCCAGGGGCTCAGATGGAGCAAAGCCTCCGGTAGTAGACAGATCTGCCCCTATAAGGGAAGAGATCGATGATGACGATATAGATGATATCTGAATAAATCATACATGATAAGTAATATCAGGGAGGGAAAAAGTCCCTCCCTTTTATAACCGAATGGATCTGTTTTTGTTTACAGGTCATAAGGGGTTTATGGAGAGGTAAGGGTAATGAGTGTATTGGACGGCATAAAGCCGGAGAGGGTGTTCGGGTATTTTGAAGAAATATGTAATATTCCCCACGGATCGGGAAATACCAGACAGCTTTCCGCTTATCTTAAGGACTTCGCTGAAAAAAAGGGACTGAGGGTTAATCAGGAACCCTGCGGCAATATTGTTATTTATAAAGATGCCACAGAGGGTTACGAGGAATCCCCCGCAGTCTGTCTGCAGGCGCATATGGATATGGTCTGCGAAAAAAATCCGGATTCAAGACATAATTTTAAGAATGATCCGCTTCCCATAGCGGTGATGGACGATGAAGTCTTTTCAAGGGGAACGACTCTCGGTGCCGATGACGGTATAGCTGTTGCCATGATAATGGCGCTGCTTTGCGAGGAAGAGCTGCCTCATCCTCCTCTTGAGGCAGTCTTTACGGTTGATGAAGAAACCGGTATGGAGGGGGCAAAGGTTCTTAATTATTCAAGCATAAAGTCCAGGAGGGTAATTAATCTTGATTCCGAGGACGAGGGTACCTTCTATGTAAGCTGCGCCGGAGGCTTACGGGGAAACATCGAACTTCCGGTAGATATGAAAGATCACACCGGGATTGAGTATGATGTTGTGATCTCCGGCCTTCATGGCGGCCACTCCGGAGAACTTATAGATAAATACTATGCCAATGCCATAATGATCATGGGACGGCTTTTAAGATTTTTGTCCCAGAGGATGAAATTTCGTATAGTGGAGCTTTCCGGCGGTCTTATGGATAACGCGATCCCCAGGGAAGCAGGCTGCCACATCCAGGTTTCAACCGAGAATTCGACTACTTTCGAACAGACTATAGCGGAGTTTGAAAGTATTATCAAGAATGAATACCGGGCGAATGAGACGAACCTTATGATCTATTGCGAAAACCTGGGAGAGACAAAGACACAGGTCTTAAGGAATGACTCCGCAAGGAAAGTAATGTATCTTCTCACGGCCGTTCCCGACGGTGTGATAAAGATGTGCCGTGAAGCGGGGCAGGAGGATCTTGTGGAAACGAGCCTTAATTTTGGAATTATGAGACTTACTGACGAGAAGTTTACACTTGAAGCAGGACTCAGAAGCTCGATCTCTTCGGAAAAATACGCTCTGTCCACAAGGCTTCGGGTCATATCGGAAATGGTCGAAGCCACTTACACTGAAAAGGGAGATTACCCTGCCTGGGAATACAACGGCGAGTCTTATCTGATGTCGATGCTTAAAAGGCTTTATGAAAGTCAGTACGGGCAGTCACCTGTTATAAAGGGGATACATGCAGGTCTTGAATGCGGAGTCATCTACCATGCTCTGAGTCCGGTGGACATCATATCCTTTGGTCCCACCATAAAGCATGCCCATACCCCTAAGGAGACCTTATCCATATCATCCGTGGAGCGTACCTACACGCTGCTCCTTGCCCTTATCAAAGAACTCAAATGAAAAAGGGACAGTTCGGTTATATCAGTTCCATGAAAAAGAAGAGCGGACTGGCGGCACTCGCACTTGCGGTGCTGTCAGTCATTGTATATATGGGAGGTATCAGGCTATTTCCTGAGAATAAAACCGCCGTCGGTATCTTTACGGTGGTTTTCTGCATCCCGGCCGCCATGGCTCTGGTACGCTTTATCATGTTCATACGCTTTGCCTCGGGAAAAAAGGAGATATATGAGCTGACGGAAAAAAACCGCGGGAATGCTTCACCGTTTTATGATGCGATAATAACAACACCTGACAAGAGCTACGGAGTAAATGTCTTTATTGCATCGGGAAACAATCTTATAGGCTATACGGAATATGAAGGAGCCGATACCGCTGTCATAGAAAAGCATCTTAAGGATCTCTATGCCGCAAATAAGTTCAAAGACTTAAATATTAAGGTTTTTATTTCAAGGGATAAGTTCCTTTTAAGACTTGATTCACTGTCAGACAGGGACGGCGATCCCCGCTATGAGGATAAAGTCCTGCATCTTCTGGGGAGGCTTTCCCTTTGAAGGAATTTATTATATCCGAAAGCGAGGCGGGACTTACAGTAATAAAGTATTCTTCAAAGATCCTGAAGAAAGCTCCGGGAAGTCTCATTCATAAATTCATTCGCAATAAAAACATTGAACTTAACCGGAAAAAGTGCAAGGAGAACGAAGTAATTAACGCCGGGGACAGAGTTGCTTTTTTTCTTTCCGATGAAACCTTTGAGAAATTTTCTGATATTTCGGATAATGTGGATACCGAATACACCAAATGCACCCTTGAAGCTTCCAGGATCCTGTATGAGGACGAGGATTATCTTTTTTATGATAAACCTGCAGGTCTTATTACCCAAAAGGATGAAAGTGGACGGGTATCTCTTAACGACCAGCTGCTTGGATATTGCGGTATAAAAGGAGTTTTAAGGCCATCTATCTGCAACAGGCTTGATACCAATACTTCCGGGATCGTGCTTTGCGGAAAGAGTATTAAAGGCCTGCAAAAGCTTAATAATGCAATAAAGGAGCACAGGATAAGAAAGACCTACAGAGCAGTGCTTTGGGGCAGGATTGAAGAGGAACACAGGCACCTTGTTTCGTTCATAAGGCCTTTGGATAATGAAAACAGGATGGAGATTTCCGATAGACCGGGAAAGGGGTATAAGGAGATCATAACTGATCTTACATTAATAGCCTCCAATGAGCAGTATTCATATGCGGAGCTTAACCTTATAACCGGAAGGAAACACCAGATAAGGGCACAGATGGCGCATATCATGCATCCGGTAGTCGGTGATATTAAATACGGGGAAAACTCAAGGGATAATAAAAAAGCCGGACGTCAGCTTCTTCATGCTTACAGGGTAGAGCTTCCGGAGGAAATCTTAAACGGGCTTACAGTATTTGCTCCCGTACCGGAGGATATTAAAAAACTTGCAGAGGGCATACGGGGGATAAACTAATGGCTACATGGAATTCCAGGGGGCTTCGGGGTTCTGCCTTGGAGGAGCTTGTAAACAGGACAAATGAAAAATACGAACAGTCCCATCTGGCTCTTATTCAGAAGATACCGACACCTATTACTCCGGTAAAGCTTGATAAGGAATCACATCAGATAACCCTTGCCTATTTTGAACAGCAGTCAACTGTTGACTATATAGGTGTTGTCCAGGGGATACCGGTATGTTTTGATGCAAAAGAATGCAGATCAGATACTTTCCCGTTAAGCAATATTCACGAGCATCAGGTTTACTTCATGGAGGAGTTTGAAAGACAGGACGGAGTCGCCTTTGTTCTTATACAGTATACCGAAAGGCAGATGTTATATTACCTGACCTTCAGACAGCTTATGATCTTCTGGCGCAGGATGCTTGACGGTGGCCGCAAGAGTTTCCGCCTTGACGAGCTTGATCCTGCCTACGAGATCAAGTCCAAGCCCGGGATCTTAATTCCCTACCTTGACTATATCCAGCTTGATCTGGATAAACGTGGGAATGCATGAAAATTGCTTAGGAGCTGTGCAGAAATTAATTTACAATATTACGCCGGATTTCTTGTCGAGAGTGCTTGGGTAAAATTGTGCGCATAGCGGGCTATGTAAGCAATTTTACCCAGGTGCTATCGGCAAGAAAGACAAGTGATATGTAAATTAATTGTTGCACAGATCCTTAATGTAATGTCCTGGCAGGTACTCTGTGTCAGGCGTTTGAATTCAAAGAAGTGCGTTATTCTGTAAATTTTGTATTATTTATGGTATTATAGTAAGCGAAATAAATAATTTCGCTTACTATAAAGCCTCCGGCGGATGCGCCCGGATTTTGCAAGGAAATATGCCGCTTTCAGCGGCCAAAATCCGGCGCAGTAAACGACAAAACGAAAAGAGTTTTGTCGTTT
>JAFPZU010000054.1 GCA_017417105.1 Lachnospiraceae bacterium | reverse complement strand
TCAGGATGGCCAGGGGCAGCTCAGGGACGATATAAGGCATAAGCTTAAGCATACCAACGATAAGCTTATGCTGTGCTCGGAGCATATCGACGTTTATAAACAGTATCTTTACTTCTTAAACGGAAACATACAGGAGCTTCCAAAGAGTACGGTGGAATTTCTTGTGAGGGAAAAGCATGAGGATCTGCTGGAGCCTGTTAAGTTCAAGGCGGAGATGCAGTGTATTCAGGAGGCTATGGCGTTAAATGAGTACCTGGATGAGGAGGACAGCAGCAGCAGGGAAAGTAAGGCAAAGGCGGAGAAGAAGGCCGCGTTTAAGCCCACGAAGCTTTCAAAGGAGCAGTTTTACGAAAAACGCCGTCTGCTTCTGGAAAGCATGGAAAAAAGGGATGAGAAAAAAAGGCTGGATGAGGACTGGACCAGAAAAAAGAATATCATAAGCGAGCGTGCCTCGGAATATGCCAAAACGCATCATCTTAAGCCTCAGAAGGCTAACAGATATGCCCTTGGTTTTATGGACCCGAAGGGAGAATTTCTTAAGGAGGATGAATTCTTCTGGATCTTTCTTGCCGGCATGTACGAGCCTACGGACCAGACCCCGGATAACATCAGGAAGGAAATCATAGAGAAGGGGATCAGGCCCTGGATCAAATTTGCGCTGGAAACGGATCCGAAGGACTATGAGAAGCTCAAAATAAAAAGTGATGAGGAATTTGACGCCGAAGGCTACGCGGAAAGGCGCGCAAAGATCCTTTTAGGCCATGATATGCTGTCATTTTTGGGTGTTATCAGAGCCTACGGGCAGGAGCTTAATGATGACGAATATACCGGGTTGGTTACCTATGGGAAGGTAATGGAGGGCTTTGCTTCGAACCTGGATTATCTTCAGGAGAAGACAAATATACCGGTTTTGAGGGTGATCGGAAAAACTGACGGGTTTCTCCCGAATGCATTTAAGGTATTCGATCTGCTCTCTGACAGCGGCTCCATGTTAGATCATCCGGAGGTGGTGAAGTTTATCCAAAGATATGATACGGAATCAAACGGACTTCTGTTAGACGGTGAGACAATTATGAATGGACAAACCTGCACGGATAATCCCGTACCGGAATATTTGTCGGCCATATTAAAGCCTGCTGCCAGTTTGGTAGAGAGCGGGTATGCGGATAATGTGGATCTGGCCGCCGAGTATCAGAAGAAGCTTCGGGACGTGAGACAGAAAACCGGCTCTCTTCAGTCTGTCCTGATGGAAAAAGAAGTAAAGAGACTGACTGAGACCGGATACGCCGAAATGTCAGAGGATCAGCTCATGCTAAGACTGTATCTTAAGAGCTATAAGGAACAACAGGATAATATCCTGAATAAGGATCAGATCACTGCCTTCCAAAACGCCTTCGGGGAAAAAACGGAGGGCGAAGCGGATCTCCGCAGCTTTAAGCAGACCCTTAATTACGTGGCATATGACGCAAACGGAAGCGTCCGGGAAGCCTACAGAGAAAAGGAGCGTCAGAACAGACAGGATATAAGCGATTACATCGAAGGAGGGGAAAGGCGGAAGGAATATTTAAAGAGGAAGGTTAAGCAGATCCTTGGCTTTAATATCACTGAGGATATGCTTACGCTTGATTATATCAGGGATCACTACAGTGAGCTCAGTGAGATGAACCAGATCATGCACGGCTTCAGAGCCATCGCGGCGGATAATGCGGCATTTCTGGAAAGCGATGCCTTCAGTGAAGCGGAGAGGGATGCGTTCCGCTTAAGGTATACGGAAAATCCGATCCTTGATACCCTCGGCCAGATCCTTGAATCCTACGCGGGAACTGTGGGAATGAAGGAGACCGGGGACGAGCTTGAGGTATCTGCTTTTAAGGATAAGAACGCCCTGGCCCAGGAGCAGGCAAGGAGACAGCAGTCTTCCCTGGAATTGACGCAGATTCTTATATCCCAGATGATACCCGAAAATATCGAGACTTATAAAAAGCTTGAAAGGGTGAATGCCGAAAAGCCCGAAATGGTAAGGAGGCTCGCGGGCTTTGAAGCAGAGTTAAAGAGCCGCTCTGCGGAGTTTAAAAAAGAGAAGGCGCAGGGAAAGATATCCTCCAAGGCAAAGAATAAATGGCAGGAATATCTTCCGTTGGCGCAGGAGATAAAGAATTATCTATATGGCTTAAAGGATTCTGTCAGCGATAAGGCGCTTGTCTTTGCCGAAGAGAACGGCTTCGGGAAGTATTTTGAACCGAAACAGATAGAGGATGCGGCATTCCGAATTGAAACAGAGGCTTTGAAGAAGGCCTACGGCTATCCGATCGGGAAGACCGGGGATCCTCAGGAGGCAAAAAGAAATGAAGATGAGCTCAGGGGGCTGCTGGGTATTGATGAAAAGGGGGATATCGAAAAGGCGATAGAGGATATCACAAAGCTGGAGCTCTCGGTCAGGAAGGTCAATGCCGGCTATGATTCGGCCTTCAGCAATGAACAGAGGGAGGCCTTCAGGGAGAAATTAGTCAAAACGGGAGATGACGCAAGATGCTTTGAGACGCTTTTTGAGCCGGTGAGACGGGATATTCTCGGCAGGGCATTTCCGGAGGATGCGGAAAAGGAGAAGGAGAACGGCCGGATCCTTGAGGACTATCTGTCCGGGGATCAGGCCAGGGTGAATTCCGTCCTGAGAAAGATGGCTGACAGGGTGCTGGCTCTCAAGCTCAGTCCGGGAATAATGACGGAGGAATATATTAAGGAGCATACGGAGGAAATAACAAAAAACGTTCAGCTCATACACAGATTTCAGAATTACTATTATTTCAGGCATGATTTCTTTACAGGGGACGCATTTACAAAGGAGGAGCAGATCGACCTCAGAAAGAAGATGGAACTGGTCTCCACCATTAATGCCATTTCTGTGTTTAACAATTATATGATGAAAAGCGGATTCGATCCGGAGTCAGGCTATCTGCATAATGTATCAGACGTCCGTGAAGATCAGAGAGCCTTTGAGTTTCGCAAGAGATGCGGCATTTTCAAAAAAGCTTATGAAAATGAAGCGCAAAAATACAAGGATGCCGTTAAAATGGAACAGGATTCCTCCTCGCCCGAGAAGGACGAGCAGCTTAGACAGCTTGTCAATTTAAGCGGCAGAGCAAAGAAGCTTGGGCTTAGCGAGGCTCTGTATAAAGGCGTCCAGGGGCTTGCGGACAACTATGCAGCAAAACTGGGGAGAGATGGAAGGAAGGAACTGGAAGCGCTGGTCGGTGAGTTTGAGGAGGTTAAGGCGGATACCTATGCTCGGGAAACTGATATTGATCTGGACAGTGACGATATTAAACAGATCCGTAAGAAATATCCGTGGATGGATAAGATATCGGTAGAGAAGCTGGGTCACTCCTATTTACTTGTAGATCGCAATACAAATAGGATAAATGCTTCAGACTCTCTGTACATAAAACTTGCCAGATTAAAAGATAACCCCAAATTGGGGCATATAGATGAGCTTAAGGGTGAGATAAAGGCCTATACCGACCGTCTGCTTTCGCTTAAGCTTGATGAGACTACTCTTAATGATGAATATATTTCGGAGCATCCTGATCTGTTTATCGAATATGTCAGGGCGCATTTTCTTCTGCCCCATATGCAGGAGTATTATCCCGAGCTGCTTGATTCCCTGTCGGTCCCGGACCGGGTATCGATCATGTACAGAAATGAGAACTATAAGAAGATCGATAATCTGATAGCCAAATATATGGAGAAAGACGGGCTCACCATGACCCACAGCTTTGAAAAGTTGGGAAAAGTAAAGGCTTGGTTAAGTACCTACGTGGCGGATATTGACAAAAAAGAGATGTCAAAAGAGGATGCGAAGAAAGGAAGGGAATTGTATGAACAGGCATTGAAAGAGACTCTGGAAGCTCACAGAGTACAGGGCGGGGTCGGAAAAGGGTTCGTCAAAGCCCGGACAGAGGAGTTCTTTGGGATCAAAGAAGGCATTTCCATGACAAGGCGGCTGTACGATTATGCCGCTATAGAGGAAAGCCTTAAAAAGAATGAGGCTGTATACAAAAACGCGAAGCCCTACTATGACAGGATCCTTAAAAAATACAGGGAGGAGGCTGAAGATCCTGTTCTCTATGAGGCCAAGGCCTATATGGACAGCAGTAACGCAAGCAGGGAGAAGCTTAATGAGATCAGGAAGGACATTGAGAGACTGCAGGGACTTAAAACGGCAGGCAGCCCGGAATACGATCCTGCGGCCGAGACGCAGGCCAGAGAGGCAGAGAAGAGGGAGCTTGTAAATCTGAGAGCCTCAGAAAACAGGCTCGAAGGGCTGGAAAAATCAGGACCGTCCTTACTGAGGCTGTACAAGGATCTGGAAAAATACCAGGAGCTCTTCCGCCTTGGAGCAGGAGAGGGCGGCATACTCTCCGAGGAGACGGAG
>JAFPZU010000053.1 GCA_017417105.1 Lachnospiraceae bacterium | reverse complement strand
TCAGCGCCGAGCCACGCGCTTGCCGCGGGGCTGCGGCCCAATACACTTGGCTAGCCGGCACGCCGCCCATCGGCGAAGCCGATTCTGCATGGCGGCGTGCGCGTTGCAATTCAGCGCACTGGCTGTGCGCTGAATTGTAACCATTTGTGGCTGAGCCAGGACAGATATGTTGTCTGTTGCTTTATCAGTTTTATTGTGATAGAATCACTTCACTTCGACAGCAGAGGAGTTCTTTCTTCTGCGTCCTGCCGGGTTTCGCCGGCGGTTCTTCGAAGAGATTGCATTATTGTCAGGATTTTCCAAGGTAGATTATTTGTTTGCGGATTGGGGCTTTGCTGCCTTTTATTCCGCTCCTGAAAGAAAGGAAGATCGAAATGAATATTAAAGAATTATGCAGACTTTTATTTAAAGTCTTCTGTATCTGTATGCTTGCTTTTTTCGGATGCGTGATCCTTATCCGCCTTACGGCATATGCCGCTGATGGCGGGGGAATGGTTATCGACCATGTGAAGGCGTACGATATGACGGGGGGCGAGGTCAGATTTGACAGTGAGGGACAGGCGCTGAACGCAGGGCCTTTAAGATTTGTTTTTGATATGGACGCTCTTTTGCCGGGGGAGAGCTATGTGTATGAAAACGGGAGTACTGTTAATCCTGTGGAGGACGGAGAATTTGTGCTGTATCCGGGCTCCTCGGGAACTGAGGTTTTATTCTTCAAAAAGACTGCGGGAGGAAACCTTGAAAGGCTTTCCGGGAACCCGTGCAGGGTTTATTTTACAGAGGGTATATACGATAAACCGGAAGCGAGACTCATAGGGAAGCCGGGAGGTTATGTCCTGTATGTAAATCCCGCGGAAAGAGCCCGCGTTTTCTGCGGGATACAAGGAGAAGGCAAGGATATCCTTGAGGAGATTGAGAGCAGTAGGCGGTTTGATATCGACGAGGATGGCAGATACAGCATTTTTGTTTATTCCATGGATGGAATGGGGCATAAGACATATGCGGATCTGCCGGAAGAGCTTACGGTTGATAACACTTCACCGGTGCTTTCCAAAGTTGTGCTAAAGGAGAACGTTTCGAAGGAAGGGTTTACCATTCCCTTAAGCGCGCATGATGAGCTGTCCGGACTTGAGGGTATCTATGTAAGGGAGGGGGACAGTAAGGCATATAAAGCCGATGAGATAAGGATAAGTCCGCCGTACAGGGGAAATATTACTTACTGGGCTGTGGATAAGAAGGGCAACGAAACCGAAAAGCTTTCCCTGGGAGAGATAATTGCGGATAATATGCCTCCTTTGATTTCTTCCGAGCCTGTGAAGATGGATGAGCAAAGCCTTACCTTATACGTCAGTGCAAAGGATGAGGTTTCCGGGGTGAAGGAGGTCACTGTAGAAACCGGAAAAAAGATTTTGTATAAGGGAAGCGGGATGCGGGAGAGGATAAGCATTAATCTTGGCGGACTCCCCTACGGAAGCAGTAAATATGTGATAAAGGCCGAAGATCTTGCGGGAAACCTTGCGGAGAGTGCTTTTACTGTGGAAAAAAAGGATGAAAAAGCGCCGTCCCTTGAGCTTTCGGGAGCATCGGACAGGGGAATATACGGAAAAGACGTTAAGATCAGAATAAAAGCCTCAGACGACCATGACGGGAAATGCAGTATTAAGGAAACAGTCAGCAGATATTCGCTTAAGGGGGAGTATCTTGATGAGTACCAATCAGAAGATGACACATTGGCTTTTGATAAGAGCGGGATCTATATAATACGGTCAGAGGCGTCGGATACTGCAGGCAACAGAACCGTAAAGAGCCTGGCCTTTGCGATAGACAGGGAGGCGCCTGTGATAAAGGGGCTTTTAGGGCTTGAAGGAAAGGAGCTTAAAAGCTTCATGCTGGAGAAATCCTCAGGTATAGCAGAGGATCAGAGTATGGTGAATGTTAAGATTTTGTTAAACGGAATGGATTATAACGGAGAGGTTATAAAGAAGGCCGGCAGATACAGGCTACAGGTACTTGCCACCGACGAATTCGGCAATTCATCAACCGAAGAAGCCGGCTTTATTATACGTTGAAGGAAAGTGAAATACATGAGGCTGAATATGGTGGATTTTCCGATTATATCTTTGGTATAATTGTTGCTTGGGGAATGACCATGATAGCAGACAAGATCATTGAAAAAAGGAGCATGTAAAATGAAGGAAAATGTGATCATCGTAAACTTCAAGATACCCAGAGAAGCCTATCAGGTATTTGCCAGGCTTCGGGAAAAGCCGAAGCGCAAGGGCTTCAAGATTTACTATGGTGCTTTGATGAAAAAGGTTGATGGAAACCTCACCCTGGAGGATGGCTTTGCCGCTGATGGCGAAGAAGATGAGTGGGGTATGATGGGCGCTATGGTCGGAGGTCTGACGGCTCTGCAGGGCGGTTCTGTGGGCGCTCTGGCCGCCGGCGGGATAGCCAAAATGCTCGGAATGAAAAAGAAGGAGATGAAAGGGTTAACCGTTGTACTGGAAAAGGTCAGCGAATGCGTGGCAGACGATGAGACATTCCTGCTGCTGGCGGCGAAGGAGAAGGATGAAACCTCTTTGGCTGAAAAGCTTGAAGATTATCAGATTTCCATTACCCGGCTGGATGAGAAGGAGATTGCCGACGAGATCAGACACGGAAAAAAATCAGACAAAAAGGAAAAGGAGAGTGAATCAGAGACAGTATCGGAAAGCCCGGACCTGAGCGGGACGGTATCGAAGTTGAATGCGGACATGATTATTAAAAATGCAAAAATCTTCACGTCGGACAGGGACAACCCGCAGGCCACTGCCTTTGCGGTAAAGGACGGCAGATTCGTCTATGTGGGTGACGAGGCGGGTCTTTCTGATTATGAGGGTGAGGTCACGGATCTGGGCGGCAGATTCATCATGCCCGGCATCATCGACAGCCATGTCCATGTCACGTTCCCTGTAGGATTTGAATATTCGGATATGGGGCAGCGCTTTGAGTGTGACGGCAAACAGGGAGCACTGGACTTTATGTCGAATTATATAAAGGAGAATCCCGGTCTTGCTCGTTACAAGTTTGTGCTGGAGAAAAAGTACCTGAATGGAGAGGAGATCACAAAGGAGGATCTGGATGCGATCTGTCCGGACGCTGAGCTTTTGATCCAGGAGGGAGAAGGACACAGTATCTGGATTAATTCAAAGCTTCTTGAAAGACACGGCATTACTGATGACACGCCGGATCCCGTGCCGGGTCTTAGTTATTATGTGCGTAAGGACGGACATTTGACCGGAAATATATTTGAAGGCACTGCGGAAATGCCCATTATTCTTGACAGCTCATTGGGTCTGACCGATGATCAGATCGATGCGGCTCTTAAGCGCTGGATTGATTATTCCGTGCATGACGGCGTGACCTGCGTCTTCGACTCGGGAATCCCGGGATTTAACAAGTTTCACGAACGGGTGTACAAGCGTCTGCGGGAGCTGGACCTTAAGGGGGAACTCCCGGTCTATATTGACGGATGCTATGTGATCGCGTCAGTACGGGAGATGGAGGAAGGACTGAAGGAGCTGAAGCGCTTCAACAGCGAGTATAATACGGAACACCTGAAGGTTCATACCATGAAGGTTTTCATGGATGGTACAAGGAAGATACATACCGCGGCAATGGTCACGCCATATTCGGACACGGGGACTACAGGATCCACGGCGTTCAGTAAAGAAGAGCTTGCAGAACTGCTTAAAGCACTCAATGAGACAGGAATGGATCTTCATCTGCATACTGTCGGTGAGCGCGCATCCCAGGTGGTATTGGACGGCGTGGAGCTGGCCAGGAAAGAGCTGGGAGACGATTACCATGTAAGGGTCACCTGTGCCCATCTGGAACTGCAGGATGACGCAGATCTTCCCCGTTTTGCAGAGCTTGGTGTGATCGCAAACTATACGCCATGGTGGCATTCCGGAGACAAGGCGACGGATATTCCCCTGCATGGTGACAAAGCAGACAAGATGTTCCGCTGCAAAACGCTTTGGGACAGCGGCGCTCTTGTGACCTGGTCATGCGATAACATTGTTTTTGGTGATTTTATGAACTGGAGTCCCTATCTTGGCATGGAGATCGGCATGACACGTATAATCACGGGAAAGACAAGACTTCCCGAATATCTCCAGACCAATGAGGAGCGTCCTCCCGCAAGTGAGAAAATGAACATTGAAGAAATGCTCCTTGGATATACGATCAACGGCGCAAAGCAGCTTGGCATCGAAAAATTCAAGGGATCCATCGCCGTCGGCAAGGACGCGGACTTTCTGGTATTCGAGAACGACCTGCTTACAGCGGAGCATGATGGATTCAGCCAAAACGCTCCGAAAGAAGTGTATTTTGCCGGGAAAAAGCTTTACAAAAAGGATAACAAACCAACGGGTGACATGAAAAGGGAATTCAAGGATCTGATCAGAACCGAGCCGTACGAGTTCTTAAACAGTGAGATCACCGGGGACTACGATAAGTCTCATGCCGTTAAGTGCTTAAACGGCACCTTCGTCGGAGCCGAGGAGTACGGGGTCGCGTCGTGGCTTGGAATCCCTTACGCAAAGCCGCCTGTAGGCGAGCGCCGCTTCAAGGCACCGGAGTACGTGGACGAAAGCGACCGGGTCTTCGAGGCCAGGTACTACGGAAAATGTGCTTACGGCGCACACGGCCAGGGGGATTGCATTTGGTGACTTCTTCGTGGAGTCGCCAATCATCCTCTTTGCTGCAGTGATATGGTTCCTTCGCCTCTATCAAGGCGGTAAGTACTGCACCTTCCCCCATGCCATTGAACTGCTTAACCGCAGGTACGAGGACATTTTCCCCATTCTCAC
>JAFPZU010000052.1 GCA_017417105.1 Lachnospiraceae bacterium | reverse complement strand
TACTGTCCATCATAAAAATCATCTCCTTCGACGGAATTAAATACCAGATTTTTCGTGTAGCCTTGTAATTTTATCATAGATAACGGATAATTAAAATATTATCAACGGCTTATCACTGAGTAAGTGCCAAGACACTAGTGCATCATTTTCCAATTAGCTATACATTTTCGCTCGTCTGTATTCCCGACTGCTGCGTTGTTTTTCCTCTGCGATTCCACCGCATCGCGATCGGAAAAACGCCTTGCAGTGCGGAAATACATACTTCGTGAAAAAGTATAGCCAATTAAAAAATGCTGCACTAGAGACAATAAAGGGGTCTTGTGTCTTACAGATATTTCCTGAGTTTTCCCCTTATGCGCTGGATGGCGTTGTCCATGGCTTTTTCGTTCTTTCCAAGGACGTCGGCTATGTCGGAGTAGCTCATGCCGGTCACATAGAGTTCCAGGACGTTCTTTTCCAAAGGGGAGAGCTCCTGCTCTATGGCCCGTTCTATCTCTTCGCTTTTTTCATTTGAAAGGACTACCTGCTCAGGATCCGTAGCGTTGCCGGCTCTGAGCATGTCCTGCACTTCAACGCTTCTTCCGCTCTCGTCATCGTCCTTATTCTCCTCATAGAGTGATACGTAAGTGTTAAGCGGGATATGTTTCTTGCGGCTTGAAGCCTTGACGGCGGAGTAGATCTGCCTTGTGATGCAAAGTCTTGCAAAGGTACCAAAGGAGGCATCCCGGCCGGGATCGTACTCCTGGACGGCCTTGAAAAGCCCTATCATCCCCTCCTGTATCAGATCATCATTTTCACCGCCTATAAGATACATGGTAGAGGCAATGGATCTTACCACATCCTTATAACGCTCAAAGAGTTCGTCGATCCCGGAAGCCTCACCTTCTCTGACGTTTTCTATTATCTCTTCATCGCTGTAAAGGCTCATGCCATCCTCTGCCTTACTATCTCAAAAGCCAGGATCCCGGCAGCAACCGAAGCGTTCAAAGAGTCAATATTTCCTTTGGTAGGGATCCTTACGGAAAAGTCACACTTTTCCTTTACAAGCCTTGAAAGTCCGGATCCTTCAGCTCCTATGACAAGTCCTATGGCTCCCTTTAGATCGCAGTCGTACATGACTTTGCCGTCCATATCGGCTCCGGCAAACCAGAGCCCCCTGTCCTTAAGCTCCTCCATGGTGCGCGCAAGATTTGTGACCTTTGCAACGGGAACGTAGTTGAGCGCGCCTGCCGAAGCTTTTGCAACGGTTGCGGTAAGCCCCACAGCCCGATCCTTCGGAATAATAACCCCGTGGGCTCCCGCAAGATCAGCAGTTCTTATTATGGCTCCGAGGTTATGGGGATCTTCGATGCCGTCCAAAAGGAAAATAAAAGGAGCCTCCTGCTTTTTTTCAGCTCTTTCAAGTATGTCTTCAACTGATGCGTAGGAATAGGCGGCAGCACGGGCTATGACCCCCTGATGATTTCCGGATTCACTGAGCTCATCCAGCCTTTTTCTGTCCACGTAATCAACCCGCAGACCGGCTTTTTTTGCCTCCCGCCTAATGGTTTCAAGCTTCCCGTCATGGGATCCGTCAAGCACGAAGATGCGGTCTATCGTCCTCCCGGACCTGAAAGCTTCTATTACTTCATTCCTGCCCTCTATAAGGAGGGAAGGATTTTCAGCTTTTTCCATCATACGTAAACCTCTCAAGGATCTCTTCTATCCTGTCTGTCCTGCCAAGAAGATAGAGATATCCGAAAAGTGCCTCAAGTCCCGTAGCCTTGTGGTAATCAGTGCCTGAAGCATTCTTTGCCTGATGGTTCACATGGGCATTGCAGCCCCTGCGCAGGATAACCCTCTCTTCTTCAGTCGTTTCTTCCCACTGAAGGAGACTGTCGTAAACCGCAGCCTGGGAAGTTGCGCTTACAATCCGGCTTGCCATATCATGAAGCTTTTTTGCCTGAGTATTTCCCTTTTTTACCAAGGTATACCTGACATAAAGGCTATAGACTGCATCCCCTAAAAAGGCAAAGGTCAGGGGAGAATAAGTTCTTATATCCTGCTCCACTTTACACCCTCTCTGGTGTCCTTAAGCTGTATTCCCATTCCCGCAAGCTGATCCCTTATCTCATCAGCCCTTGCAAAGTCTTTGTTCTTCCTTGCCTGCTGTCTTTCTTCTATGAGGCGTTCAACCTCTTCGTCCAGAACCTCTTCCTTATCTTCAAGGATAAGTCCCATGACATCCCCGAGTTTAAGGATGAGCTTTTTGAGTTCTGAAGCATATGCAGAGGAGACGTTTTCTTTTGCGGTGGTATTTGCAAATTTTACCAGCTCAAAGATGGCAGATACTGCATCTGCGGTATTGAGGTCATGATCCATCGCTTCATCAAACTTTGTTTCATAGCCTGAAGCTTCTTTAAGAAAATCTTTCTCCGAATCTGTAAGTTCACTTACTTCCGCATTCTTTTCGATGTCCGATAAATTGGACACCGCATTCTTTATTCTCTCAAGTCCGGCTTTTGCTGATTCCATCAGCGAATCGGAGAAGTTAAGAGGTGACCTGTACTGCGCAGACAGCATGAAGAAGCGGAGAACCTGCAGGTCATATTTTTTTGAGATATCCCTTACAGTAAAGAAGTTGCCCAGGGATTTACTCATCTTCTGATTGTCTATATTGAGGAAACCGTTATGCATCCAGTAGCGGGCAAAAGGAACTCCGTTTGCGGCTTCTGACTGGGCTATCTCATTTTCGTGATGAGGGAAGATAAGATCCTCACCTCCGGCGTGGATATCTATGGTATCTCCAAGATACTTCTTTGACATGCAGGAGCATTCTATATGCCAGCCGGGTCTTCCTTCGCACCAGGGAGATTCCCAGAAGGGCTCTCCTTCTTTTTTTGGCTTCCAGAGTACGAAATCAAGTTCATCTTCCTTACCCTCTGTGCCGGATACCTTAAGCGCATGGCTTTCAGAGCGGTGTCCGGATTCCAGATCGTCTATATTCTTCCCGGAAAGCTTCCCGTAGCCCTCAAATCTTCTCGTACGGTAATACACCGTTCCGTCCGGAACTTTGTAAGCATAGCCTTTTTCGATAAGGGTATTTATCATGGATATCATCTCCGGGATCTCTTCCGTCGCCCGGGGGTGAGTGGTGGCAGGCAGAACGTTAAGCGCCTCCATGTCCTTTCTGCATTCGGCGATGTATCTTTCCGATATTTCGGAGGCATCTACGCCTTCTTCATTTGCCGCCTTTATTATCTTGTCATCCACATCCGTGAAGTTGGATACATAGTTTACTTCGTAGCCGCGATAAGTCATATACCGGCGGAAGGTGTCGAACACTATCATGGGTCTTGCGTTTCCTATGTGTATTAAGTTATACACTGTGGGACCGCAGACATACATTGTGATCTTTCCTTCTTCTATCGGTACGAATTCTTCAAGCTTTTTTGTAAGAGTGTTGTAGATTTGCATTTATATTCCCTCCCCGTTCATTCCTTCGGTAACGGCTCTGTCCATCTCCATGCGGTTTGACTCCGACTTTCCCGTGATCTCATTTTTCATGAACCGAAGCTCTTCTTCAAGTTTAAGTATATGATTCGTAAGATTGGCGTTAGCCTCCTTGAGGCTGTCTATGTCCTCTCTCACAGGATCCGGAAGATCCGTGTGATCTATGTTTTCAGAGGGTATCTCCGCGTTATGACGCCGCACCACCCGGCCGGGGACACCTACCACCGTACAGTTATCGGGGATGGATTCCAGCACAACGCTTCCGGCTCCGACCTTTACATTGTTGCCTATGGTGAAGGAACCTAAAACCTTGGCGCCGGCACTTATCATGACATTATTCCCGATAGTGGGATGACGCTTGCCCTTTTCCTTG
Source organism: Lachnospiraceae bacterium (assembly GCA_017417105.1). Taxonomy (GTDB): domain Bacteria; phylum Bacillota; class Clostridia; order Lachnospirales; family Lachnospiraceae; genus NK4A144. Next base: position 579 of record JAFPZU010000052.1, on the reverse strand, counting down.
CCGGTACCTCCGAGGGTGACTCCCTGATAGAGAAGCACGTTGTCGCCTATTTCCGCAGTCTCGCCTATGATGACCCCGGTGCCGTGATCGATAAAGAAATTCTTTCCGATCTTTGCTCCCGGATGTATCTCTATCCCCGTCTTTCTGGCAGCCCTCTGGGAAATCCACCTGGCCCTGAAAAAATGGCCCTTAAGGTAATGCTCATGAGCCTTTCTGTAATAATATACTGCCCAGAAGCTCGGGTATAGAAGCGCTTCCCAGTCACTGTGGATTGCCGGGTCATGCTCTCTTATAACCCTGATCTGTTCCTTTATGTATCTCATCGTGATCATAACTTCAATAGATTACCACATTGCCCCCAAAAATCCAATGTAGAGTAAGCAGGGAACCGTTAACAATTCGCTTCGGCGGCAGTAAAAGCGCCCGGTCAGGGCAACGGGCTAGTGTAGCGTTTCAATGACTTCTTTACTTAAAACACCATCTTGCCGCCAGCTGCTTCGTTGTCGTCAGTCGTCGTAGCCCGCTACGACTCCTTCCTCCGCCTAGCATCTGACGACAATCTGGCATTTTAACTAAAAG
>JAFPZU010000006.1 GCA_017417105.1 Lachnospiraceae bacterium | reverse complement strand
TAGTAAACGACAAAACTCTTTTCGTTTTGGCGTTTACTGCGTCGGATTTTGGCCGCTGAAAGCGGCATATTTCCTTACAAAATCCGAGCGCATCCGCCGGAGGCATTATAGTAAGCGAAATTTCATATTTCGCTTACTATAATATATAAAAAATCTAAAGAAAGAAGGATACGTATCGATGAAGAATGAGATCCGTTACAGAAGAACTCTTTGTCTTGTGCTCTCTGCAGTGCTTTGCTGCCCTGTTCTCAGCGGGGCTGCCTATGCGGATGGAGCAAAAAAAGAAGCCGCTGTTAATTACGGCACCCTTGCTGAAGAAGCCATTGATGATGAGGCTATTGTTGAAGAAGCTCTTAATGAAAAGAACGCGCTCTCAGCAGATGATGCACTCTTCTTTATAAGCGAGGAGCCTGTATCTACTGAAGATGATCAGGATGCCATTACATCCTCCCGTCTTGACGCCGTAGCGACGGCTGCGGGAGTCACTGAGGAAATGTGTCACGCTGAGTACTGGTTCAGTAAAAACACGGGTTCCGGCATGGATATTGACAAGCCCCTTTTAACTAACGAAGAGCTGCCTGAGCTTAATTCCCTCATAGCGTCCACAGAAGGTACAAATATATACGATCTTGAAAATATGGACACAGCCTATGACGCTGATAAACTTAGGTCTTCTCTCAGTAAAAGCGTAAGAACCGCCGTTAAGGACAAGGATCTCTACTTAAACGGTGTAAAGCTTGAGGACAAAGCCGCCTGGTTTTCAAAATTAGAAGAAAAGATTTCGGAAACGGGCTACACCGGAGACAGCGTACTGCCAAAATATGCGGTAGGTATCCATAGAACTCTTATCTCCGCTCTTCCGACAAACGATTATGTCGGCTACAGCGCTACAGATACTGATGATGAAAAGGTTTCCTCCGCCCTTAATGTGAACGAACCCTTCCTCATAAGGCAGAAGGCTGAGATAGACGGAGAAATCTTCTATTACGGTTTTGCCGATAACTGCCCCGGATGGGTTTATTCAAAGGATCTTGCCCTTTGTAAGGATAAAGAAGAATGGCTTGATATGTGGAAGGTCGACCATACAAAGGATGATTTTCTTGTGGTAAGGGCTAATCAGATCAATCTTGAGCCCTCCCTCTTTACTCCCGAGGTCTCAAAGGTTAAGCTTACCTTTGCAACGATCCTTAAGCTGGTGCCTGAAAATGAAATCCCTGCAACCGTTACGGAGCGGGGCACCTGGAACAATCATGTCGTATATCTTCCCACAAGAGATGAAGACGGGACTCTGGTCAAGCGCCCGGCCCTTATCTCCCAGCACTATGACGTAAGCCTTGGCTATCCTACCCTTACCCAAAAGGAGCTCCTTAAGGTTGCCTTCAATAACCTGGGCGACCGCTATGGCTGGGGCGGCATGACGGAGGATATGGACTGCTCCTTATATACGAGGAATATATACCGCTGCTTCGGTGTCAGGCTTCCGAGGAATACCGCCTGGCAGAATGCCATAACCCCGAGAAAGATAGATCTTTCACTGATGAGTGATGAGGAGAAGTTTGCAGCCATAAGCCGGATGCCCGCAGGCACTCTTCTCTTCTTCCCCGGACATATCACCATGTATACGGGCACAACGGATTATCTGCCTGAGGGAGCGGACAGCACATCGCAGAATAAAGTCGCCTATGTTATCTCTGATACCGGCTCCCTTTTTGACAGTGTTGGGGATGACACAAAAAAAACCATTTACTCGATCATCGTAAATCCGCTATTGGTGAAACGTGCCAATAAGTACACCTGGGTCAGAAATATGCAGTCTGCCATCCTTCCCATATCTTCGGACAATATGGCCTATGTGAAGAGCCTTATTGATGAAAAGATCGAACCGGAAAAGATCGTATTCAAAGTTCCTGCTGCCGAGGGACAGACCTATGCCTCTTCGCGTGATAACCTCCCCCTTGAAACCTTCCTTGGCACCACAGGCAATATCTACTTAAGCTTTAAGAATGTGGAGGGCTCCGGAGTGGAATCCCTTGAAGCAACCGTAATAAAGGGAAGCAAGCTTACGACAAAGTCTCCGGTAAAGAGCATTATATGCGACAAGGCAATTGCAACCTTCAGCATAAATAAAAAGAATCAGCTTGGAAGCCTTACTGTAAAAAAATCCGGTGAGGTAACCTTTGAAATGGCTGACGGAAAGACCTATAAGGTTTACTTTAATGCAGAAACTCCAAAGTCTCAGGCAACAGCCATAAACAAAGAGATCGCCGCAATGAAGGAAAGCGGCTCATCCTCTGCCACCTTCTCGGTAAGGCAGTTATTTGGTACCGTTCTTGACAACGGAACCCTTGAGATAGCAAGCCAGACCTGTAAAGACGCTGCCTCTCAGGCAAAGGCAGAGGGAAACACCATAACCCTTAATCCGGGCGTAAAAAACACAATAAAGCTTAAATATCAGTATCTGGACAAGAAATATTCAATGACGATCACCGCACGTTAAAGTCAATCAGGGGACGGTTCTGTGATTGACTAAAAAGGAGGGAGCCTACGGCTCCCTCCTTTTTGTTTTGTTCCCGTCAGATCAGTTATTGATCTTCTTCCTCAAAATCTTCGTTTCTCGGTTGATAGGTGTAAAGGAACTTGATCGTGCGGCTCCCCGTATAAGGTGAGCCGGCTTTTGCCTTGTAGGTTATGGAACCGATCTTTCCGCTCTTGGTCTTTGAGACCGTTACGGTGTAGTTTTCAATATCTTTTCCGCCATCTACTTTAGTGACCCTCTCAATCCTTTTCCCGTCAGGTCCTATAAGATACGCGCCTTCTTCCAGATATGCGTCTTTTACAAGCTCTTCCTCATATCCTTCGATCTCGTGTGTGTACTTCTTCCACTCACTCTTCGGAGCTGCCTTTATGGTTCCTATCTGTCTTCCGCCCTCCGAATCAAGCACCGGGTTCTTCTCGGCAGCATTTCCGCTTGTAGTGAAAGTGATCGCCGCGGAGTTAAGCTTTGCAGCGGTTATTGTAAAGGTCTTCTCGACCTGCGTCTTCTTTGCCTTGCCGCTCCACTTGACCACAGGGCACTCCGAACTCTTCAT
>JAFPZU010000051.1 GCA_017417105.1 Lachnospiraceae bacterium | reverse complement strand
TTACTGTTCAGCGCCGAGCCACGACGATGCCATGTGCGCATAGCGCACATAGACGGCATTCAAAACATGCCAAAGGGCATGTTTTGCACTTGCTGCGTGTCGCAAGACAGCCAGTGGCTGTCTGCTTAGCGCCGACCGAAGCGGAGCGTAGAACGGCGTGCGTGTTACAATTCAGCGCACTGGTAGTGCACTGAATTGCAACTTATTGACACTTAAGGTATGGCTGTAATAAAATAAACACGCGTTTTTTGCGAGGTGTGGCTCAGTTTGGCTAGAGCACCTGCTTTGGGAGCAGGGGGCCGCAGGTTCGAATCCTGTCACCTCGAGTTTGAAGCAGATGTTTTGTTGCTGTTTGGCGCGCCGGCTGTGCGCCGAATTGTGACGGTGTTTTGACAGAAAGAGCTTGATCAGGGACTGATCCGGTGAGGATCCTGACACAGGCTCTATTATTCTGTCTGAAGAAAGGTAAGGACTCTTTATGAAAGATAAATATGATGTACTCATAGTAGGGGGAGGAGCCGGCGGGATTTTTGCTGCGTACGAGTTTGTAAAAAGAGACTCAAAGCTTTCGATAGGACTTATAGAAAAAGGAAGACCGCTTAATAAGAGAAAGTGTCCCATCGACGGAGAAAAGATAAAGTCCTGCGTGCATTGCGATACCTGCTCCATAATGGAAGGCATCGGCGGCGCGGGAGCTTTCTCTGACGGAAAATATAACATCACCAATAATTTTGGCGGCGATATGGCAAGATACGTGGGTGATAAAAAGGCCATAGAGCTTATGAACTATGTGGACGAGATAAATATGTCCATGGGAGGAGAAGGCTCCAAGAGGTATAATACGGTGGATTCCCAGATAAAGAGGGAGGCTCTGCAGTATGATCTTCATCTGCTGGATGCGGAGGTCAGGCATCTGGGCACGGATAAAAACTATGTGATCCTTTCAAATATAGTTGAGGAAATAAAAGACAGGGTGGATATGATAACCGAGACCGCTGTCGAGAACATAGAGCAGAATAAAGACGGATCCTGGGAAGTTATTACCGCAAAGGGTAGGACGGGGGCGAAGTATCTGATCCTTGCCACCGGAAGAAGCGGCTCCGCCTGGACTTCAAAGGTCTGCGAAGGTCTTGGGATAGTATCGAGAAATAACCGCGTGGATATTGGCATACGCTTTGAATGTCCTGCCTTTATCTGGGATCGGATCACCGATCAGGTCTATGAAAGCAAGATAATGTACAGAAGTGCCGTGACAGGCTGCACCTGCAGAACCTTCTGTATGAATCCCAAAGGCGCTGTCGTTACGGAAAATACAAACGGGGTAATGACAGTTAACGGACACAGCTACGAAGATCCCGCAAAGCATACGGAAAATACAAACTTTGCCCTGCTCGTGACACATCATTTCACCGAACCCTTCAAAGACAGCAATGCCTACGGTGAATCAATAGCACGGCTTACAAACATGCTGGCGGGTGGCGTTATGGTGCAGAGATTCGGGGATCTTGTAGCCAATAAGAGGACAAATGCGAAGCGTCTGATGGAGTCCTTTGTAAGGCCTACGCTTTCCGCAGAGCCGGGAAATCTCGCTCTTGCGATCCCGAAGCTTACGCTGGACACCATAATAGAGATGATCTACGCACTGAACAAGCTCGTGCCCGGCACGGCAAATTACGATAATCTTCTGTACGGAACGGAAGTCAAATTCTACAATTCATGCATAGAGGTTAATAATGAATTCGAGACGAAGTATAAAAGGCTCTATGTTATTGGCGATGCCTCTGGTACAACACATTCTCTGAGTCAGGCTTCTTCGGAAGGTGTCTTCGTTGCAAGGATAATCGGCGAAAAGGAGAAGTAAAAAGGGAAAATAAACAAATCGGGCTTGACAGGAACGACCCGCGGGTTTATTATACCCCTTGGTGGTTAGCACTCGAAACGAATGAGTGCTAACAGAATAAGAACTTATTTTATTATTTATATAAGGAGGCGAATCAAAATGAAACTTAAGCCATTAGGTGATCGTGTAGTGCTTAGAGCCATCGAGGCCGAGGAGACGACCGCATCCGGTATCGTTATCCCGGGAAAAGAGAAGGAAAAGCCCCAGCAGGCTGAGATCCTTGAAGTAGGTCCCGGAGGAATGATCGACGGAAAGGAAGTCAAGATGACTGTCAAGAAGGGTCAGAAGGTTATCTACAGCAAGTATTCGGGAACTGAAGTGGAGCTCGCAAAGGATGATAAGGTCATCATCGTGCGTCAGAGCGATATTCTTGCAGTAATAGAGAAATAATTCGGAGGTGATATAAAATGGCAAAAGAGATCAAATACGGCGCAGAAGCGCGTGCTGCACTTGCAAGCGGAGTAGACCAGCTTGCGGATACCGTCCGTGTTACATTAGGACCCAAGGGAAGAAACGTGGTTCTTGACAAGAGCTATGGCACACCCACGATAACAAACGACGGCGTGACTATCGCAAAAGAGATAGAGCTTGAAGACGGATTTGAGAACATGGGCGCACAGCTTGTGAAGGAAGTTGCAACAAAGACAAATGATGTTGCAGGCGACGGTACCACAACAGCTACCGTGCTCGCACAGGCAATGATCCATGAGGGAATGAAGAACCTTGAGGCCGGCGCAAATCCCATTATCTTAAGAAATGGTATGAAGAAAGCAACAGATGCTGCTGTTGAGGCTATCAAGAAGATGTCCTCAAAGGTTTCCTCAAATGATCATATCGCCAAGGTTGCTGCTATCTCAGCAGGAAACGAAGAAGTCGGAAAGATGGTAGCCGAGGCTATGGATAAGGTTTCAAAGGACGGCGTCATCACCATCGAGGAATCAAAGACGATGCAGACAGAGCTTGATGTGGTTGAGGGAATGGAATTCGACCGCGGCTATGTATCGGCATATATGTGTACTGATATGGAGAAGATGGAGGCAAACCTTGAGAATCCCTACATCCTTATCCATGACAAGAAGATCTCAAATGTTCAGGATATCCTTCCGATGCTTGAGCAGATCGTAAAGACGAATTCTTCTCTCCTCATTATCGCAGAGGATGTAGACGGAGAGGCTCTTACGACACTCATCGTAAACAAGCTTCGCGGAACCTTCAACGTGGTAGCAGTAAAGGCACCCGGATACGGTGACAGACGTAAGGAGATGCTTGAGGATATTGCAAAGCTTACAGGCGGTGAGGTCATATCTTCAGAGCTTGGTCTTGAGCTTAAGGATGCAACCATGGATATGCTTGGTAAGGCAAAGAGCGTAAAGGTTAAGAAAGAGTCAACCGTTATCGTTGACGGCGCCGGTAAGAAGAAAGATATAGATGCGCGTATCGGCCAGATCAAGTCACAGCTTGAGACAACCACGTCCTCATTTGACAAGGAGAAGCTGCAGGAGAGACTTGCAAAGCTTGCAGGCGGTGTAGCGGTTATCCGTGTCGGCGCAGCTACCGAGACAGAGATGAAGGAAGCAAAATACAGGATGGAGGATGCTCTTGCAGCTACAAAAGCAGCTGTTGAAGAAGGCATCATAGCAGGCGGCGGAAGCGCCTACATCCACGCTCAGAAGGCAGTAAAGAAGGTTGCCGACGCTCTTGAAGGAGATGAGAAGACCGGAGCAAATGCGGTTCTTAAGGCGCTTGAGTCACCTCTGTACTTCATAGCACAGAACGCAGGACTTGAAGGCTCAGTTATCGTAAACAAGGTAAAGGAGTCCAAAGCCGGAGTGGGATTCAATGCTCTTTCAGGTGAGTATGTAGACATGGTCAAGGCAGGAATCCTTGATCCCACAAAGGTAACAAGGACAGCACTTCAGAACGCAACGTCCGTAGCATCCACTTTCCTTACAACAGAGTCAGTGGTAGCGACGAAAAAAGAGCCTCAGCCTCCGATGCCCGCAGGTGGTAATCCGGGGATGGGGATGATGTGAGCGCATAAAACAGGATGAATAAAAAGAAACCCCCGTACTTGTACGGGGGGCTTCTTTTTATTCAGACTGTCAACGGACATCCGGATGAATCGGTGTGAGAGAATCTCACACCGATTTATCCGGATGCCCGTAGCCTTGCGAAGCAAGGCGTCTTATGCGCGTCCAAAGCCAACCCCCACCACAACGTAAGCCTTGCGAGCGAAGCAAAGCAAGGCGGCCTACCCCCAAAAACACCGGGTTCCAGCCGAACCGTACCTCCACTCCCCAGCCTTGCGAGCGAAGCAAAGCAAGGCGTGCCGACTAGCCAAGTGTATTGGGCCGTAGGTCTCCGCTTCGCTACGGTCGTCGCAAAGCAGACAGCCACTGGCTGTCTTGCGACACGCAGCAGGTGCGCGGCTCGGCATTGAACAGTAAGCAAGGCGCCCAAAGCCAAAAACCTCCCCCACCAGCCACATATTGCACAATCCCCCCCAATTGATATAAAATAAAAAAACCAAACCAACCCAAACTAATCACTCACGGAGAACAACCAATGCCAAAACCAACCAACCCCATAAAAAAGATCGCAGTCCTGACCTCCGGCGGAGACTCCCCTGGAATGAACGCAGCCATAAGGGCTGTAACCAGAAAAGCCATATATAACGGCCTTGAGATCATCGGTATCCAAAGAGGCTATCAGGGTCTTCTTGAAGAAGACTTCATCCCCTTCGGTCCAAGATCCGTCTCAGACACGATCCAGCGCGGAGGCACAATACTTCGAACCGCCAGATCCGAGGAGTTCAAAACCGAAGCCGGTAAGAAAAAAGGAGCGGAGATCTGCCGGAAGCACGGCATAGATGCAGTTGTGGTCATAGGCGGTGACGGTTCCTACAGAGGAGCCCTTGCCCTGTCTCATGAAGGCATAGCTGTAATGGGCATCCCCGGCACTATAGATCTTGATATAGCCTGCACGGACTATACCATAGGATTCGATACGGCAGTTAATACGGCGCTTGAGGCGATCGACAAGATCAGGGACACCTCTTCCTCCCATGAGCGCTGCTCCATAGTAGAGGTTATGGGAAGAAACGCGGGATACATCGCATTATGGTGCGGAGTCGCATCCGGAGCTGAGGATATACTGCTCCCGGAGGAATATGATTATGACGAGCAGGAGATAATAAACCACATCATAGAAAGCCGTAAGATAGGAAAGACCCATCACCTTATAATAAATGCCGAGGGAATAGGCCATTCCACTTCAATGGCCAGAAGGATAGAAGCTGCAACCGGAATGGAGACCAGGGCTACCATATTAGGTTACATGCAGCGCGGAGGAGCCCCCACCTGTAAGGACAGGTATTACGCATCCATAATGGGAGCCATGGCTGTGGATCTCCTTGCGGAAGGAAAGGCAAACCGGGTCATAGGGTATCATGAAGGAGAGTTCACCGATTTTGATGTGGACGAGGCTCTGGCTATGGAGAAAAAGCTTCCGCAGTATCAGTATGAGATAGCAAAAGCTCTGTCTATCTGATGGAGCAGATACCGGGAATAAAAAAGATAAGAGAAGTCCGGGCTTTGTGTGAGCGGTCATCCGCCAGACGAAAGACCGGACTTTTTGTGACCGAAGGAGAGAGGATATGCGCTGAGATCCCCGGAGAGGATGTCAAAGCTGTCTTTATGTCCGAAAGCTACAGAAAACAGCATCCGGATGCAAGGTGTGATTATCTGCTTAAGGATCCGGAGTTTAATAAGCTGGCGGATACCAAACACCCCCAGGGTATTCTGGCTGTTGTTAAGCAGAAGGTCTGCCGGCTGGAAGACCTTCTTGCAGGGGAAAAATACATGATTCTTGAAACGCTCCAGGATCCCGGAAACCTTGGGACGATCCTTCGGACGGCTGAAGCGGCCGGGATATCCGCGGTTATCATGAACAAAGGCTGCGCGGACATTTATTCTCCGAAGGTTGTCCGTTCCACCATGGGTTCCATATTCAGAGTACCGTTTGTCTACGTGGAGGATCTGGCATTTGCAGTAAATAAACTGAGGGAGTCCGGCATAACTGTATACGCGGCTGATATAAACGGGGAAGACATATATGCTGCAAAGCTTGCCGAAAAGCGGGCATTCATAATAGGAAATGAAGGAAACGGTCTTACGGAAGAAGCAAAAAAACTGGCGGATAAGGTGATCAGCATACCCATGGCGGGAAAAGTGGAATCGCTGAACGCAGCGGTTTCTGCGGCTTTGCTGATGTATGCGAGAATATAGGAGGCGAAATATGACAACAGGATTTATAGGACTTGGAAATATGGCACAGGCTATGATAGGAGGGATCCTTGGAAAAGGCCTGGTATCGGAAGGAAGCGTTATCGGGTACGATAAAGCGGATGCTGCAAGAAACAACGCTGCCGAGGAATTTGGCATAGCGATAGCCGACAGCAATACCGACGTGGTCGAACGGGCAGATGTGGTCGTGCTCGCTGTGAAGCCGCAGGTTATACAGGGAGTAATAAAGGAGATAGCCCCGGCGGTAAAAGATGACACTCTCATCATCTCCATTGCTCCCGCAAAGAGCATCGAGTGGATTACGGAAAACTTCGGAAAAAAGGTTAAGCTTGTCAGATGTATGCCTAATACTCCGGCTCTTGCGGGTGCGGGAATGACGGGCTATTGTGTAAGTGATAATGTTACCGAAGAAGATAAGGCAGTGGCCGTCAGTATACTTAACTCCTTTGGAAGATCGGAGGAGGTAGAAGAACATCTTATGGCAGCGGTAACCTCAGTGTCCGGATCTTCACCGGCATACGTCTTTATTCTGATAGAGGCCATGGCAGACCAGGCTGTGGCGGATGGCATGAGCAGGGCTCAGGCTTATGAGTTTGCGGCTCAGGCTGTATACGGATCCGCAAAGATGCTGCTTGATACCGGCAGGCACCCGGGCGAGCTTAAGGATATGGTCTGCTCACCGGCAGGAACTACCATTGATGCGGTAAAGGTGCTGGAACGCGACGGCTTCAGAGCGGCTGTCCAGAATGCAATGGCTGCCTGCACCGAGAAAGCAAAGACTCTATAGAATATCAAAAACACAGAATGTTCACAAAAATTATTAGCACTCACTCTTGACGAGTGCTAATAATAGTGGTATAACATAATCAGTTCAGGGAACAAAGGAACAAAATCCCGGAACACACAACCAGACGAGGAGCCACGCTGCCGGAGGATGCAATAGGATCTGAAGGCTTCGGAGGCGCATACATAAAAAGGAGGTAACGATTATGTTGTACACACCCAGTATTTTAAGAACAAACCTTTTCAACGACCTGTTTGATGATGATTTCTTCAGGACACCCTTCAGCCACCTTGACACTTTCAAGGGAAATGCCGGAGAGCTTATGAGGACAGATGTAAAGGAGAATAAAGACTCCTACGAGATGCAGATGAGCCTGCCAGGCATAGAAAAGAAAGATATCAAGGCATCCCTGAAGGACGGTTACATGACGATCAATGCGTCTACGGCTGCTGACAATAAGGAAAAAGATGAGGAAGGTCACTATATCCGCAGAGAGAGATATCAGGGCTCGGTAAGCAGGACTTTCTATGTAGGAGAGGCTGTTAAAGAGGAAGATATCAAAGCGAAATTTGAGAACGGAATCTTAACCCTCACGGTTCCCAAGAAAGTTGAGGAGCCCAAGGTTGAGGAGCAGAAATACATCGCCATCGAGGGATAAAGCCTGAAACTAAGGCACCGTAAAACCAGCGGAAAGCTGTTAATATACAAGCCCCCTGTCTTAAACGACGGGGGGCTTTATAAAATGACTTGAACCCCCCGAATAAGGAACCTATAATAAGGATAATATATTTTTGGGGGAAGATCATGATAACTGTAAATGAGACAGGGTTTTTGCCGGAGGCTGTAAAGCTTGCGGTAAGTGACAGAGACGGAAATTTCTGGCTATCAGACGATAACGAGGGAAAAAGACTCGATATTGGGGTGGTGGTGATCCCTGCAGGGTATGATGAGACTGCCGGATGCGAAGTATACCGTCTTGATTTTTCGGGGGTAAGCGAACCCGGAATATATCATCTTGAATCGGAGGAGGGAGACAGCTCGGCTTCCTTCAAGGTGGAACCCCATGTATACAGGACGCTTAAAAATGCGCTTCTTAAAGCTTTTTATTTTCAAAGATGCGGGAGCAGCCTGCAGGAAAAACATGCAGGTATATATAAAAGAGGAGCCTGCCATCTTGACAGATCAAAATTTCTCGAAAACAAAAATCTTAGCAAAGATCTTTGCGGGGGCTGGCATGACGCAGGGGATTTCGGCAAATATTCCAGCGCAGCCTCAGTGACTCTGGGTCATCTGCTCTATGCTTTTGAGCTTTTCCCAGAAGCTTTTATGGAGGAGATTAACATCCCGGAATCCGGCAACGGCATCCCCGATATCCTGAATGAATGCAGATATGAGCTTGACTTTCTCTGTAAGATGCAGGGAGAGGACGGAGGAGTGTATCACAAGGTGACCCCCCTTGTTTTCTGTGGATTTATAATGCCGGAGGAGGAGACGGGGGAGCAGCTTATATTCCCTGTCACAAGTCTTTCCACGGCTGATTTTGCGGCGGTGATGTGCATAGCTTCAAGAGTTTATTATAAATACGATCCGGCTTTTGCCAGAAACTGTCTGCATCAGGCCTATATGGCAGGACAGTGGCTCATCAGGAATCCTGAAAACACCGACTTTCATAATCCGGAAGGCTGTATCACGGGAGAATATACGGATACCTGTGATACGGACGAGAGGATGTGGGCTTTTGCCGAACTTTTAAGAACAGACAATTCTGCAAAAAACGAAGGCGACAGGTCGATCCTTTCGGCATCCTCCCAGAAAGAGACAAGGCAGGACGTATATCTTAAGGAACTCAAAAAAGCCATGGAAAACTATGATGCCGGACACCCGCATTCCGACGGAAGAAGCGTGGATGACGGATTCGGATGGCAGGATGTATCTGCCATGGCGGCAGCGGCGGTAGTTTTTGATCCACTTAACATGGCAGGAGATGATATAAGGGATCGGATGACGGAAATGCTGACTGAGAGAGCGGATGCTTTTGTTGCAATGCAGGAAGCCGGATATCCTCTGGGAATGGAAACTGAAGATTTCGTCTGGGGCAGCAATATGGTGGTTTCAAACCGGGCGGATGTGATGATCCTTGCAAGTCTTGCGTTAAGACACAGGATAGATCTTATACAAAACGGACAGGAGCAGAAAGAAAGTGTAAATATCAAGGCGGTTGAGCTTTCCCGTCTTGAAAGGGAACAGGCTGCTGCAAAATACACGGAAGAGGATATAAGCAGCATGGAGCTCGATATGGAAGTATACGAGGAGGCGGCGCTGAACCATCTTCACTACATCCTCGGGATGAACGCCATGGATACCTCGTACGTGACAGGCTTCGGGGATAATGCGTTCAAAGATCCTCATAACAGAACGGCGATAGCCGATGGGATAGAAAGGCCCATTCCGGGGGAGATGTCAGGCGGTCCCTGCACACTTATTGCCGATGAGGAGATAAAGAAGAAGGCGGATGAGGACACTCCGCCCCAGAAGTGTTACGTGGATCATCATATGAGCTACAGTACAAACGAGATAGCAATATACTGGAATTCATCCCTGCTTTTTGCCGCAGCGTATTTTGACAGGTGACATCAGATGAAGAAGATAATACTTGCCAGTACTTCCCCCAGAAGAAAAGCGCTTTTAGAACAGATCGGGATAGAATTTGATATAGATACTGCAGATACGGATGAGAATATTGGGGGCACTTATTCACCGGCAGAATATGTGGAGCTTCTGTCGTACAAAAAGGCGGAAGCAGTAGCAAAAAAGCGGCCGGAGGATATAGTTCTCGGAGCAGACACGGTAGTTGTCTTTGATGGAATGATCCTGGGAAAACCCGAAGATGAGGAAGACGCTTACAGGATGCTTTCCCTGCTTTCCGGAAAAACTCATGAAGTGTATACGGGCGTCACGATTCTTTCGCCTCGTGCCGGGGTCAGGCATAGGGATACCTTTCATGTAAAAACCGGGGTTGTCATGTACGATAACGAACCGGATCTCATAAGGGATTATATCCGAAGCCATGAGCCCATGGACAAGGCCGGAGCGTACGGCATCCAGGGCAGGGGAGCAGTCCTTGTAAAGGAGATTCGCGGGGATTACTATAATGTGATGGGTCTTCCCGTAGCGGAAGTTTTTCGTCATCTCAAAGCAATTTATTAATCTTACATAGCAATCTTTATACGTTGTTTTAATCCATCAAAAGAATTATAATTAATGATGTATTCCGGTTCCGGGAGGACGGCCGATGAGTCGGCCGGGTCAGTTTCTGGAGCAATCATATAACAGAGAAATCCCACAGAAGACATGACCGCCGGACTGCAATCGTACCATACTGTCTCTATACGAAAACGAAACGCCCGGAGGGGTATTAAGGAGAAGGTATAAAGACAGAAAAAATATAATCTTAGGAGGTAAAAGTATGGTAGGGAATATTCCGAAAGCTAAAGTTGGCATTGTCGCTGTTTCAAGAGACTGCTTCCCGGCAGAGCTTGCGACAAACAGGAGAAAGGCGCTGGTAGAGGCGTATGCTAAAAAGTATGACAAAGAGGATATCTACGAGTGTCCCGTATGTATCATCGAGAGTGAGACCCAGATGGTCGAGGCTCTTGAAGATGTGAAGAAGAACGGCTGTAATGCCATCGTTGTATATCTCGGTAACTTCGGTCCGGAGATATCCGAGACACTTCTTGCAAAACATTTTGACGGACCTTCGATGTATATCGCGGCTGCAGAGGAGAGCCAGAATGACCTGCTTGACGGCAGAGGCGACGCATATTGCGGCATGCTTAACGCCAGCTATAACCTTGCGTTAAGGAATACAAAGGCTTATATTCCGGAATATCCTGTAGGCGATGCGGATGAGTGCGCTGACATGATACATGAGTTCCTGCCTATAGCAAGGGCTGTTGTCGGATTAAAGAATCTGAAGATCATATCTTTCGGTCCCAGACCCCAGAATTTCCTTGCCTGCAACGCTCCCATAAAGCAGCTCTATAATCTGGATGTAGAGATCGAGGAAGAATCCGAGCTTGACCTTTACGAATCTTATCAGAAGCATGCCGAGGCAAAAGATGCCATAGAAGAGATCGCAAAGGATATGGCAAAGGAGCTTGGCCAGGCAGAGGTTAACGACACGTTAAGAAAGCTTGCTCAGTATGAGCTTACCCTTAAGGACTGGGTTAAGGAGCATATGGGCTACAGGAAGTATGTTGCTCTTACAACAAAGTGCTGGCCTGCATTCCAGGATATGTTCCGTTTCAATCCCTGCTACGTGAATTCACGTCTTGCGGCACAGGGCATCCCCGTATCCTGCGAGGTTGATATCTACGGTGTGCTTTCAGAGTATATCGGGACCTGTATCTCAGGCGATGCGGTAACTCTTCTTGATATCAATAACTCAGTGCCTAAGGATATGTACAAGGAGTCCATAGAGGGCAAGTTTGATTACGCGCATACAGACACGTTCATGGGCTTCCATTGCGGAAATACCTGCTCGACAAAGCTTTGCAATCCTCACCTTTCATACCAGAGGATCATGGCACGTACACATCCGAAGGATTGGTGCGACGGTACCATGGAAGGCGATATCAAGCCGGGCGACATCACTTTCTACAGACTGCAGTCCACGGCTGACGGAAAGCTCAGGGCTTATCTTGCAGAGGGCGAAGTTCTTCCGGTTGCTACTAAGTCCTTTGGCTCAATCGGCGTATTCGCCATCAAGGAAATGGGTCGTTTCTACAGGCATATCCTGATAGAGAAGAACTATCCTCATCACGGAGCAGTGATGTTCGGACACTTCGGCAAGGCTCTCTTTGAAGTATACAAGTTCATAGGCGTGGATCTTTCGGAGATTGGCTATAATCAGCCGGCTTCCCTGCCTTATGCATCGGAGAATCCTTTCAAAGCCTGAAAGAAGAAAATAGTGTAAAAACAGCTGCCGGGGCCCGTTTGGGTTCCGGCGCTTTACTGATTAAGGAACTGTTACAGAATAACCTGAACGGTTCCTGAATAAAATGAATGAGTAAAGAATTTGATACAGAAGCAGAATTAAAAAAGCTCCCGAAGTCTCCGGGCGTCTATCTGATGCATGATGAGGATGATAATATAATCTACATCGGAAAAGCGGTCAATCTGTTTAACCGTGTCCATTCTTATTTCAGAAAGACTGCAAAATCTGAAAAGATAAAAAAGATGGTCACCCAGATATCCTGGTTTGAATACATCCTTACCGACTCGGAGCTTGAAGCGCTTGTTCTTGAAAATAATCTTATAAAGGAACATCGTCCGAAATACAACACCATGCTGAAGGACGACAAGACCTATCCCTATATCAAGGTCACGGTATCAGAAAAGTACCCCCGCATTCTTTTCTCGCGCACCATGAAAAAAGACAAAGCCAGATACTTCGGCCCTTATTCCTCAAGCTACGGGGTAAGGGAGACGATAGAGCTTATCAATAAGATATACCGTCTGCGCACCTGTAACAGGACGCTGCCGAAGGACAGAGGAAAGGACAGACCCTGCCTTAATTATCACATGAAGCAGTGTCAGGCTCCCTGCAGGAGGGATTTCACGGAGGCTGATGAAGCGGAATACACGGCAAACGTTCAGGGAGCCCTTGATTTTCTGAACGGACACTATGAACCGGTGCTGAAATCCCTGAAAGAAAAAATGGAGGCTGCCTCGGAGAGAATGGACTTTGAGAATGCGGCAGTCTACCGGGATCTTGTCACTGCGGTACAGTCAATATCCGAAAAACAGAAGATCACAGCCCACGACGGGGAAGACAGGGATGTCATAGCCCTGAACCGAGACAGAGAGGATGCGGTTGTCGTGATCTTCTTTGTCAGGGAGGGACGGCTTATCGGCAGGGATCATTATGTTTTGAGCCATGTTTCACCGGATGCCGAAGACAATGAGATCCTAAACGACTTTATGGGCCAGTTTTATACCGGAACTCCCTTTGTCCCGAGGGAGATAATGCTTGAGCTGGAGATCCCGGACAGTGAAGTCATAGAAAGGTTCCTGTCGGAAAAAAGAGGAGGAAAGGTTTCGATCCTTGTCCCGAAGATCGGACAGAAAGAGAGACTGGTGGAACTTGCCCATCGTAATGCGGGCATTATAATGGAAAACTCCAGAGATCGTATTAAACGTGAAGAGGGACGGACAATAGGCGCTGCAAAAGAGATTGCGGGCTGGCTGGGGCTTACGGATGTGAACCGGATGGAATCCTATGATATCTCGCACATCGCCGGATTTGATTCGGTTGGCAGTATGGTGGTATTTGAAAAAGGGAAAGCAAAGCGGTCTGATTATCGTAAGTTCAGGCTGTCTCCCGGTATAGGTAATAATGACTATGAATCCATGAAGGAGGTTCTCACCAGAAGATTTACCCACGTGGCAAAGTCGGAATTTGACAGCTTCAGCAGGTATCCGGATCTGATACTTATGGATGGCGGAAAAGGACAGGTGAACATCTGCCTCGAGGTACTTAACGACCTTGGGATAAAAATCCCTGTTGCAGGAATGGTAAAGGATGACAAACACAGAACCAGGGGGATTTATTTTAATGATAAAGAGATTCCTGTAGACACAAGATCCGAAGGCTTTAAGCTTGCAACAAGGATACAGGACGAGGTTCACCGGTTTGCGATCTCGTATCACAGATCATTAAGGTCGGTGAATCAGGTGCATTCCGTGCTGGATGACATACCCGGGATCGGCCCTGCAAGGCGTAAAGCTCTGATGAGGCATTTTGGAGATATAGAAAAGATAAAAGCGGCAGACCTTGATGAGCTCCTTGCCGTGGAGGGCATGAACACCAAAGCCGCAAAGGCAGTGAAGGATTTCTTTAACAAGCCCACATAGCGGGGTATTTCACGAGCTTATGGTTTATGGTATGATAAACCACGGACTACCTCTATAAAAACTGAAGGAGGAAATGATATGGCGAGTGTCTCGTTAGAGGCGATCATCGAAAAGATGTCACTTACAAATCTCACACCTGAGATAGACATCACCGAAATAAAGATCGAAAAACCTGATATAAACAGGCCGGCTCTGCAGTTTGCTGATTACTTCGAGCTCTTTGATGCGGAGAGGATAGAGATAATAGGGGCCGGGGAGTATTCCTTTCTGGAACAGAAAAGCGAAGAGGATAAGCGCAGGATATATGATAAGTTCCTGAATAACCCTATTCCCTGTGTGGTCTTCTGCAGGAATCTGGAACCTGACGGCTGGTTCAGGGAGAGTGCCATAAGGTATAACGTGCCTATCCTGAAATCCGCCATGCCCACCTCCGCCTTTACGGCAGAGATCATAAGATGGCTGAATGTAAAACTTGCGCCCTGTATCTCCATTCACGGTGTGCTGGTCGATGTATACGGCGAGGGAGTGCTGATAACCGGCGAGAGCGGGATAGGAAAGAGCGAGGCAGCGCTGGAGCTTATTAAGAGAGGACACCGTCTTATTACGGATGATGTTGTTGAGATCAGAAAAGTTTCTGATGAAACTTTAGTAGGTTCTGCGCCGGATATCACAAAACACTTTATAGAGCTTCGAGGCATAGGCATAGTTGACGTGTATGCTCTGTATGGCGCATCATCCATAGAAGAAACGCAGAATATCGATCTGGTCATCCGGCTTGAGGACTGGGACAAGGATAAGGACTATGACAGGCTGGGACTTGAAGAGGAGTATACCGAGTATCTGGGGAATAAGGTCGTGTGCCACGTTATCCCCATCCGCCCGGGAAGAAACCTGGCGGTTATCTGCGAAACAGCGGCCATCAATCACAGATTGAAGAAGATGGGCTACAACGCCGCGCAGGAGCTGTATAACAGGGTGCAGGCAAATCTTTCAAGGAAGTCATAAGTCATGAAAGGAGACATAGGATGAAGTATGCGGTTGGCATTGACGTAGGCGGGACTACAGTCAAGCTTGGACTTGTAAACACAGAAGGTGAGATATCCGGGATCTGGGAGATTCCCACAAGGACAGAGAATTCGGGAAAGGATATCCTGCCTGATATCGCAAAAGCCGTAAAGGATAAAATAAAAGAAAAAAATATAGAGGACGATGTTATCGGAGCGGGAATAGGTCTTCCGGGCCCCGTTGATGATGAAGGAGTGATAAGAAAGGCTGTCAATCTTCACTGGGAGAGAACATTTAATGTTGCCGAAGAACTGTCGGAGCTTTTGGACGGCATGAAAGTCAGGGCAGGGAATGATGCCAACGTTGCGGCGCTGGGTGAATACTGGCAGGGCGCAGGCAAGGACTACGGGGATATGGTAATGGTGACCTTGGGCACCGGAATAGGCGGAGGGATCATCCACCATGGACAGATCTTTGCGGGAACTACCGGCGCAGGCGGGGAGATAGGTCATATCTGCCTTGAGCCGAATGAAAAGATACACTGCAACTGCGGGAATGCAGGATGTTTTGAACAGTATGCTTCCGCAACAGGGATGGTAAGGCTTGCAAAGGAGGAGCTTGACTCCTCAAAAGACGAATCCGAGCTTCGAGGCGTTGAGGTCACGGCAAAGGCCCTGTGGGATGCGGTACGGAACGGAGATAAGCTGGCCATCAGGGTTGCCGAAAGGATCGGATACTATCTGGGATTGGGCTTATCGATCATTGCCGGAGTAGTAAACCCTGAGGTTTTTGTCCTTGGCGGGGGGGTTTCAAAAGCCGGCAATATCTTAATTCCTTATGTAAGAAAGCATTTCGATGAACACGCTTTCCATGCCTGCAGGGATGCCCAGATAGTGATAGCGACGCTTGGAAACAGCGCCGGAACCCTGGGAGCTGCAAAGATGGTCATTGACTGATGGCAGATAACTCCGTATTGGAATCAGGACTTAAGGAACGTTGCGGCAGCGATTGCGTCCTGAAGAACGAGCCCATGTCTTCCCATACCACGTTTCGCACGGGTGGACCGGCGGACTATTATGTAAGACCGAAAGACAGGGAGAGCTTTCTCAGGGTGCTGAATTACCTCAAGGAATCTGAAGAGGAATATCTGATACTTGGAAAGGGCAGTAACCTCCTTGTGGGAGACAGAGGATACCGCGGTACAGTGCTGGATACCGCAGGAGCCCTTGGCGAGGTGATTGTTGACGGGGATAGGATAAGCGCGGGAGCCGGAGCATCACTTTCAGCGGTTTCGAACATGGCAGCGGAGGCTTCCCTTACCGGAATGGAATTTGCTTCCGGGATTCCCGGCACTGTCGGAGGAGCGGTCTTCATGAATGCGGGAGCCTACGGAGGAGAGATGTCTCAGATCGTATCTTCCGTTGAGCTTGTGGAATCTTCGGGAGATATTGTCACAAAGCCCGGCAGTGAAATGGGCTTTGCTTATCGAGCGTCCATAGTGCAGAATAAAAACATGACGGTGCTAGGCGCCAGACTTAAACTTGAGCGCGGGGATAAGAATGAGATAATCGCAAAGATAAAAGAGCTTGGCGAACAGAGGGCAAAGAAGCAGCCTCTTGAATTTCCATCAGCAGGCTCCACCTTTAAGAGACCTGAGGGATACTTTGCCGGAAAACTCATAACAGACGCGGGTCTTTCAGGACTCACCATAGGAGGAGCCAGGGTATCACCCAAGCATAACGGTTTTATTATAAATCTTGGGAATGCCACTTCTGCGGATATCATGGATCTTATAGATGAAGTAAGGGAGAAGGTACAGCAGAAGTTTGGGGTTACCCTTGTACCGGAAGTCAGGATAATAGGGGAATTTTAGGACAGAATGAAGCTTGTCATAGTCACCGGGATGTCCGGCGCGGGAAAGAGCAGCACACTGAAGATGCTTGAGGATCTGGGATATTTCTGTATAGATAATCTCCCGGCGCCTCTGATAGAGAAGTTTGCGGATCTTTTTGCAGGCCCCTTGTCTGAAGTGCCCGGAGGGGAGCTCGGCAAGGTTGCCATCGGGGTGGATGCCCGTACCGGTCTTACGACGGTGGAGAAACCCCTTGAAAGCCTGAAAGAGCGAGGAGTTTCTTATGAGATATTCTATCTTGATGCGGAAGACAACGTTCTTGTAAAGCGCTTTAAGGAAACAAGGCGCGCTCATCCCCTTGCCATGGAAGGCAGGATCGAAGACGGTATATCGGCTGAAAGAAAACAGCTGAAGTATCTCAGGAATAATGCAACCTATATCCTTGATACTTCGCATATGCTGATCCGGGATCTGAAAAAAGAGATAAACGATATCTTCGCTGCAAATAAAAATTACGGGAATCTGTATGTGAACATCCTGTCCTTTGGATTCAAATACGGCATACCGGCTGATGCGGATCTGGTGTTTGATGTGAGATTTCTGCCTAATCCGTTTTATATAGAAGAGCTAAAAAATGATACCGGCAGGGACAAAAATGTCCACGATTACGTGATGTCGTTTGAGGAGGCACATACCTTTCTGAATAAGCTCCAGGACATGGTTTTATTCCTCATACCAAACTACGTCAAGGAAGGAAAGAATCAGCTGGTGATAGCGATCGGCTGCACCGGCGGGAAGCATCGTTCGGTATGTCTTGCCGAGGAACTTTATAATGGTCTTTCGAAGGCGGCGGAATACGGTATCAGACTGGAGCACAGGGATATCGAAAAGGATACCGCAAGACAGAAAGGCAGATGATCCATGTCTTTTTCCCAGGACGTAAAGCAGGAGATCGGCAGGAAGTACGCCGGAGAATTTGAAGGCTTTACTTTTCCCCCAAATGCTAATATTATAAATCCGGCATTGACGCTGGCATGGATCTTTGTTCAAAAAGGATCCGTGAACGATCCTGAAACCAGCTATCATCTGGAGATCGTGTTCGAGGATGAAGCTGAAGCCATGTTCACCCTGGATCTTATGGAGAAACAGGGCTTTCGGGTCAGGATCACAAAAAGGAAGGAAAAGCATATCGTATATCTTAAGGACAGGGAGACGATAGCGGAGTTCCTTGGGTTTACGGGCGCGGTCGGCGCAATGATGCAGATGGAGAATTCTCTTATCCTGAAAGATATGAGAAACTCTGTAAACAGAAAGGTCAACTTTGAGACTGCAAATATAGAAAGAACGGTAGGTGCGGCGGTAAAAGACATAGAAGCCATTGAGTATATTGAAAGACATGGAGGGCTTAGACAGCTCCCCGAAAACCTGAGAGAGATAGCAAAGCTTAGGGTGGAATATCCCGATGCTTCGTTAAAAAGTCTTGGAGAGAGCATGGATCCTCCTCTTGGAAAGTCAGGGGTGAACCACAGGCTCAGAAAGGTCAGGGAAGCAGCTGAAAGACTCGGGAAATGTTAAGAAGTAGGTTGGAGGAGATTATGAAAAAATGTGAGGTTGTGGTTAATGTAAAGGAGGATCGCGATGCGAGACCCATTGCGTTTCTTGTCCAGACAGCGAGTCAGTTTGATTCAAAGATCTATATAGACTGCGAGGACAGGCATGTAAATGCGAAATCCATTATGGGAATGATGACACTGACCCTTACCAATGGAACTGAGGCAGTTATTTCGGCAGATGGCGAGGATGAAAACGAGGCTCTCGCCAAAATAAAGGAATTCCTTACGACAGCTTAAGATTTTCGTTAAGGTATGGTATAATATACGAACCTGATCGTCCTGAGGGTTACGCTGCGGGCGGTTAAAATATTATTTTATAAAGGAGAAGAGATATGGCATTAGTTACAAGTACCGAGATGTTCAAAAAAGCCTACGACGGCGGCTATGCTGTAGGTGCATTCAACGTCAACAACATGGAGATCGTGCAGGGCATCACAGAGGCAGCAGATGAGCTGAAGAGCCCCGTGATCCTTCAGGTTTCCAAAGGAGCAAGAGCATACGCAAATCACACTTATCTTACAAAACTGGTAGAGGCTGCAGTTATCGAGCATCCTGACATCCCTATCGTCCTTCATCTGGATCATGGTGATACTTTCGAGCTTTGTAAGGATTGTATCGACGGCGGATTCACATCAGTCATGATAGATGCATCTTCAAAGAGTTTCGAGGACAATATCGCGCTTACTAAGCAGGTAGTTGATTATGCTCATGATCACGGCGTTGTTGTCGAGGCTGAGCTTGGTACGCTTGCCGGAATCGAGGACGAGGTTGTGGTTGAGGCAGGAAAAGAAGCCTATACACGTCCCGAGGAAGTTGAGGAGTTCGTTTCCAGGACAGGCTGTGACTCACTTGCCATTGCTATCGGAACTTCTCACGGCGCATATAAGTTTACCGCTGAGCAGTGCACAAGGAATGAAGAAGGGATCCTCGTTCCGCCTCCGCTTCGTTTTGACGTCCTTGAGGAGTGCATTAAGAAGCTTCCCGGATTCCCGATCGTTCTTCACGGATCATCATCGGTTCCTCAGGAGTTTGTAAAGATGGTCAATACTTACGGTGGCAATATGCCCGATGCAGTAGGTATCCCTGAAGAGCAGCTTCGCCATGCTGCTGAGCTCGCAGTCTGCAAGATCAATATCGATTCCGATATCCGACTTGCAATGACAGGAAATATCCGCAAGTACTTTGCAGATCATCCGGATCACTTTGATCCCCGCCAGTATCTGAAGCCGGCACGTCAGGCCGTTAAGGATATGGTTTCCCACAAGATCAAGAATGTTCTTGGATCAGACGGCAAAGCCTGAAAACATATTAAACAACAAAAGGGATCCTTCGGGATCCCTTTTGTTTTACTGATCAGTCTGTAAAAAAAGCGTATAAAAAAGGGAGGAGCCCGGTATCCTCAGGACACCGGGCATTTTTATGAAAAAGTTTTTGTAATAACGAATCAGTCCGTTTATTTATTTCTTTTACAATACCAAGTATAATGATTGAAAGTTAATAAATAGTTTTAGAGACATAAATGTTTTTTAAAGGATTTATGAACAAATAATGAACGAGGTGATCATCATGGCAGAAAAAAAGAATCCGGTAGTCACATTTACCATGGAGGACGGAAAAGTGTTTAAGGCGGAGCTGTACCCGGACATAGCCCCGAACACGGTGAATAATTTCATATCCCTTATCAAGGCCGGATATTATGACGGGGTCATTTTTCACAGAGTGATAAAGGGATTTATGATCCAGGGCGGCGATCCGGACGGTACGGGAATGGGAGGACCGGGATACTCAATTAAGGGAGAGTTTAGCAGCAACGGGTTTAAGAATGAACTGAAGCACACGCCGGGAGTTCTCTCAATGGCGCGTACGGCCATACCCGACAGCGCGGGATCCCAGTTTTTTGTGATGCATAAAAACTCCCCCCATCTCGACGGCGACTATGCTGCTTTCGGAAAAGTAATAGAAGGTATGGAGGAAGTAAACACCATAGCGGAGGCGGAGACAGACTGGAACGACAGACCCGTAAACGAACAGAAAATGAAGTCCGTCACAGTGGATACATTTGGTGTTGATTACCCTGCACCGGAGAAAATGTAGGGCAATCCCCCCAGATTGTTGACAAGAAAGGCGCTTTGGAATACACTAACCGCTAGAAATACATATGTTCATTGATTTGGAAGGGAGATTACAATGGCAATCAAGAAGAGAGCAGTTGCTTCCGCAGCCAGCGAGAAGTCTGCTGAGGGTGTTGTAAAGATCAACTCTGTTGAGGAACCCAAGGCAAAGCAGAAGGCCGAAGCTGCGGTTGTAGCGAAGAAAGATGAGACTGCAAAGAAACCTGCAGCAAAGAAACCGGCAGCGAAAAAGCCCGCGGCGAAAAAGAGTGCAACAGCCAAGCCTATAGAGAAGAAGGCAGCTGCAGCGACAGCAAAGAAGCCTGCTGCAAAGAAGGCAGAAACGGCAAAGGCATCTGCTGCGAAAAAGGCAGCACCTGAAAAGAAGCCGGCAGCTCCTTCGAAGGAAGCAGCAAAGAAACCTGCAGCAAAGGCAGCAGCATTAAAAACCAGCATCACTGTTCAGTTTGGAGGTCGTGATATAGCTAAGGATGCTATCGATAAGGCTTTCGAGGGTGTCTGGACCTACGATATGAGCCGCAAGATGTCAGAGGTAAAAAGCGTGGACTTCTACTTCAAGCCTGAAGAGTCTGCGGTTTACTTTGTGACGAATGACGGTTCTGAGGGACGGTTTGAGATCTGATTTAAGATCCGAAAAGACTTTTGACACAGCCGGTGGCATGCGCCGCCGGCTTGTTTTAAATATCATTGCTTTTGCGGTTGTTTTGTACACCATATTCTTTTTTGTGTCGATCTGCCGTACGTCCTTTGGAAGTACGGATATTCCTAATGAATACAGGGAACCTGCCGGATTTGATCTGACTCTTTCGATTATAAATGGTAAGAATCCTTACTCGCTTTCAGTACTGGATGAAAAGATACCGGGTTGTGTGTACCAGTATGGCCCGCTGTTTTCTCTCATAGTGGCAGTACTGCACTTTATCCTGCCTTTTGTGGATCTATTTGTTCTGCATTATGCTTTCGCCTTGCTTTGCATGCTTGCGGCGGCAGTCCTGGCGGCAATCATAGCCTATGAAAATACCGAAACCTATCTGCCGGTAGCCTGCGTTTTTTTATTCACGCTGGCCTGTACCTGGAGATACGGATATATTAATGCGGTGCCTGATACTCTTGGCATAGCTATTCTTATGCTGATATTTTTTGTCGAGACCAGGAAGAGCATAAAGGGAAGGGAATATATCGAGGCGCTTCTTGCAGTAAGTCTTTTATATACGAAGCAGTATTTTATCATAATAGCCGGAAGCCTTTTTTTCTATAAACTTATAACTGATATCAGGGCGTGTATAAGGCTGTCGGTGTCGGGACTGCTGATGCTTATATTGTCAGTGATCCTTGTGGATCGCACCTGTCCCCTTTATTTTACCTATACGCTTCTTATAGTGCACGGAGTATCGGGACAGTCCACGCCGGGTACGGAACCTCTTTTTTCAGGAGCCGGTATTCTGGCATCACTAACTTCCCAGACTGTGATCCCTGAAGCTGCGGGCGATGCTCTGCCCCCCACGGGAATGGCGTTTGAGATAAGACAGTTAAAAAGCCTGATAAGCATTTTTGTATTTGTGTTTGCCGGGATGGCTATTGGAGTAGCAAGGGCATTCATTGAAAAGACGCCCCGGTTTGATAAGAGCCGTTTTTTTGTAATACACTCCGCAGTGGCCTTCGCAGCCCTTATCTATCTGGGACAGAACGATGGGGCATGGCTTTCCTATTATCTTCAGCTTCTTATGCCGTCAGTGATCATCTACGCATTCATTTCAATGGAAAAAAACGTGATGGAGGAGGGAATGCCAAAGCATTTCAGATGGGCATACATGATCGGCCTTATCATAATGGTAATGTATACTACAGGCAGGATGGATTCCAGACTCCCGTATTATGAAAAAAGCGCAGAGGCAAAGGATACTTGGAAAAAGGCATATGAGTATTGTGATGCTTATGCCTCACGGGGGGAGGTGCTTTACAGGGCGCCCCTTGGGATGAACGCTTTATCATCCGGGAGATATCTTTATGATAACGGGCACGAAATGGCCATCCATCAGGCTTTCCTTGATGAGTATGAAGCTACCCGTTTTTATCAGAGGCTTTTTCCCTATGCCGGAAGACTTATGCGGCAGCATCTTTCTTACAGAAGAGAAATGAGAAGAAAAGTTTTTGCGGGAGATTACAGCCTTGTTATGACCACAGAAACTGACGGGGAGCTTGTTAAGATATCTGATCTTGAAGCTGCAGGTTATATAAAGACAGACACGGTAAGCCTTGACATGGGCTGGGGAGTTTATGATGTTGACTTCTGGGTTCCGGCCCCGGACGGCACCCTGCCGGATTTTGTTATAAACGGGTTACAATTCAGCGCACAGCCAGTGCGCTGAATTGCAACGCGCACGGTCTTCGCTTCGCTACGGTCGGTGCAAAGCCGACAGCCCCTGGACGTCTTGCGACACGCAGCAAGTGCAAAACATGCCCTTTGGCATGTTTTGAATGCCGTCTATGTGCGCTATGCGCACATGGCATAGTCGTGGCTCGGCACTGAACAGTATAGTACACGACAAAACTCTTTTCGTTTTGTCGTTTACTGCGCCGTTTTTTGGCCGCTGAAAGCGGCATATTTCCTTGCAAAATCCGGGCGCATCCGCCGGAGGCTTTATAGTAAGCGAAATTATTTATTT
>JAFPZU010000005.1 GCA_017417105.1 Lachnospiraceae bacterium | reverse complement strand
TAGTAAACGACAAAACTCTTTTCGTTTTGGCGTTTACTGCGTCGGATTTTGGCCGCTGAAAGCGGCATATTTCCTTACAAAATCCGAGCGCATCCGCCGGAGGCATTATAGTAAGCGAAATTTCATATTTCGCTTACTATATAAAACGGCAGTTAATTTCGTTCGCGAGTATAATAAAGAAACAGTCCAATTTTGCACAATGAGGAGCTAAACCAATGTTAGAAAAAGATGTATCGACCCTGCTGGGCTTCAGAGAAGGCATAAGGGTCGTGGACGCCACCTTAAGAGACGGCGGACTTTGCAATGACCACCATTTTACCGACGATTTCGTTCGGGCGCTTTATCATACTAATATTAAATCCGGCGTGGATTATATGGAGCTTGGTTATAAAGGCTCCAAAGAGCTGTTCTCCTCTGATCAGTACGGCAAATGGAAGTTTACCGATGACGAGGATATCCTTGATGTGATAGGAGACAATGAAGGTACCGGACTGAAGCTTGCCGTTATGGCAGATGTCGGAAGATGCGATTATCAGCATGATATCAGACCCCGCTCCGAATCTCCCATCGATATGATACGGGTTGCTACCTATATTAATCAGATGCCTGCCGCCCTCCACATGATCGAGGACGCAAAGAACAAGGGTTATGAAGTTGCCTGCAATATCATGGCGATCTCCGTGGCTCAGGAAGCCGACGTAAAGGTTGCCCTTGCAATGCTCGGGCAGTCCCCTGTTGATGTTGTATACATTGTAGACAGTTTTGGAGCGCTCTATCCCGAGCAGATAAACAGGATAGCGGATATGTACCTTGAATTTGCAGGAAGATTCGGCAAGGCAATAGGAATGCATGCCCATAATAATCAGCAGCTTGCTTTCGCAAATACCATCGAAGCCGTGGGAGACGGTGTTGACTATCTTGATGCCACCTACGGCGGTCTCGGAAGAGGCGCAGGCAACTGTTCAATGGAAAATCTTCTGGGGCTTTTAAGGAATCCCAAATACAAGATCTACCCAGTCATAAAGTTCGTAGAGGAATATGTGCTGCCCTTGAAAAAAGAAGGAGTTCTTTGGGGCTATGATCTTCAGTACCTTATGACCGGGATCTTTAACCAGCATCCCCGTACAGCCATAGCTTTCACGAAGGAAGGCCGTACTGACTACACCGAATATTATAAGGAACTTTCGGCGCAGGATTAAGATTAATCTATCCCGCTTCCCTGATCTTTCTCAGATTATCACATAAAGCGGAGTAGGCTGCCTTATATGAACGATAGGAACCCCGGAGATATCCGAGGTTCTTTTCTATGTTTTTCCCCTCGATCAGCTCTTTTGCGGCATTCTCCACCGTCATTGAAAAGCCTGAAAAATTCATGGCTCCTATGGTCTTGGATGAAGACTTCAAAGCATGAACCTGGATCCTGTAGTTCTCCCAATCATCATTTTTCTGGCATTCCTCAAGTTTCTCAGCTGTTTCCTGTTCAATTTCAAGGTAAGTATCAACAACGATCTCAAAGGTGTCCTTATCCCCGCAGGTATCTATTCCGGCCTCGATATTTACATCCCAGACCTCTCCTCTGGCTCCCGGAGGAGGCCCCCCCGCACCGGCCATCGGCCCACCTGCTCCCGGAGGCGGTCCACCCGCACCAGGCCTGCCCATGCCTGCAGAAGTATCGGGCTTTTTTTCTACAACCTCATCCCCTTCAATGTAGGTCGACATAAGATCTACCAATTCTGAAAACCTGAAAGGCTTTGCTATATACCCGTCAAAGCCAT
Source organism: Lachnospiraceae bacterium (assembly GCA_017417105.1). Lineage (GTDB taxonomy): Bacteria > Bacillota > Clostridia > Lachnospirales > Lachnospiraceae > NK4A144. The sequence continues at coordinate 88,169 of JAFPZU010000005.1, read as the reverse complement.
GTTCATTTATGTAGGTTTCCTTTGCTCCCACCACGGCATTGGCCGTCATGACTATATACGGTGTCCCGTCATTAACCGAATATTTATCCGGATTATTTCTGATCTCCTTCATTACCTTGACACCGCTCATCTCCGGCATCATATGATCGAGGAATATAATATCATAATGATATTTGCAGATGTGTTCAAGCGCTTCCTTACCGGATGATACCGTATCCGCTTCTGCCCTCATCTGCTCCAGGAATCTCTTTGCAACCACAAGATTCGTCATGTTGTCATCCACAACAAGGATCTTCCTGCCTTCAATGTAGTAACGTCTCTTTTTAAGAAACCTTGGTCCCACCTCCGGCATATAGTCACGTATCTTCTCATCAGAGAGCACCGGTTGGGGAATATGAACCGTAAATATTGATCCTTTCCCGTATTCACTCTGAACTTCCACTGAGCCCCCCATAAGATCCAGCAGATTCTTTACGATCGCAAGTCCAAGGCCTGTCCCCTCTATATAATGAGTCTCTGCGCTGTCCACACGTTCAAAGGATTCAAACAGATGAACCAGATTTTCCTGCTTTATCCCGATACCTGTATCCCTTACGGCTACATCATATATCACCTCGTCCTCTGCAGCCCTTCCGGATATGGAAAGATGAACGGAGCCCTCCCTCGTGTATTTAACGGCATTGTTTACGATATTCGTTATTATCTGACGTATGCGCACTTCATCGCCCTCTATGTACCCGGGCAGGTCTTCATCCACATCGGCTGTAAAGGAAAGATTCTTTCCCTCTGCGTTTATCGTAAACAGCGGGATCAGATCATCAATAAGCTTCTTTATATGATAGGGCGCAGGTCTTATCTCGAATTTTCCGGACTCGATCTTTGATATATCGAGTATATCGTTTATGACATAAAGCAGCATTTCACCGGAATGCTGGATACCGTCTGCATAGCCTACAACCCTTCCTATCTTTTCTCCTATGGGAAGCTCCGGATCACCCAGCGTCATCCTTATAAGCTCGTTCATGCCGAGGACCGTATTCATCGGAGTCCTGATCTCGTGCGACATGGACGACAAAAAATCAGACTTTGCCTTATTCGCCGCATTGGCGCGCCTTTCAGCATCGGCAAGTCTTTCATTGCTGTCCAGAAGCTTCTGGTACTCCTCTTTAGTTAATATCACCCGGTCGTCCGACAAACTCTCCATACAAAATAGTATACCATAAACACTAAGCTCGTAAAATACCTCGCTAAGTGCTCAATGTGTACCATAAACTCTCCGAATTATGGCCTGATTTCAAACAACTTTCTTTTCCGTTCGATCATGTCGTCCACGCCGCGGATGTAATCCCTGACTTCCTTGTAGTTGGCGCTGCGCTCCGTATTACCCTTGCTGTCAACTTTCTTGCTTATGGCTCCCGCCCCCATGGCCAGTATATCCTGAACCTCCTCATTGATAAGGATATTATAGAGTCCATACTTTCCTTCCTTAGCGTAACCGGTATTCTCAAGATTCCCCGACATATTCTTCTGCCTGTAAAGATAGTAAGGACTCATGCCAAGGCTTCTGGCTCTCCTATCAGCAGTCTCCATAGCCTTATTGGCATCAACCCCCGCCTTTTCCTCAGGAGCAGTGCCCTCTTCCGCTTTTGCCGCATCAAGTCTCTCTTTCATTACCGAGCCGTGTTTTATTGCAAGGGAATGTACGGTAAGCGAATCAGGATCAAGTTTACATAATTCTCCAACAGTTTTCTCTACATCTGCCACTGTCTCGCCCGGTAATCCTAATATTATATCCATATTAATATTATCGAACCCCGCCTTCCTGGACATGTAAAAAGCTTCCTTAACCTGCTCCACAGTGTGACGCCTTCCTATGATATCAAGTGTTTTTTGATTCATGGTCTGTGGATTAACCGATATCCTTGTAACCCCGTATTCCCTTAATACTTCAAGCTTTTCAGGCGTTATGGAATCAGGTCTTCCGGCTTCCACGGTAAATTCCGGTATACGGGCAGTATCAAATTTATCCCTCATCACTTTCAGAAGCCTTCCAAGCTCCTCAGGCAGAAGCGCCGTGGGAGTCCCCCCTCCCATATAAACAGTATCGATCCTTCTCCCCTTCATCATATCCGCCATGGCGCAGATCTCCTTTTCAAGGGCATCAAGATAGGCCTCAACGAGGCTTCTGTCTGATCCAACGGCATTGCTCGTAAACGAGCAGTACAGGCATCTTGTGGGGCAGAAGGGTATATCCGCATAAATACTGTAGCTGTTCCCGGAAATCACCGGTTTCATAAGGATCAGTTCCTTTTTTGCGATCTCTATCGAAAGCTCCGTCTTTTTTTCCGAGGTGAAGTAGCACTTTTTCATATCGGCTATTATCTCATTTTCGGACATTCCGGACTCGATCCTTTTCCTCACAAGTCTCGTCGGACGGATGCCGGTGAGGGATCCCCAGGGAAGTTCTCGTCCCGTGTATAAAGATAACGCCTCATACACAGATCGTTTCATCTCATCCCGGTCAGCTGCCTCCACCCGGGTTTCAAACATAGCACCCATATCCGATTTATAAACAAGTTTTCCACGATATCCACTATTTACGTGTTTTATAACAGGATGCGATGCATCCTCTACCCCATGATCACACTCTGTTATTCGAACATCCTCACCCGGAAAAAATGCCTTCGTCAGAGCGTGGATATCGTCCGTATTTTTTGTTATCCCGGTCTCAATAAATATCATCTTTTTACAAACCACATGTTTTATTTTTTCAACGTCCTGTTCCAGAATTCCGACACCAAATTATACTCGCATCCTGTTATTTTCCTTATTTTACGCCATTCTCTGGGATACATCCTCTTATGATCAGGTTTATCGAATCTTTCATCAAGAAGAGCGATAACGCCCGTATCTTCTTCGGTTCTGATGACCCTTCCTGCCGCCTGAAGCACCTTGTTCATCCCCGGTATCTTCATTGCATAATCAAACCCATCCCGATCATTTTCATTAAAATAATCTTTAAGGATATCTTTTTCATTACTTATCTGGGGCAGACCCGTACCGATGATGATGGCTCCTATAAGCTTCTCACCCGTAAGGTCGATCCCCTCGGCAAAAAGACCTCCCAGTACACAAAAGCCGGTTATATCCCTTTCTTCGGAAAAAGCCGTAAGGAAATCCTCCCGCTCTCCATCAGACATATCAGCTGTCTGCAGGACAAGCCTTTGCCCCGTATCGGAAGCCTCCCTGTTTTCGTCTTCCTTAAGCTTTTCATATTCAAACGCAACATTCTCCATAAAGGAATATGAGGGGAAGAAGACCATGTAATTTCCTCTCCTGCACTCCGTTATTCCAAGTATATGCTCCGCTATCTTCCTGTATTCCTCCACGCCGCGTCTTGCATACCGGGACGTGACCGCCGTATCTATGAAAACCCCCAGCTTATCAGGGTCAAACACGGAAGAGGCATAGACTGAATATACATCCCTTCCTCCCGCGAGAAGATCCATGTAATAGGTAACCGGAAGCAGTGTAGCGGAAAAAAAGACGGACGCTCTCCCGTAAGAAAGATATTCCGAAAGATTGCTGGATGGATCCACGCAAAGGATCCTAAGCCTTATATCTCCGTTATCCGTCTTTTCCACATATATCCTGTATTTATTATCGATCCTGTCACAGATATCGAGAAAACCCAGAAGGTCAAAATAAAATTGCAGAAATTCATCACTGAAGCCCTTTTTGTTCTTCTCTTTATCTTCAGAAATCATCATCGTCTCTTCAGCACCGGTCCATACCCCGGGAGCTGTTTCTTTAACGGCAAGCTGTTCTTTATTCACAACCGGCATGTCATCGGTATCACCCTTATCCCCTGCCCGCCGCTCCTGCAGCAGCTTAGCGATCCTTCCCGCAACTCTGGAAGCCGCATTTCCTACTCCGCTTACCTCTGAAAGAAGTATATACTTTCTGCCGGCGCTCTCATATTCTTCCCGCAAAAGCTCCATCTGTCCTATAAGGGCATTGATTCCCGCCGTAAGCTGTCTGTCAATCCCCCGCACAAGATGCTTCATGCGGGACACCACCCTTAAGCTCATGGAGGCACTGTACATATCTCTCGCCCGATCCACCATATTGTGGGCCTCATCCACGAGGAATAAATACTCTCCCTGCTTTTTTCCTTCCCCAAAAAAGTGTCTTAATGCCACCTTTGGATCAAAGACATAGTTATAATCACAGATTATACAGTCGGAAAATTCCGTAAGATCCCTGGCAAGGGCGTAGGGACATACCCTTCCCTTAAGCGCCGCAGCCTCTATATTTTCTCTTGAAAATAGATCCTTAGATGTCAGAAGCTCATAGAGCACCCCGTTCACCCTGTCGAAATGTCCTCTGGCGAAATCGCACTCAACCGGATTGCAGTGAGATACGGAATTCACACAGGCTCTGTCCCTGCCCGTGATATGTACAGTCTTAAGCCTTAGTCCTCCATTATCACGCATAAGCTGTACGGTATCGGAGGCTGCCTTTGCCCCGATATTCTTGGCTGTAAGATAAAATATATAAGATGCAAGCCCTTCTCCCACTGCCTTTACGGCAGGAAAAAGAACCGAAAGAGTCTTTCCCGTCCCGGTAGGAGCTTCAAGGAAAAGCTTCTTTTTATGATAGATCGTTTTATAGACATCAGCTGCAAGTTCTTTCTGCCCCTCACGGTATTCATAAGGAAACTCAAGCCCCCTTATCGACTCCCTCCTGACATCCATCCAGTCTGCCATGAACTGCGCCCAGGGTCTGTAGCTTTCAATAAGAGCCTCAAACCAGTTTTTGAGCTCTTCATATTCATAGTCCAGATTAAAAAGTTTTATATGCCTGTCTTCAATGCCTACATATGTCATTCTGACCGATATATCGGACAGTGAATGATCTGATGCCCAGATATAGGCATAGCACTTTGCCTGAGCCAGATGAACCGGAACGGGCTCCTTAAGCTTTTTCACATTGAGATACATTCCCTTTATCTCATCTACCGTGAAGTACCCTTTTTTTTCAATGATCCCGTCAGCCCTTCCCTCAAGTACGAGCATAAGATCATCCGTAAGAGGAATATTAGCCTTAACGGGTACCTCCGCCGTATAATCACGCCCTGCGGCAGCCTGGATCGCCCGGTGTATCCTTGCACCCTCAAGCATCGCTTCCACGCTTCCGCCCTGCCCCCGCCTTTCATCTATATCTCCGGCTCGCAGCATGAATTCCACCAGATTTCTAACAGATACTCTGATGGTCTTCATATCACGACAAACCGCCCCGGACATTCTGCCGGGACGGTATTATTCCTTTATATGATGTTTTATCTGTCTGCATATTTTGAATACAGTTCTTTAAGTGCCTCCACATCCTCTTCGCTGACCTTATCCCTGATCTGCTGCGCGGTAGCATTTATATCTCCCCCGTTTGAGGAATAAAGACTTATCGCCTCTGAAACCAGACCCGAATCCGAATACTTATTAACTATCTCATCGAATTTTTCCGAATCCTCTTCACTCATCTGGGACTGTATATCTTTCAAGCTGACATTTCCGCCGCTCTGTTCGGATATCACCTTATCGACTGCCTGTTTTGTAACTTCCCTCTGTATTCCCTGGGTCACAGGATTGCTGTTCCCGTTTCCGGAAAAGATAAGATATCCGGCAAGCAGCAGCATTACTATAACAAGAACTATCACAATGGCGATCCATTTGCCGGCAGACGAACTCTTCCTTTGTTTAGCCATACACACCTCTGATCTACAGTAGTTTTATCCCTCTCTCCAAAGCTTCTTCTATCATGGAATCCGGCCAGACCGAAGACTGAACCTCCCCGATATGCGCTTTCCTAAGGAAATACATACAGATCCTGGACTGCCCTATTCCTCCTCCTATAGTGTAGGGAAGCTTTCCCTCAAGCAGGGATTTCTGGAATAAAAGCTCCTTGCGCTCCATGCAGCCCGCTTTCTCAAGCTGACTTAAAAGCGCTGTCTCATCAACTCTTACTCCCATGGAGGATACCTCAAAAGATATATCAAGCACGGGATAATAAACTATGATATCACCGTTAAGACTCCAGTCATCATAGTCCGGAGCCCTGCCGTCGTGCCTTTCGCCTGACTTTAGTTTGTCTCCTATCTGTGACAGGAACACAGCTCCGTGTTCAAGAACCGCCTTTCTCTCTCTTTCCTTGGATTCAAGAGACGGATACTTATCCTCAAGCTCCTGGGTTGTGATATAGGTAAGCTTTTCCGGAAGCTGATCCTTTATATAATCATACTTGTCCGAGATATAATTCTCGGTTTCCTTCATTGCCTCATATACGGCATCCGCATTTGCTTTAAGGGTTTCAAAGGTACGATCCTTTTTTTCTATAACTTTCTCCCAGTCCCACTGGTCAACGTAGACCGAATGCAGATTATCCGTATCCTCATCACGCCTTATAGCCGTCATATCGGTATAGAGACCTTCTCCCGGAGCAAACCCGTATCTGCCAAGCGCCATCCTTTTCCACTTTGCAAGGGACTGGACTATCTCAACCACAGTTCCCGTTTCCTTAAGATCAAAGCTGACGGGTCTTTCAACTCCGTTCAAATTGTCATTAAGACCCGATTCCGGTGTAACAAAAAGCGGAGCCGAAACTCTGGTAAGATTAAGGTGCTTTGCAAGCGACCTCTCAAAATGATCCTTTACTTCCTTTATTGCTATCTGCGTCTTTTTAATATCAAGCGCCGATCTGTAGTCCTTCGGTATACTGCTCATCATCTGTTCTCCTTAAAATATAATCACCACGAAATAAGATCGTAGCCGTCTTCCGTAACGACTATCTGAACCTCCCACTGAGCCGAAAGGCTGTCGTCATCGGTATAGACCGTCCAGTCGTTATCCGCATCGATAAAGATGTCAGGTCCTCCCATATTGACCATGGGTTCTATGGTAAACATGAGCCCCGGAACCATAAGCATCTCGGTTCCGCGCTCAGCCACATAGCTGACCCAGGGATCTTCATGGAAATCAAGTCCTACTCCGTGGCCTCCGATCTCCCGCACAACGGAATACCCCTTTGACATGCAGAATTCATTAACCGCTGCTCCCATATCCCCTAAAGGTGTCCAGGGCTTTACCGCCCGAAGTCCCACATTCACTGCTTCATGCACATCCTCCACAAGCTTCTTTGCTTCAGGGGAAACCCCCCCTATCATATACATCCTGGAGCTGTCGGCATAGTAGCCGTCAAGGATCGTTGTGCAGTCAACGTTTATTATATCCCCCTCCTCCAATATGTCCTCCTCTGAAGGTATTCCGTGACACACCTGGGAATTTATCGAAGTGCAGACGCTTTTGGGAAATCCCTCATATCCGAGAGTTGCGGGTATGCCTCCCATATCCTTTGTTACCTTTGAAACCCAGTCGTCTATTTCCTGTGTGGATATTCCGGCCTTTATATGCTCTCCGACGTAATCAAGACAGGCTCTGTTGATAACGGCGCTCTCCTTTATTTTCGCGATCTGCTCCGGAGTCTTTATTATGTCATGCCCCGGAACCTTATAGCCTCTGCGCTTAAAATCCGCGATCCTGTCATCAAAAAGCTCATGGCAGTTTTTATACTTAAGGCCGCTGCCGCACCAGCACTTGCTGTTTCTTCCAAGTATCATCCTTTTAAGTTATCCTTCTTCACTGCTCCGTGCGCGTTGGCCGGGAGATTGTCTATCCTCTTTCTGCAGAATACATATCCGCCCACAAGGGTCGAAAGTATTATGTAAACCGAACTTGTTATCAATATCAAAGGCACATCCCTTGATGTGAAAAACTGTAAGGTGGTAAACTGCGGCGTAAGGAGCACCTTATCCTTTAATAGCTTGAAAAAGGCTATGCTTAAAGGCTCCGCGCCAAGGAGCATTATGACCCTTGGGATCAGGATGGTCAATACCCAGAAGAGAATAAATGCATTTCTTTTCTTATCCATGCAATAAAGACACATCATCCCCAGAGAGCACCCTGCAGCAAGAAGCGGCGTGGCGCAAAGCACGTTAACCGCAAACTCCTTCACAACCTCCATGGACAGGGTTCCCGTAGACAGCTGAAAAAGCGTGGAAAAACCGATAAAAAACACAAACGAGAGCAGTACATAGACCGCAAGCATAAGCCAGCAGGCAATAAGCTTTCCTATGTAAAGCTTCGGCCGTCTTAAGTATTTTGTTATCGCATCTTTTATAAAGGGATCGGGATAGGTCCTGCCGAAGACCATGTCGGCAATGAAGATCGTCGTATAGTAGGGTAACCAGAAGAAACCCCCTGCAAACATGATGATGTTGTACCCGTAGGTCCCGTCGTTTGTGCCGTATACATAGTCCCTGAAAGCTATCATTGCCAGATTAGCGGCTATGCATACGGCAATTATCCCGATAATGTATTTTATAGAATAGGCTGATCTTAAGCTCCGCTTAAATTCATGCCATATGTAACGCAGCATTCTTAATTGTCATCCACCGCATAGTTCGGTGCTTCTTTAGTGATATGAATGTCGTGAGGATGGCTCTCCTTCAATGAGGCGCTTGAAATCTTCACAAATCTTCCGGTCTCGTGAAGCTTCTTTATACTGTCTGCCCCGCAATAGCCCATTCCGGATCTCAAACCTCCAATGAGCTGATATATGGTATCCTCGACGGTTCCCTTGTAAGCAACACGGCCTTCCACTCCCTCGGGAACAAGCTTCTTTGCCCCCTCCTGGAAATACCTGTCCTTGCTGCCGTTCTCCATTGCGGATATGCTTCCCATGCCTCTGTACACCTTGTATTTCCTGCCCTGGAAAAGCTCGAAATCTCCGGGAGCCTCGTCACAGCCTGCAAACATTGATCCCATCATGGTGACGGATCCGCCCGCCGCAATTGCCTTTGTGATATCTCCGGAGTACTTTATTCCTCCGTCTGCGATTATGGGAACATCATGTTTTTTAGCTTCCTCATAGCAGTCCATGATGGCAGTTATCTGCGGTACGCCTATTCCTGCCACGACTCTCGTTGTGCAGATGGAGCCTGGTCCTATTCCGACTTTAACCGCATCCGCTCCGGCCTTTATAAGATCCGCGGTAGCCTCTCCCGTAGCCACATTTCCCGCTATTACCGGAAGCTCCGGATAGGCATCCTTTATCATTTTTACGCATTTGATAACATTAGCCGAATGTCCGTGGGCGGAATCAAGGACTATGCAGTCAACCTTAGCCTTTACAAGAGCCTCCACCCTCTCAAGCACGTTTGCCGTTATCCCGACACCTGCGCCGCAGAGCAGCCTTCCCTTCTCGTCCTTTGCGGAATTGGGATACTTGATCTGCTTTTCTATATCCTTTATGGTAATAAGACCCTTTAAGTTTCCCTCATCATCCACTATGGGAAGCTTTTCCTTTCTTGCATCCGCAAGTATCCGTCTTGCCTCCTCAAGGGTTATCCCTTCTTTAGCCGTGACAAGGTTTTCCTTTGTCATCCTGTCTCTTATTTTTTGTGTGAAGTCAGTTTCGAATTTCAGATCTCTGTTAGTGATTATCCCGACAAGCTTCCTGCCCTCCGTGATGGGGACTCCCGATATGCGGAACTTGCCCATTAGATTGTCTGCGTCTTCCAAAGTGTGATCCGGGGAAAGTGAGAAAGGATCCGTTATGACGCCGTTTTCCGAACGTTTGACCTTGTCCACCTCGTCTGCCTGGGCTTCTATCGACATATTCTTGTGAATGATGCCGATCCCACCCTGCCTGGCCATGGCTATTGCCATCCGGTTTTCCGTGACCGTATCCATGCCTGCGCTCATCATGGGTATATTCAGTTTTATGCTCTTTGTGAGATTGGTCGTGATATCTACCTGATTTGGTATGACCTCTGAATAAGATGGAACCAACAGTACATCGTCAAAAGTTATGCCGTCTCCGATAATCCTGCTCATATCTTAAGCCCTCCTGTCTGAACTCCCGATCTGCTTATAATTTATCGAGTATAACACAAATCATAGGAAAAAACGAGAAGTCACGTATTTTTATTTTTCGGAAAATACCTTTCTGGGATACAGGGTTTTTATCACCTTTATAAGCTCTTCGTTAGGCTCAAGCCTGACCCTGTCTATTGCCTGACCGTTATGCACGATCATGATCCAGGTGTCGGTCCCCTCATTCCCTGAAGAAAAGTCCCTGTTAACAGTCTGCATGTTCTTATATTCATCAAGCTGCCAGGCGCCTTCTCTTGCAAAGATCTCCATCTTGTCCAGCTCATATTCCACCGTCTTTTTCCTCTTCTGCTTTGAATATATGCTGTCGATTTGCAGAGTCTTGGAAACATACAGATATTCGTATTCCACCGAAAGTTTTGGAAGCAACAGAAAATCCACGAAGAGCATGACGCCAAACCCTATGAGGAATAAAAGACTCGTAAGTCCCAGAATGAGAAACAGAGCCGTTGCCCCGTAAGCTACACCCTTTATCAGAGTCTCCGAAGCCCTGGGCTTTTTCGCCACCAGGCACTCAACATAAAGATCGTCCATGTTTGCCTCCCGTCGGTGAATCAACTATAATCGAAAAAGTAACTCGTCTTCCGGCGCGGCTTTTGCCTGCCGGATCATAAATAATAATATGAAACAGTATAACACAACGGCATGAAGGAAGAAACAGGCAGGGAAACCTCAAAATTCAGTAATCTGAACTCAAAACAGAAGCTTCAGTACATCTGGGATTATTACAAGATCCCGATAATCGGTGGGTTGATCCTGATCTACGCCCTCACTTCATTTATACACGGGAGGATGACTGCAAAAAAAACCGTCTTCTGTCTTGCAATGATCAATTCGAATGCAACTGATCTCATGGACGAAACCCTTATTAATGATTTTTCAAAAACCCGTGAGGATTTCGATCCGATTCATCAGGAAATGAGACTTGAAGCGGATTTCACCTTTGAAGGCTACGACCTTATAGCAAGCTCCTACATGCAGCGGCTTCTGGCAGAATATAACGTGGGCGCGATAGATGCCACCATCTCCACAAAGGAGGTGATGGAAGAGCTTGCCTCCCATCAGGCCTTTGCCGATCTTTCCGCAGTGCTGCCTGAGGAACTCTTTACGAAACTGCAATCCGAGGGATATGAGATAATCTACACAGACTACGAAGATCCCGCCACGAATGAAACCCACAGATTTCCGTTTGCCGTAAACATAAGCGAGAGCGGGACAATAAAAAAAGGCTTTACCGATGTCACCGGAGAGCCTCATTCTTATTTTGACGAAGACTGCTACTATGCCTTAAGTCCCAACTCCTCTTATATCGATAACGGCATAGCATTTCTTGAATATCTGCTGGAAAACTAAAGCTACAGAACAACCTGAACAGATCCTAAGGATAACTGACTCCCGGAGGAAGAGGATCCCATTCATTGATCCCAAGGCTCTGTTTGAACTTTGCCTGCTCCAGCGTCAGACGCTCGGGCTCCTCCTCAAGGTATTCCATCAGCTCCGAAAGCCCCTCTCCGGTCACGTTATTCACCTCAAAGATCCTCTCACAGCCCGCATCCTCCATCCAGAGCCTTATCATGGGAATATTGGCATAGGATGAATCCGTCTTCGTGATGACGCCGATCAGGGGTCTTTGTATGAAAGTATGCAGACACTGCCCGAAAAGATTATAAGGCTCATCCGCCGACTGAACTATGGCTACAACATCCGCTTCGAAAGAAAAGCACGCAAGTCCCAGACTGAAATACTTTGACTCCGCATACTCTCCCGGGGAATCTATCATATCGTCCGTTATATTGGTATACTGGGTCTTTTTGTAATGAAGTTTTTCCCCTTTAAGAGCCTGTGTCAGCGAAGTCTTCCCCGCCTCACTCCTGCCCATAAGAAACATCTTCTTCATGACATCAGCTCCTCATCACTTCGCATACGGCAAACCCGAGCTCGTTTCCGAAAAAAGAAACCGTCTCCGAAACCGCGGTATCCACCTGCGACCTCTGCCCGGTAATGATCAGTGATCCGTTAAACCGGTCCATGAACCCTATCTCCACATCCGCCGCCTTAAGCGCGGTATCCGCTGCCACAACCACAGCCTCCCAGGGAGTGAATCTTATAAGCCCTATAGTCTCCCCTGTATGATCCTCCCCCTCATGCACACCGATATGGAGTCCCAGATTCTGATATATGCTGCTGTCAGTCGGTGTGAAGACATGGGCAAGGCACACTTCCTTCCCGGGGATGCGAAGCCTCGTCATCCGAAGAGTCCTGGCTCGTAAATGCTCATAATCATCGTGGAATATCTTCTCCAGCAGCTCTTTTGAAGTTAAAGATGCCATGACAGCCTATCTCTTTGTGATCCTGCAGACCACATAGCCAAGCTCATCCCGGAAATAATTAACTATCTCAGTAAGAGCCGAATTCACATCCGCCAGTTCGCCGGTGATAATAAGGGTTCCGGTAAATCTGTCAGCAAAGCCCAGATAGATATTTCCGCTCTTGATGGCTATATCGGAAGCTATGACCGCAGACTCCGGAGGCGTCATGTTCATGATCCCTATGGCTGAAGAATTATAGTCAATCTGGGGATTAAGCCCCAGTTTCTGAAAAATGACCGGTGCGGGACTCCCTATGATATGGGCAAAGGTGATCTCCTTGCCCGCAACGGTCTCCTGTACTATCCTTATCTGTTCTGTACCCTCGTTACCCATTTCCTTCGTACCCCTTGATTTCAATGCTCGTCACCAAGCACAAGTTTTGCATGCTGCAGTCTTTCCTGAGACGGAGGATCCACGTCCTCCAGCTGATACGGTATCCCAAGCTCCCGCCACTTATGCACTCCAAGTGTATGATACGGCAGCACATCAACCCTTTTCACATTCCTTAACGAATGAATGAAATCAGCCGTTCTGTTAAGATACTCATCCACATCCGTGATCCCGGGCACCAGCACATGCCTTATCCACATAGGCTTTTTGATCTCGGAAAGATATTCTGCGCAATCTAAGATATTTGCATTATCAAACCCCGTAAGCTTCTTATGCTCTTCCGGATCTATATGCTTTATATCAAGCAGTACAAGATCCGTATACTTCATAAGCTCCTCAAACTGCCCGAAAAACGGCTGTTCCCTGGTAAAGGGCTGCGCAGAAGTGTCAATGCAGGTATTTATCTCCCTATCCTTGGCTTTCTTAAAAAGCTCAAGCAGAAAATCCATCTGCAGAAGCGCCTCTCCGCCTGACACCGTTATTCCGCCATCCTTTCCCCAGTACGACCTGTACCTCTCGGCCTTATCCAAAAGGTCGTCAGGCTCTTCAAACTGGGTACATCTCGACTTATCCCAGGTATCCACGTTATGACAATATTTGCATCTCATATTACATCCATAAAGAAATATGAGATACCTGATCCCGGGTCCGTCCACCGACCCGAATGATTCCAGAGAATGTATAGCACCCTTCATAACCAACTTCCTTTCACAGTGTACAGGGCTTCCGGGGCTTGATGCTTTCTGTGCAGTTCTTTTTTCTGACGTAATGGTTCTTAGGAACCGCTACGCTCTCAGGGGCGCGGGTACATGGATGTACCCGCGAGGCGTTACTGAGCATGGATGCGAATAACGCCGATCCCGTCATGTTTGAACACATTAAATGCGGTTTCTTAGAACCATAGTCAGAAAAAAACAACAAACAGAAAGCATCAAGCTCCGGAAGCGAAAGCCACAATCTTAAACTCTTGTAATGATGATAATAAAGCCCGGGACTTTTTGCAAGTCCCGGGCTTAATACCATTAACTTTTCAAAGCTAAAGCATCAAAGCTTCTTGTGGCATGTACGAGCGATAACGTCGTCCTGCTGCTCCTTAGTAAGGCTTATGAACTTAACGGCATATCCGGAAACACGGATCGTGAAGTTCGCATACTCGGGCTTCTCAGGATGCGCCTGGCAGTCAAGCAGCTTCTCTGTGCCGAATACGTTGACGTTAAGGTGATGAGCACCGTTGTCAAAATATCCGTCCATAGCGGAAACCAGCTTCTCAGCTCTCTCAGCATCATCATGTCCCAAAGCGTCAGGGCTCATGGTCTGGGTATTTGAGATACCATCCAGTGAGTACTCATAAGGGATCTTTGCCACTGAATTCAGTGAAGCAAGGAGTCCGCTTGTCTCTGCGCCGTAAGAAGGTGAAGCACCGGGAGCGAAAGGCTTGTAAGCTTCTCTTCCGTCAGGAGTAGCGCCTGTAGCCTTACCATAAACCACGTTGGATGTGATCGTAAGGATGGAGGTCGTAGGCTCTGAATCCCTGTAGGTGTGATACTTCTTAACCTTTGTGATGAAGGTCTTGAGCAGCCATACACCGATCTCGTCAGCCCTGTCATCATCGTTACCATACTTAGGGAAGTCTCCCTCTGTCTCAAACCCGGTAGCAATACCGAACTCATCACGTATTACCTTAACCTTGGCATACTTGATAGCTGACAGTGAATCGATAACGTGTGAGAAGCCTGCGATACCTGTAGCGAATGTACGCCTTAAGTCGGTATCGATAAGAGCCATCTCAGCTGCCTCATAGTAATACTTGTCATGCATGTAGTGGATCAGGTTCAGGATGTTGACATAGAGACCTGCCAGCCAGTCAAGCATGATATCATACTTGTGCATAACCTCGTCATAATCAAGATACTCCGATGTGATGGGAGCAAGCTCGGGACCGCACTGCATGGGCTTGCCTTCCTTATCCTTGTGCTTCTCATCCTTACCGCCGTTGATAGCGTACAGGAGAGCCTTTGCAAGGTTAGCTCTTGCGCCGAAGAACTGGATCTCCTTACCTGTCTGTGTAGCTGATACGCAGCAGCAGATGCTGTAGTCATCGCCCCAGATAGGCTTCATGACATCGTCGTTCTCATACTGGATGGAAGAAGTCATGACTGAGATCTTTGCAGCATACTTCTTGAATGCATCACCGAGCTGTGAGCTGTAAAGCACTGTAAGGTTGGGCTCGGGCGAAGGTCCCATGTTCTCCAGTGTGTGGAGGAATCTGAAGTCGTTCTTTGTAACCATTGAGCGGCCATCCATACCGATACCTGCCATCTCAAGTGTAGCCCATACGGGATCGCCTGAGAAGAGCTGGTTGTAAGACTCGATACGGGCAAACTTGACCATCCTGAACTTCATTGTAAGGTGGTCGATGAGCTCCTGAGCCTGGCTCTCTGTAAGTGTGCCTTCCTTAAGGTCTCTCTCGATATAGATATCAAGGAAGGTTGAGATACGGCCAACTGACATTGCTGCACCGTTCTGGGTCTTGATAGCAGCGAGATATCCGAAATACAGCCACTGAACCGCTTCCTTGGCATTTGAAGCGGGCTTTGAGATGTCAAATCCGTAGATCTTTGCCATCTCCTTCATGCCCTTAAGAGCCTTGATCTGATCAGCAAGCTCCTCGCGAAGTCTGATCACATCATCGGTCATATCGCCGTGGCCTGTGTTCTTCTTGTCCTGCATCTTCTTCTCGATGAGGTAATCGATACCGTAAAGAGCAACCCTTCTGTAGTCGCCGACGATACGTCCGCGTCCGTATGTATCGGGAAGTCCCGTAACGATATGTGTGTGGCGCGCAACCTTCATCTCATCTGTATAAGCATCAAAAACTGCCTGGTTGTGAGTCTTGTGATACTCATTAAAGATCTGGTTGTACTTCTCGTTTACGTGATAGCCGTACTGCTCTGCAGCTTCCTGAGCCATCTTGATTCCGCCGTAAGGCATGAATGCCCTCTTAAGGGGCTTGTCTGTCTGGAGACCTACGATCTGCTCCAGATCCTTCATGCTCTCATCGATATAGCCGGGGCCGTATGCTGTAAGAGATGAAACTATCTCTGTCTCGCACTCAAGGACTCCGCCCTTATCTCTCTCAGCCTTCTGGATCTCCTGAAGCCTGCCCCAAAGTTTGTTGGTAGCGTCGGTAGGACCTGCAAGGAAAGACTCATCTCCGTCATACGGTGTATAGTTGTCCTGGATGAAATCCCTGACACTTACATCGTCAACCCAGTGAGTACCTTTGAACCCTCTCCACTCTTCTCTCATTGCCATAATATCCTCCTTTTGATATAAAATCCTGCGTACCATCAAAGCCCCACGGCTCTGTTATGCGTACGTTCGTTTCTTGTATACAATAACTTAACACCACCGTTATCGTATGTCAATTTACTTATTTAATGTCTTGAAAAAAGTACAGAACACGTGGTTCTTTGTACAAATATCCGTTCAATACTGCCGTTTTTCTGCTCATAGCTTAGCACAGAGTAACTGTCAGGACAGATATGTTGTATGTGAGGGAATTAGGGGCCGCTTTTAGCGAAGCCAAGATCCACTTCCCGTAAGCACTTGGGTTCAGCGTTAAAAAATGCGGGATTTATCGAGCATTTTAGCTGAATCTTAGTGCGTCGCGGAAGTTAGCCTGGCTGAGCGTTGGCCCTGACCGCAAAATATGCCCTTTGGCATATTTTGAGTGCCGTTTAGATGCGCCATGCGCATCTGGCACCGGAACAGACAACATATCTGTCTTGACATAGCCAACACATTTGATTAAGCCACTGCCTGCTCATCAGTTGACCCAAGCCGCGAAAATAGATACAATACCACGGGTAAGAAAGATTATGGTTACTTATTATTTAGGAAGACAGCATTTTACATGAGATCAGATCCGGATAATCAGGACGTCATCATAGATGTGGAACATCTGGACAAGATGTATAAGCTCTATGACAGGCAGCGTGACCGCATGAGGGAAGCGCTTGGACTTGCAGGCAAAAGAAAGCTCTATAAGGAGCACTATGCCTTAAAGGATGTGTCTATAGAGGTAAGGCGCGGAGAGACCGTAGGCATCATAGGAACCAACGGCTCCGGTAAATCCACCATTCTCAAGATAATAACAGGCGTTCTCTCCCCGACTGCGGGCAACGTCACCATAGACGGCAGGATCTCTGCTCTCTTAGAGCTCGGAGCCGGCTTCAACATGGAGTTTACGGGCATCGAAAACGTCTACTTAAACGGCACCATGAACGGCTTTTCGGAAGAAGAGATTGATGAAAGGCTTGAGGCGATCCTTGATTTTGCCGACATCGGTGAATTCATAAACCAGAAGGTAAAGACTTATTCTTCCGGTATGTTTGTCCGCCTGGCCTTTGCCCTTGCCATAAACATCGACCCCGAGATCCTGGTGGTGGACGAGGCTCTCTCCGTGGGGGATGTCTTCTTTCAGAATAAATGCTATCACAAATTTGAAGAGTTCAAGAAAGCCGGCAAGACCATCCTTTTTGTATCCCACGACCTGTCCTCCATCAGCAAATACTGTGACCGCGTAATTCTCCTTGACCACGGGATCAAGCTCTCCGAGGGAAAACCCAAGGAGATAATCGATATGTACAAAAAGGTTCTTGTTAACCAGACAAGCTCCGCCATGTCCCATTCCGAAAAGGTGGATAAGGACGGTAAGCTCGTTGGCTCGCTGAACCGCAATAAAAAAGACGGCATGTGGAAATCCTACATGACCTTAAACCCTTCAAACGACACCTACGGAAGCGGACTTGCGGAGATCGAGGACTTCTGCCTCATAGATAATTCCGGGAATATGACCAACACCGTTATAAAGGGGGATTCCTACTCCGTAAGGGTAAAGACAAAATATCACGCCGACATCTCGGAGCCCATAATCGCCGTATCCATAAAGAACCGGATGGGAGTAGAGATAACGGGCACAAATACAATGTTTGAAAAGCTCTCCACAGGCGAATGCCATAATGGGGACGAGATAGTCGCAACCTTCACCCAGAACATGATGCTCCAGGGCGGTGATTACCTCATTTCCCTTGGTCTTGTGGGCTACCGCGAAGGGAATTTTACCGTATATCACAGATTATATGATATATTTAATGTACAGGTCATTTCTTCCAAAGACACTGTAGGCTACTACGATATGGATTCAGAGGTGCAATTATTCAAAAATGGAAAAGAAATCTGAGAAAGCAGGAAAAGTAGAGCTTGATCTTACCTACTACAGCGGAGAGGATCTCTACAGTGAAGGAAGCATTGAAGACGAGCTTTTAAGGATCGTAAAGGAAGAGCCCGCCGAGCGCTACAATGAAGTGATCGCCGGCATGGCCAGCTGGAATGCCCTGTACCATTTATCGGACAAGAGAGGCAACATAGCGGATTTCATCCCCATACAGAAAAAACACAAAGTGCTGGAGATAGGCGCCGGCTGCGGGGCCGTTACCGGAGCCTTGGCGAAGAAAGCCTCAAAAGTCACTGCAATAGAGCTTTCCTATAAAAGAAGCCAGATAAATGCCTGGCGCAACAAAGATCAGGAAAACATAGAGATAATAGTCGGAAACCTTGAAGCTATCGAGCCTCATCTTGAGGAAAAATACGATTATATATTTCTCATAGGGGTTTTGGAATATGCAGGCTCCTATATATCAGGCGGCGGTAAGGATCCTTACCCGGCGATGCTTAAAATGCTGATCCCCCACCTGGCTCAGGGTGGGGAGATAGTCGTTGCCATAGAGAATAAATACGGACTTAAATACCTTGCGGGAAGCCGTGAAGATCATACCTCCGGCTTTTATGACGGTATCGAAGGCTATGTCGGCACAGGAAACGTAAGGACCTTTTCCAGAAACGGACTCACAGCTCTGGCAAAAAATGCGGGACTTCGAACGGAGTTCTACTACCCCTATCCCGACTATAAGCTTCCCGAAGTCATCTTCTCCGACGAAAGGCTTCCAAAGCCCGGTGAGATCCACGGAAATCCCAGAAACTTCGACAACAGCCGCTTCATATCCTTTGATGAAGCAAAGGTCTTTGACGAAGCCATACGGGAAGAGATATTCCCGGAAATCTCAAACTCCTTCCTGGTTCTTATGTCGGTGGAGGATCGTATAGAAAGCTTTGATGTAAGAAGGATCCTTTATTCAAAGCACTCAGATGAAAGGGATCCAAAGTACCAGATAAGAACGGATCTTCTGACTGACGGCTACCACAGGAAGTATATCGTTAAATACCCCAAGACCCCGGCAGCCGAAGCTCATCTTCTGAAGATGTATGACACTTCGGTAAAACTTGGTGCCATCTTAAAGAATTCCCCCGTAAGGGTTAATAAGGTAAGGCTCCTTACCGATACAGACGGCGGCTTTAAGGGGCTTCAGTTTGAATATCTTGAAGGCCGTACCCTTGACAATATCCTTGAAGGACTTTTCAAGGAAAACAGACAGAATGCCGCCCTTAAGATCATAAGGCAGTTCGCCGGATTTGTTAAAGCAAAGAAACTGAACGATCTCGATCTTATATTCTCCAATATAATGATCACCCAGGACGGAGCCTGGAATATAACCGACTACGAATGGATACAGGACGGAGCAGATCCCGACTTCATAGTCTACAGGGCTTTGAGGTATCTTATTAACGATCATCCGGGGATCTGTGACACTGCGCTCCTTTACAAGGCCGCAGGGCTTGATATAAGTAAGGAAGCAGAATACGGCGTAAAGGAAATGGAGCTTCAGCACATGATCGCAGGAGACTATATCTCCCTTGACAAGATGTACAGTATCTTCGGCTGCGGCGGCGTTACCTTATCTGAGGCAATGGAGGGCAGGAAGTGGCTTATGCGTCCCGCCCATGCAAGAGTTTACGCCGACAAGGGCGAGGGCTTCGCTGAAGGCAGCATGCCTGTCATGGACGGAAAGATCACCGACGACCTTAAGGTAAGCCTTGAGATCCCGCTGCCCGTAGGGGTGAAAAAGCTTAGGATCGACCCGCAGGAGTGCAGGTGCATGGTAAGGCTTCTTAAGTCAACGGTCAAGGAAGCATTGGTAAACGGCAGGGTCTGCGGAAGCACCATAGTCTTTGATACTGCCGATCCCCAGATCATTTTCGATCTGCCGGACGGGCTCACCTCTTTCAGTATGGAATATACAATACAGATGATAGATGACGGGCTCTACGATGACATACTGGCAAAGCTTACGGAATACGAAACCGAACCCAGGGGACTTAAAGGCATGATAAAGCGGACTCCCGGAGAAAAGAGGGAATATGACAAGGTATCTGCGCTATCTGAAGCTGACTGAGACCTGGCGCGGAAGAAAGACCGACCGCCATGTTATAGACAGGTTTAATGAGGCCTATGATATCGTCTTTGACAGTGACGACTATATCCCCGACCCCGATGCGATTGCCGAATTTGCAAGAGCCGCCTCAAAAGGGGACTATGATCTTATCTACTGCGATGAGGATCTGGTGCTTGATAACCGCAGGACAAAGCCTTATTTCAAACCTGCATATTCTCCGGAGAATGAAAGAAGCTTAGGCTACATCTCCGGAATGACAGCCCTTAAAAAAGGACTTAACCCCGATAAGCTTGACGGATTTTCAAGACACAAGGTCTGCCACATTCCCAAGGTTCTTTATCACAGAAGCAAGGAAAGACGAAGGAGTGATCCCGAAAAGCCGGATCTGTTCTTTGACAGCTTCCACGGGAAGATATCCATAGTGATCCTTTCAAAGGATCATCCCGACATGCTGGAAAAATGCGTAAGCTCCATAAGCGACTCCCTGATATCCGATGATGTGGAAGTTATCCTTGTGGATAACGGAAGTTCAGACGGGGCAAAAAGAAGATATGAAGAGATATCGAGGGCTTTTGGCATAAGATATCTTTACAGTCCCGAGGAATTCAACTATTCAGATCTTAATAACTACGGCGCTTCAATGGCAAAGGGAGATATCCTTATCTTCATGAACGATGACGTTATTATCCCCCGCTCCGAAAAAGGCATCCTTGAAAAGATGGCGGCAAGGGCTGACGGGGAAGACGCGGGAGCTGTCGGGATCAAACTCCTTTATCCCGGGGAAGAAAGGATACAGCACTGCGGCATAGTCCTTCTTCACAGCGGTCCTTCAAACAAGCTTCAGGGCTACAAGGATGATTCATACTACTTCGGCTACAGCGATCATGACATAAATACCATAGCGGTGACAGGTGCCTGCCTTGCGGTAAGCCGGGACAGGTTCGAGCAGCTTGGAGGCTTCGATACACGCCTGCCCGTAGCCTACAACGACGTGGATCTTTGCATAAGGCTTTATAAAAAAAGGCTTAACAACATCTGCATAAACTCCAGGCATCTGATACACTTTGAGGGTGCCACAAGGGCTGATGACACCAAAGACAGGGCTTCCTACGAGCGCCTTAAGAACGAACGCCTGTATTTCACCGCTAAGCACGGGGATATTACCGATGAAGGTGATCCTTACATTAATAAAAACCTCTCCCCCTACAGGCTGGATTTTGATCTTAACCTTTCAAGCGAGTGGGAGCTTATGGGAATGTCGGAGGTCTTACCATTAAACGGCAGGCTGCGTAATAAAAAACATGTTCACGCAAATCTCGACAGCTTTGAATACAGGCTGTCCGATGCCTACGGCAATGAAGACTTCTACGAGGTGACCGGCTGGATCTTTACGGAGCTTCCCTCCGACCTGAAGCCCTGCGCGGTGATAGAATGCGAGGGCAGAAAGATCGTTGCGGAAGGCTTTGAAGTTAAGCGATCCGACGTCGGCGAGGCCTTTCCCCGATTTAAGAAAAGCGCCTCTTCCGGCTTCATCGCAAGGATCCCGGCGGAAGATACGGAAAAATATGATATAAAAGGCTCCATCCTTATCCGTCCCGCCCTTATGGACGGAAAAGGACGCGTATATACAGGTGATGAGGAATGTCAGAAGAACGCAGAGATATAAACAGCGAAGAAATGCTGTCCTACTACAAGGGCCTCTATGAAAAAGAAAGGGAAAAGAACGAAAAGCTCACAAGGGCGCTCACGGATCTTGAAGCCGAGCACGCCGAGCTTTCCCTTAAATGGAACGCCCTGAAACAGAGTCTTATCTATAAGATGATCTGGCCCTTCAGACTCGCCTGGTCACATTTCAAAAACGGCGTGATGCGCATCGTCCGGCTCGGCTCCTTGAAGGAAGTCATAAGAAAGCTTAAATCAAAGCGAATTGAGCGGGCAGCCTATAAATATCACGGCACGGAAAGCTTCCTTAAGGGAGAAGAGCTTGAGGCCGCGAAAAAACGCAGATTCAAAAAGGATCACGTTTTCTCGATCCTCATCCCCCTCTATAATACCCCGGAAAAGTTCCTGAGAGAGCTTCTTGACTGTATCGAAGCCCAGATCTACGAAGGCTGGGAGCTCTGCCTTGCAGACGGCTCGGATGATGAGCATAAGTATGTAGGTGAGATAGTATCGGAGTACTCAGCCCATGAAGGCGGAAACCGCATCCGGTACAGGAAGCTCGAACATAACGGAGGGATCTCAGAGAATACAAACGCCTGCTTTGAGCTTGCAACAGGTGATTTCTACGCCCTTATGGATCATGACGACCTCCTCCACCCCTCCGCGCTTTACGAGTTCATGAAGGCTCTGGAGAATAAGGACGCCGCATTTTTATATTCCGACGAGGCAACCTTTCAGGGTGACTCCATTAACAATATGGTGACCCTCCATTTCAAGCCGGACTATGCCCCGGATAACCTGAGGGCTAATAATTATATCTGTCACTTTTCCGCTTTCAGAAGGGAGCTTATAGAGCGTGTCGGTAAATTCCGTCCCGAATGTGACGGAAGCCAGGATCACGATCTGATACTCCGTCTTACAAAAGAAGCCGAAAAAATGGGAGACGGCATAGTCCATGTGCCCCATATCCTCTACTACTGGAGAAGCCACGCAGGCTCAACCGCATCGGATATAAATACCAAGACTTACGCGATAGCTGCCGCAAAGAGAGCGGTAGCTTCAGCCCTGGAACGGGACGGTATGTCAGGTTTTGAGATAGAAAGCACCAAAGCCTTTGCCACCATATTCCGCATAAGATATGCCCTGACGGCAAAGCCTTCGGTCTCCATCATTATCCCCAATAAAGATCACGAGGATGATCTGAGGCGCTGCATTGATTCCATAATGTCGCGCTCTTCCTACGAAAACTTTGAGATAGTCATTGTTGAAAACGGCAGCACCACTGATGGAATAAAGAGCTACTACGAAGAACTTGAAAAAGCTCCCTGTATAAAGATAATCGAAGTGAAGCAGGATTCCTTTAATTATTCGGAGCTTATAAACCGGGGAGTTTCCGCTTCTTCCGGTGAATACGTATTGCTTCTTAATAACGACACCGAGGTCATAACCAGAGACTGGATCGAGGAGCTTTTGATGTATGCTGAACGACCGGATGTGGGAGCCGTGGGCTGTAAGCTATACTATCCCGACTACACCATACAGCATGCCGGGGTTGTCATAGGACTTGGCGCCCACCGTACTGCAGGACACGTGCACTATATGCTCTCAAAAGGAAACCTTGGCTATATGGGACGTCTTTGTTACGCCCAGAATTTCACAGCGGTTACGGGTGCCTGCCTTATGGTATCAAGAAAGGATTATGATGCCGCAGGCGGACTTGATCCGGGCTTTGCGGTGGCTCTTAATGACGTGGACTTCTGCCTGAAACTAAGGCATATGGGAAAAGTCAATGTCTTCACTCCCTTCGCAGAGCTTTTCCATTACGAATCCGCAAGCCGTGGATCCGATGTAAACGGCACGGATGACAGGCGGGCTTCACGCTACGAAGAAGAATCGGAAGCTTTCAGAAAAAAATGGGCGAAAGATCTTGAAGCCGGGGATCCCTACTTTAATCCCAACTTCAGCCTCGACCACAGCAACTTCACCCTGAAAGCAAGCCCTGCCCCCATGGTGGAATAAGTCGGAAGAATCGCTTGATCTACTGTCTTGGCAGTTACTCTGTATCTGGCCATAAGTAGTTTTCAGTTTACTTTATGCCTGAAAATATAGTATTATTCAATCAGTTTTATTTGTAGAAACACTGTATCGGGAAACCCGGTATAATCATATCATTAACGTACAAAGGATGGCTCTTATATGGAAACCATAGTTGAATTTGAAGAAGCCCTGAGAGAAGACATGGAAGCACTCTTCGGCTCCTGCGAAAAAAAGGGCAATGTCTTAAGATCCATGGGGAATATGCTTGGAGTTACAGGCTCTTCCGTGATCTTTGAGGCGGCGTTTGAAGCGGGACTAAACCCGGGTGACGACTATCCCGTCCTCCATTTTCATACAACCCTTGCCCAGAAGATAGACGATGCCATAGTACCCGGGATCCTTCAGGGACTTAACGAATTAAATAACGTGATCTCCGTCGGGGCTTTCCCTGCTTTCGGAAGCTTCGGTTATTATGGTCCCTTAAGGCAGGTATATCTGACCTACAGGATGCCCCTTAACGAAACGGTGCTTGATGCCGAACGTGACAACGTCCGTTATTATCTGGGCTCCCTTTATGAACAGCTCGATATCTTCGTGGATTACGTACTGTTTTTATGCAACGATCCTAAAAGGATATCCCTTGATCAGTACATGGCATACCTTGATACCATAGCAGATCTTAATGATCTTGAAGCAAGAGTTGATGCCCTGGAAAAGTACATATCCGAGAAAGAAAAAGAAGCAGAGGAGACTGACTGATATGCCAAAAACGACAAGAACCGGAACTCCGGAAAAAATGAAATTTGACAGCGGTTTCTTATCCGACACCGGAGCTCTCTTAAATGATGACCGTCTGGATCCTGCGCTTCGCTCTTACATGGATAAGGGCGATTCTGTCTTCTCGGGAGAAGAAGACCGTGAGGACGTATCCGAGGGAGTAAGAAACACCCTTCTTGCCCGCATGAGGGATGAGAACAGGATCTCCCTTGAAGAAACAAATACAATGGCAAGAGAGCATACTGCCTTTACCGAAAGAGAGCTGAAGCCCCGCATAGCCCTGGCAAAAGCAAAGGTCAGAGCTTCAAATCTCGCCGTCGCTGAATACTTTCTTGCAAAAAGCCGTATCTCGCCTATGGATGCAGAAGTCTCCTTACAGGCCGTTAATAATCTGATGCAGGGCATCACGCCGCCCCTGCCCCAGGATAACATCCCCTTTAATGCAGTTGATCAGGATAACGGCGAGCTGAATATTGATAACGGTGATCAGATCCCTGAAAACCAGGAAGGAAATGAGCTTCAGGAGCAGCAGGCAGCCGTTCCCGGACAGGAAGAACCCCTTTTTGCCGCAACGGATGATGCTGCGCTGCGCCAGCGTGATTTAAGGAAGCTTGATTCCATAAGGGTTGAAGTGGAGACCAATACACATACAAGACGAGGTGGTCTTAAAAAGTTTTTCACTGCCGTTGATCGCAGAAGAAAAAGTGCTGAATCCAGCATGAACGCCGCTCTCAGGGATGTGAGTATTATAAGCGATGAGATCCGTGAAACTGCAAGACGCTGGGACAGAAAACGGGAAGCATACCGTAACACAACCTTCAGAAAAAGATATAAATCTTACGACCGTCTTGCCCAGATCTATTACATGATGACAAGACGCCTTGACCGTAATACAAGGAGCATAGGCGAGGTTCTTGACGCAAACGGCGGCGGAGATGCAAAAAAGAAGATCGCGGAATACAACGGGGTCTACAGCATGGATGCCCTTGAGCGGATAATAAACAACTTAAGGCGCAATCCCTATTCCGCATCGCCTGTCATAACTCCGGTAAAAAACAAGCAGCTTGGCGAAGGTTCCCTTAATACCGAGGAAGCGGCGCGTCCCGTAAAATACCATCAGGTAATGACCTTTGAAGCCTATGCGGACGGGATCAAAACCCTCACCGATTATCGTGAAAACAATAAAAAGAAGATAAGGATGAAGCTCCTTTCCGATTTCAGGGGCTACAGGGCAAAGAATCAGTTTACTTCAAAGACAAATACTGCCCTTACGGATTCGGGACAGACAAGGCAGGAGCGGGGCAAGATGACAAGGCAGGAGCTTGACGCTAATATTCAGGCAAGAGCAAATCCGAATCCGCCGCAAAACGTCCCTGTTCCCGGGCCTCTCGGCATGGATGCTGCCGAAATGAACCTTATTATTGATGAAAAGGGAACCAATAACTCTTTTCTTGTTTCGGAATCCTCTGCAAAGATCTACAAGGCAAGGGTTAAAAACGCCTTTGGTCAGAATGTAAAGGGAATGTACGTTGAGGGTGAATTCTTCTCCGACGACTATACCGCGATGCAGAACATGAGCCAGTCAAGCTTTATCGGATCCCCAACCTGGGACAATGCCGGTCAGGAGGAAGCGGTGCGGATTGCCATAAGAAGATCCGACTTCTTCCGCCATATAAATGCAGGTACCATCCAGTATTATGCCTCTTATGACGCATCGAACATAGCTGAGCTTGGTGATATAAGATCCAAGTATAATCCCGCTCCTGAACAGGGTCAGGGTGAAAACGGGAATCCTCAGCAAAATGATAATGCGCAGAATGAGAATCCTCAGCAGCCGGATGAAGCTATGTCGGCTGTCATACTGCTGAACGCCTATATTGACTCAAGAAACGGCGGAGTAAACGGTCAGGATGCCCCCGGACCGGACGCCCTCATAAATCAGCTGAGACAGGCTCTTCATGTACTTGCTTCAAGCGGACTTTCAAAAGAGAGCAAAAGAGATCTCGGTACACTGCTCCTTGCAGAGGATGATACCGCCCTTTGGGAGCTTGCAAGGGATTACGCAGAACGTCTCGGCGGAAGGTTCAGTCACCGCTTAAAAGGACTTCCTGCCACAGGAGAGCTTATGAGAATAGGACTTCTCCAGGAATTTGCCGATCCCCGTGAGTTTGACTGGACCGACATAGGAAAAAGCTTAAGGCCGGACAAGCTTAACATGCATATTGAAGATCTTTCCGCAAAACGGGACGGCTTTTTCTCCCTTACAAATCTACGGCAGAGCTTCTGGGACGGATCCCTTTTAGGAACGCTCTCCGGCTCCTTCAGCGCAGTGACTGCCGATGTTGGAGCCATGAAGATAGGCGGAGACATAAACTATGCCTGCAATATGTTCACAAAAAACTACGGCGAAGTTGCCGCTGACGCATCCACAAACTGGGGAATTGCACTGGCACCCATTCCTGCCATAATAACGGCGACAACCGGAGGTATCCAAAAAGTAGAAGATGACAAAGGAGGATATTCTTATGAACCCTCCGAAGCCGCAAAAACGAGCCTCTCCATTATAGGTACGATACAGAGCGCTTTGAGCTTTGTCGAGCACATAGCTTCCCTTGTTGAAGAAATAAAAAATGCTGCCAAAGCCAAATCT
Source organism: Lachnospiraceae bacterium (assembly GCA_017417105.1). Taxonomy (GTDB): domain Bacteria; phylum Bacillota; class Clostridia; order Lachnospirales; family Lachnospiraceae; genus NK4A144. Next base: position 60,922 of record JAFPZU010000005.1, on the reverse strand, counting down.
AACGGGGAATCGATATGGCCCTACGTAGGAAGCATATTCAAGCTTATCATTGATATGATCGGAGATCTCATAGATATCGTTTACTGGTGGCTTGACACTCCTTTGATAAAAGGGGTCGTTAAGCTCTTCGGCGTTGTTAAAAATGTAGTAGCGATCGTAAAGGGCATAATAGATTCCATCAAGACCTCAATGGAGGTAAGCAGGATCAAGTCCACCGAATCCGACATTGAAACCGCCATGACCCAGTACGCCGCAAGGAAAAATACTGTCCTTCAAAACGGACAGGCACAGAACGTTACTGAAGATGATATGGAGAATACGCAGCAGAAGATCGGACTCGCTGCGTCAAACAATTCCCAGGGACAGTATTTCCTGTCACTTGCAAAATCCAGGGCAAGAAGGGCAAGAAAGATGGCGATCTCTTCGATAATCACAAACTCCATAGACGCAACCGGAAACTTCCTGGGAGCCGCGTCAGCCCTGTCCTGGTTCAACCCCATAGCCCTTCCCTTCAAGATCGCAACAAAGGTCAGCGCCTTTATCGGGTGGGCTGTAGGAAAGATACACGATTCGGGTCACTTCAGCGAAAACGTGGCAAAGGCGCTGGGAAATTCGAAGTTTGCAAGTTATTCGGGCTTCAATTCCGCCTTGAAAAGAGAGACGGGTATAAACAACAAGCACTATCTTGTGGATCTGGCCCGTATCTTTATGGCAATAGATACCCACCATCTTATACGTAAACCCGGAAAGACTGACGGAGAAACGGCTCTTGCGATAAACCTTATGCAGCCCTACCTCTCTTTGGCAGGTGCCGGGGACGAGCGTTTTCAGGGTGGAAATCTTACAAGAAACAAGGCTCTTCTTCAGCGTGTTCCTCTTCCGAAGATTCTTGCTGCGGTCGGAGCTCCTTCAAACTGGAGAGCGGTGCTCCGCTCTTCAATAGCATGATGACGGGCAGCTAAGCATGAACTACCTTAGGATCACTGAAGCGCTTATCATAACAAGATGCCTTGCTTTTTTTGAAGAAAACGGCATAGATGATCCGTTTTCCAAATCGCCGGATCTTAAGCGCATATCCTCCGCCTTAACCGACGAGGATATGAAGCTTTGGGCTAAAGGAGAGGCAGAGGCGGAAAGGGATACTTTTAGCGACTTAAGGATCGAAAGATATTTTTCACTTCTTAAACTTTTTAAGGGAGATAACGTGCTGCGCTCCCTTTTGGATCTTTGCATGGCAGACCTTATGCATCCGGAGCTCGGAGCCTTAATTTCCTATCACCTTGGAAGTCCGGTCTGCCTTCACGCGGCTTTTCTTCTTGAGGGTATTCCTGATCCTGAAGAAAGAGACATACTTACAAAAGCTGAAAAAGCCTCTGTCTTTTGTCACATAGAAAGGACCGGGTCTCCTCTTCAGTACGCTCCCGTTCGTATCGATGACAGGCTTATGGCCTACCTTGAAGGAAGTGATGAGATAAATCCCTGTCTTTCGCCCTTCACGGATCTTTTCGTTCCGGGAGGCCGGGAAGCCATATCACTTAATCCGCCCTATATCCATAAAAGCTTTATAGATAACGGATATGATTTCTTTAATAACGGCGGACAGCTTCTCCTTCTTTCCGGAAGAGGCGGCAGACGGTTTATCGCAAAGCATATCTCCCTGAAGCTTGACATGCCTTTTCTTTTTCTGAACCTTCCCGACTTCATGAGAGAGGCCAAAAAAGATATAGCCGTTATAAGAAGCGCCCTTGTTCGGGAAGCCGGACTCCTTAAGGCAGGGATCTGCTTTTACGGAATTACGGAGGATTACCTGAAAGCCTCAGGCAGCAGTGAGCTGACCCGTCTTGGAGCCGAGCTCTTATCAAGGATGCTTCTTGAACCTGTGCTGTCATCGAACATACCGCTGATACTGTGTACGGATGTTCCCTGTCTTTTTTCAAACAACGTGATATCGATGAAGTCGATGCTTGAAGAGCTCCCGGAGGAGCTCTCCTTCGATGAAAGGTATGCTCTCTGGCAGGGCTTTAAGGATCTGTACTCTCTTCCCGCGGATCCTTCACAGTTTGCGATGAGATATCATTTAAATGCCAGCGAAACCTCCCGCATCGTATCTTCCTTCCTTGAAAAAGATAAGGTCGAAGATTATGATCCCGACACCCTTTTTTCAAAGCTTACCCTTCAGCAGACAAAAAAAGAGGAAGATCCGCTCGGACGTATCGTTTACTCTAAGATCCTGCTTGACGATGTAAAGATACAGCCCCATCTTCGTGAAAAGCTTGATGACGTTATAACAAGCGTAAGGCAAAGCCACAGAATACTTGATGAGTGGAACCTGAGGAAAAACTATCCCTACGGAAGGTCTGTATCGCTTCTGCTCTCCGGTCCTCCCGGAACCGGTAAGACAATGACCGCAAACGCCATAGCGGGAGAACTTAAGATGCCCCTATATCAGGTGAACCTGTCCCATATTGTGGACAAATACATAGGAGAGACGGAAAAGAATCTTGAAAAAGCTTTCTCCTTTGCGGAAAAGACCAACTCGGTTCTCTTCTTCGATGAAGCCGATGCGCTTTTCGGCAAAAGAAGCGAGGTCAAGGATTCTCACGATAAATATGCCAATACCGAGATATCCTATCTTCTGCAGAGGATAGAGGCCTACGACGGAATCGTGGTTCTCGCAACTAATATAAAAGGGAATATAGATCCTGCTTTCTTAAGAAGGATAAGATATGTGGTCAATTTTGAAAATCCCGATGAAAACGCCAGACTTGCGATATGGGAATCCTGCATTACGGAAGATATTCCAAAGGAAGATATAGATACTGCCTATCTTGCTTCCCAGTTTAAGGACTTTACGGGAAGCACCATAAAGTCGGTTTTCTTAAATTCCTGCGCCATAGCCTCCGGAAAGGGCGAAAAACTCGGCATGATCCACATCATTCACGCGGTAAAGGCCGAGCTTGAAAAGACAACGACAGTAGCTTTCACAAATGATGCACTGGGTAAATACGCTTACCTTGCCTGATTGATTGTTTTTCTTTACGCAAGTCCTACTTCCGCCGCATACGGTTCGAAATCTGACTTTGTAAATACCTTTCCAACCTTAACAAACTCATATTTTATAGCAAGCAGGTAGTGCTTCATATGCACGAAGCCGTCGGAATCCTTGTCCGCAGCAGCAAGGAAGGCTGCGTTTAAGATGCAGTTCTTGATATTACCTCCGACAAACTCAAATTTCTCTGCAAGAAATCTGATATCCACATCTTCGGCCATTGGTGTATCTTTAGGTATCGTGGTCTTCCAGAGCATCTCCCTGGTATCCGGATCCGGGAACTGGAATTCCACTATGTATTTCATTCTTCTGAAGAAAGCAGGATCTATATTGTGCTTGTAGTTTGTAGCCAGTACCGAAACCCCGTCATAAGCTTCAACCTCCTGCAGAAGAAGGGCGGTCTTATTATTGTTCGATGCCTGGTTTGAGCCTCCGTCATCCGATCTTTTTGCAAAGAGCGTATCGCACTCGTCAAAGAACAGTACAACGTTACACTTTTTGGCCTCCCTGAAGATCATGGAGATTGATTTTTCGGTCTCACCCACGTATTTATCTATAACTTTCGAAAGATCCACCCTGTAAAGCTCAAGGTTAAGCTCATGAGCTATAACCTGTGCGCACATGGATTTACCGGTTCCGGGTGCACCGAAGAGAAGGATTGAAAGCCCCCGTCCGTAGGGATACTTCTTTGTATAATTCCAGTTCTCATAGACCTGCTTCCTGAAGTTCATCTGGTCTATGGCATGCTCTAAGGTCTCTCTCTGACTTGCGTTCATTACGATATCTTCAAAGCCGAAGTTCGCCTTTATCTTTGTTGCCTTCTGGGTAAGCTCCGAGCTCATCTGGTTATAGCAGCCCTTGAAGAGCTTATCCCTTGAGATCACGGACTCCTCTGCCATGGTGGCAAGGCTTCTTGCATGCTTTAAGGCATCATGGATCTTTCCCGGGGTGAATAAGAACTTCGTGGACATCTCAAGCATATCTATCTCATCCGCAAGCTTAAACCGCTTCGAATAATGCTCCCAGCAGGCCTGTCTCTCCCCGGTGTCGGGCGTTGCTATCTCAAGCTCCGTAAATTCGTTTTTCGTAACTCCCCTGAAATCTATGTGCTCCTTGCTCATGGCAAAGACCGTAAGCCCCTGCTCGGTAAGCTTTGAAAATGCAAGATCGATGTAGCCGAAAAATTTCTCCTTTTCCTCTTCCCTGAAGGACAGATCCGTAAGACAGCAGCAGGAATTTGTGAGAATACAGTCCCTCGCGACAGCCCAGAGCGCCCTGTCCACAAACTGATAATCATAGTTGAAAAGCTTGTTGCAGTTTATGGATATGGCTTTAAGATCCTTTTCTTTGCAAAAATGCTTTACGAAAAATCTCCTGCCGGATCCCTCATCCCCATAGTAATAAAAGATCCTTACTCCTTCATCATAGGATATCTTCATGGCATCCAGAACGCCCTTGTTTGCAAGGATGGGATCAAGCTCCTCGTTCTTTGTGAGCATCCCGAAAAACCTTATATAATCTTCATCAAGCTTTTCCGGATTTCTGCCAAAAAGGCAGTCTATGATCCTCTTATCCGGAGAGACCACGGTAGAAAACGGCATGCTGTCTATAACGTTCAAAGGAAGGATCGGAAGGAGCTGCTCTAAACAGGCTGACATATCTCCATACGCTCCGGTTATCGAAAAAGCCGACCCGTAAAAGACCTTCGCAGCGGACTCTATTGTCGGCGTAGAAAGATTCGCGTTCTCGTTTATTATCTGAAATACCCCGGCATAGTCAGTCTGGGTGGATGAAAGGATACCCGCCGCAAAACAGAAGGTTGTAAAAGGTTCAAAGGAAAGCTTGCGGCACAGCTCGTAAAAGGGAAGAGGAATTCCCGCCTCCACGGTTATCTCCGCCTTCTTCTGGGCATACTCAAGCTTTTCCTTTGCCGAAAGAGAAGACACCGCCGCAGTCTTCTTTTCTACGTCTTTCTTCTTACCGCCATCCTGCCCTGATGAAAAAGCTCCCAAAAGCTCCAGAAGATCGTCGTCCTCTTCATCGTCTTCTTCCTTTTCATCATAGGACTCATCTGAAGTATCCGAGGCTTCTTCTTTATCCAAAGCCCTGCCGTTTCCGTTCGAAATAAAGGCGGACAGCATCTCCTTACAGACATCTCCCGCCACCTCAAGATCCGGATAGAGAACATTCTTATATCCTCCGTCCTCAGTGGCATAGAGCGTCTTCATATCCGTTAAATACCGGTCTATGCCGGTATTAACGCAGTCGAAAATATAGGTCATATATTCGCCATAATTTTCATAAGGCGTATTTCGGCTCTTTTCGCTGTATCTTTCCATTCTTTTCTAAAGCTTTTCCTTACGTTTGCTGCTCAGGTCAAAAACCGCCGTTCTGTCAAAAACGCTTTTTTCCGTATTGATCGCTTTCTCATCGGTAACTTCGAAAACTCCCCGGTTCTTATTCATAAAGGGCTGTTTCTTTCTCTCGTCATATATGAGCCAGTCAGGCTCCTCTGCATAAAAGGGTTCCTTATAAGAATCTTCAACCTTTTTTTTTGTGTCCTTTACGAGCCTGTCGTCAAGTCCCATGGCTTTACTCTTCCTTTATCTCAACCCTGTCACCGGGAGCAGCGTCAAAATACTCCGCCGGTATATCCTCTTTTTGTATCTCCGTAAGTGACAGAAATTCATTTGAGCAATACCCTGTCCTGCCGTCACATCCCACATACGACCATTCATCCCCGATATCAAGCACATATCCCGTCGTCCCGGGATCCAGTCTGTCTATGCTCTTTGAATTGATATCCGGAGCTATGCGCATATTAAGGATAGTGTCATGATTTACCGTTATAAAGGAATAATACCTGGGCTCATCTTCTGCAGGCTCTGTCGGTGCTTCGATTTCCTCAGTCACGGGCTCCGTAATTTCCGCAGGTTCTGAAGGAAACTCTTCCATCGGCTCTTCCTTCCCGGCATTCCCGGCTACAAGTCCCTCTATGGGCGCAGGCTTGGCACGCTCCGTTTCGAGATTAACCTCTTTGCTCACGCTTTTCTGTTCCGCATTGACCTCAGGAACACCCCTTGAGCTGAAAACAGAGCTTTGTACATTCATCATGGAGATTGCGAGAGCTGTTACTATCAAATAGAACAGGATGGCAAGTATCAGCCCTCTTTGAATTGACTTTGTCTGCCTGTCCATATCTTATGCGGGCAGCTGGATATAGATGCCCATTCCCTTCCCTTCCGTACTTTTTGCATATATCGTTCCGCCGTAATACTCAACTATGGCCTTCGCCTGAGCAAGCCCCAGTCCGTTGCCGCTGATCCTGTTTGATCCCTGATAGTTAAGCTCGAAGATATGCTGTGTCTCGGCTTCGTTAAGCCCCTCTCCCGTATCCTTCAAAACGATGAAGATATCATCATTTATGGTTGATATGGTTATGACAAGAGATCCGGCTTTCCTCATGTATTTTATGGAATTATCTATAATATTTCTGAAAAGGACGATAAGCCTTTCAGGATTTGCCTTAACCATCAGCGTATCTGCTGCGGAAGATATGTTTACAACAAGATTCGCCTTTCTGGCGCTTTCCTCCAGTTCGTTCTTTGCGATATTTGCGATCTCTATGATATTAACGGTCTTTGCTTCGCCCTCTTCACCTGAGACGGGAGGCAAAAGCCCCCTTGCATCGGCTTTTTCCTCTTCTTCCCGGGTCTTAGCCTGCTTTGACATCTTCTTTTTCTCTTCTTCGAGAGCTTTTATCTGCTCCTGATATCTCTCGCTCTCTATCTTAAGGCTTTCATGTTCCCTTGAAAGCGCCATATACTCTTCGTCCTTCTTTTCGAGGCTCTCCTGAAGCGTCACTACCTCTTTATCCTTTTCGGCAAGCTCCAGACCTATCTCCTGCTCCCTGGTCTCCGCCATTCTGTCGTCTCTTCTGATCCCCGCATATGACCTGTAGGTGAACAGGATAAGACAAAGGCTGTGCAAAAGAAAAAGAACGATTATAACGTAAAGCTCAAAATTGAATATACCATAGATCGTAAGCGCATATAAGATACAGGCTGCCGCCAAAAGTATTTTCTGAATCACAGACATCGGTCAATCTACCCTTCCCTTTTTTTTAACCTTAAATAGATCTTCTTTTTACAAGCCATATCCAACCATACATTTTACAACACAATATCTTTACTGTAAAACAATAACCCCGTCCAGTGCGGAATCGGAATCAAGCACCGCTTCCCGCTCCTCCGGAAGCCTTGCGTTCACATCAAGATACGTATTGCTGTCCGTTGTCAGCGTATCGTCAAGCTGGGACAGATTTATTCTGGTCCTTGCCGGCTTGAACTGGTTCAGCACATAGAGCAGCTGGTGCCTTAACTCCTCCGTAAGCCTGCTCTCTATAAGTATCGTGATGTCATAAACGCTGCCGCCCTCAAGAAGGCTTGGTATCTTTGCATCCTCTTTTTTCATAAAGGCCTGTATCTCGTTATGTTCAAGCACTATCGCCTTTTCCCCGAGCATTATATCCAGTACCTTTTCAAAGGCAGCCTTCGTCCCCTTTATCTTATTCAACTGATAAGCATTTTTAACAAGCTCTCTTAACATATCCTCCGGAAGGAATCCTCCGGAAAGGTCTATCCCCATCCATTCCCCGTAGGTGATAAGAAGCTCCGGCGGACAGGTATCAAGATCCAAAAGACTTGGAAGATCATCTATCTTGCGTTGAAAGTCCCCGTATATACTGGAAAAAACAGACATATACCGATGAAAAAAGCTGTTTCTTTCCCTGTAGATCTCGGGAAATGTTGCCATAAAATTATCACCGGCGCTGTCGACTGCCATGCCGGAAAACTCAGCCTTCCCCTCTCCCGCAACATCTATTGCAACATACAGATACTGTCCCGTAAGCTCATAGAGAAGCATGTCATCCGACGCAACAAAGCGCTTTGCTCCCAGTTCCTTTAATAACTGCAGCTTAACAGGTACATCTATATCCTCCGAAAGGAAAAAATCATCCACGCTTCCTTCGTATTTCCCTCGTCTTAGCCATGTAAGGTCGGTTGCTGCAACGAAAACCGCGTATACCACATCCTCCGCACAACTGCACGTAAAGGAAAGCCTTCCCCATTCCGCTCCTTTTTCCGCGCCGTCAAGGCCTTTAAGGAAAAGTGCGTGGTATAAAGTTCCCGGTGCGCTTACTATCCTTTCGTCGTCAGTTAAGGTAAGACCCGTCATATATCCGCTTTCTATGCGGTTTCTTTTAATAGAATATCTTGCCATTTATCCCCCGTATGTAATGACCTCGATCTCGATCCCTCCCGGATACAAAAGACAGTTCTCGGCAGGGATTATGTTCTGATCCTCCATCCTTGCCCTTCTCCTGTTTTCGGGAACCATGGAAAGGTCATAAATATATTCCACGCAGTCAAGCTCCTCCAAAGCGCGGAACACCTGCTCAAATTTCAAAGTCTCACCGAAATTCCTCTCTCCGCTCCTGTAATCGATCTCCTGCTTAAGTCTTTCCTCTATCCGCTGTTTACAGTTGGAAAAGTGTCTTCTGACATAAGCCGTGCACCTTACGGAAACCCCCACGTAAAAAGGCTGCATTATCTGGTATCTTGTTGTAAGCAGTCTTCTTTCCGTAAGCCTCTCCCCTATAGCCTTAATATAGTTTGGAGAAAGCTTGGGAAATTCCTCGTCAGTTGCGGGCATAACGGCGATATGAATGAGGTTTTCCGCTTCATCCATTCTGGCTCTCGCTTTTTTCAGACATAGCCCCGGTGTTTGAAGCACCGTTCTTTCATAGTCTTCCGCCGTTACGCAGGTGTAGGGAGTATATACATCTTCCCTGAAACGTCTTCTTACATCAGCAAGTGTTTCCCTGAAAGCGCCGCCTGTTGCGGAGGCAGGATTGTAAAACAGCTCTCCCTTTGCAAGCATCGGTGCCGAAAAGTGATTGCCGCCTCTTATATTTCCTTTGGGGCCTTCAGTAACCGCAAGCCCCGCTATGAAAAGCTCTGCTCCTATGAATTTTCCCGCATCCTCTATTATTATCCTTCCGTCATTTTCCAGCAAATGGAAGGTAAGTGCATCCCTGTCCCGATATCCCGGACGTACGAAATCAAATATCTCCCCGCCATTTCCGTCATTTCTTTTTGCAAGGAGAACGAAGGACTCCGGTACGATATGATTAAAAGGAAGCTCTATCTCCTGATCATCATAGCCTAAAACCTTTCCTATGCGATAAGTTCTCATGACATCTTCATCGTATAACACGACCCTTACTGCATCCTTCACTTTAACCGGCTCAAATCCGAAGGTCTCGCGGTCAAATCTTATATCGAAGCTTCCCTTCTCCTTCCTTTCATAGAAGCAGAATCTTCCCTTCTGTCCTCCGGTAAGAGAAAGCTCATATCTTCTGTAGGACGATCCCTTTTCCTCCTTCGCAAAGACAAGGACATATCCCTCATCCTCCAGAGGACTTGTAACATGCAGCCGCTTCACATTCTGAAACGCATAGGAGAGAGCCTTGGTGTTCTTCTGCCATACCTCGAATAAAAACGCCTCCACGGAAAGAAGCCTGGGTCTTACATCATAAAGCACATCCCGAAGAGTGGCCCTTATGCAGTATCCTTTGATCGGGGCGCCGTCATAGATAACAGCTTCCTCGTCCGGAAGATTAAGCCTTATCTCTCCGGAAAAGAGAAAGGCACCCGTATAGCCTTTGACCTTCATCTCCTTAAAGCCCCCGGCCGTGTAGCACTCCCACCTGGTCATTGCAAACATGGATTTAGATCTGTCTTCTATGGGGTTTCTTTTGATATTGTCATCTATATCTATATAAAACCAGGTTTCGCTACCTTTTTCGGGAAGACGATCCGCGATGAAATAAATACTGTCGCCGGACTTGGGTTTTTCCCCGAAAATTGCGGCAGGCATCTTATATTCCCTGTCCGAAAGATAGCGGTGATCGTGAAACTTGCCGTCATATTTTGAAAATATACCGGTTAAGTGACACCCTCCTGCCATAAACTTCCTTTTGGTCTCAAATACCATGTCTCCCAGCTTGAATCTCTGATTCTGCCTTATCTCAACCGGCTCTTCAAGGCTGCTTGCAGAAAGCAGCGTTCTTGCGCACTTACCCTTCATCGGAGTAAAGCCCGCCATCTTAAGAAGCCCCAGCTTTGATCTGTAATCAAGCTCAGTTATGGAGCTTCCCTGCAGCGACTCGAAAGCGGTCAGGTTCTCAAGGATCGTGATACCCGGATCCGAAGGATTGAAATTAGTCCACTCCTTCGATAATAACGGAATAAGGGATATCGCTTCCTCTATCCTCTCCTCGTATGGTCTGCTCTTTGCCTCTTCTATCCTAAGCATATCTTATCTTCCCGCATGATCTTTTTCAGTACCAATCTCAATATTAACCTGATGAACTCCGGAGCGGACCGCCATGAAAGGACTTACCGCAAGATCCGAAAGCGAGGTCTCGTGTTCCCCGTCCTTATCCACGTAATGAGCTGTCATCGCCATTCTTTTTACAACAGCTTTGTGGCTTACTGTAGAAAGCTTCATCATAACCTGAGTCGTCTTCGGCATCGTGCCTATATTCCATCCGCTGTCCTTTTTTCCCGATACAGGATCAAAGAATTCGTCAAAGGTGTCAAGTATTATCTGTCTTACTTCAAAGCTGTCGTCAGGATCCTGAACCTCCGCCCAGACGCTTACGGATACATCCACAAAAACAGGCTCCACTATATGTATCCTGTCCGGTGATATCGTTATGGATGAGGTTTTTATGAGATGATCCTTTAAGCCTCCGGATATCCTGTGGAATGAAAACGACCCTTCCTTATAATCCTTCATAAGCAGCACAAACGAAAGGTCCGTGGGATCCTTCTTCCCGTCTATCGTCTCTCCGGCAACTAAAGCTGCCTTATCTATGCTGTCGGAGTAATTAAGGATCGTCCATACGTAATCTCTTTCAGTCACAAGCCTTCCTCTGCCGTTAATGACATTGGCGCCTCTTCGCATGGCTTCCCCAATAGTTTCAAGCGCTGTCCCCCCGTAAGCCTGCACCGGATTGATAACGTTATCTACGAAAAGCTCTGTCCCGGATACCGCCGAGATACTGCCCGCCGGAACATTTCCATATTTACCGTCAGTGGATCTTATACGAACCTTAAAAGCAACATCATCCGTAACTCTTGGATAGTCCGCATTTATTCCGTCTGAGAAGACTATCTCCCCCGAAACCCTGTCTATCTGATAGCAGCGTCTGTCCGGGGCTCCCCAGAAGGTGTCGGCCTCACTCCACCTCACATAGACTGCTGAGGTTCTGCCGAGTCTGTCATATTCTGCCCTTATAAGCCCGGGAGAATCGACAAGCATCTTTTCCGTTTCCTCCCGGCTTATGGTTCCGTTTTCATTGACCCACACCTCGGCATCAAGGATGTTTCTTCCGTTAAGAGCAAAGTGCATGTCGGGTCCCGGCTCGTCTACATAATAGTTTTCTTCAGAACCCGTTAAAACGTTATAAACGCTGACAACATTAAGTATTATCCTGTTTATCCTCGGAAGAAACATAACGTTTTCATTCTCGCGCTGTATATTCTCCCGCCTTATTCTAAGCCAGAATCTCCTTTTTCCTTCTATCGAAGCCTCATGCATATCGGAAGGAGGCATAAACATTAAAAGTCCGGAATGTGAGAATTCATGGGTATAGTCCACCATTCTGATCTTCTTGAAGCCCCGCATGGAGCTGTATTCAAAGGTGCATTTAAGTCCGGTTCCCGTAACGATATCATCAACCTCAAAATACAAAGTTACGGGACCCTCCTCAGGTTTTTTATCAAAGCCCAGATAAAGCGCATCATCCGCATAATCACCACCTGAGAACACCACAAAATCCCTGCCTCTTCCCGTGTACGAGGTTATATCCCTTTTCCTCGTTCCTGTGATCGTATAAAGCTTCTGCGGAACCATATATCTGTCCTCATAGCTGTATTCTATGGCAAGATCCTTTATTACGGGATAGTGATGCACCGCAGGGCGCAGATAGCAGTTATCGCTTTTCATAAGTCTGATCCTTATGCACCTGCCGCTGTAGGCTCCGGTTTCCGTACTGACCCAGTCTGAAGGGCAGGTAAAGCGGATCCTTACATCCGCCGCGGTTTCGCCTCTTAAGAGTCCCCCGACCTCTCCCTCTGAAGGAAGCTGCTTCCAGCCTATGCCATTAAAATACTCAAGGGCTATCTCATCTGCCCATGCCTGTGCCGGATTATCCTGAGGCTTTGTCTTTGGCTTTCTTTTTATTATCTTAAGCTCTGTCTGTTCCTCCTGTTTTGTAAGGTAAAGTCCCTTCTCCAGCGAATTAAGCCGGAAAGACAGCGTAACCGTGGCTCCGGCCTGGGAAAAATAAAGGTCATTTCCCACATAGCATTCATTATAGATGGAAAGAGTATCCCCAAAAGGCGCAAAGCTTTTCGTTTTAAGATCGGTATTGCCGTCAGTCACATAATCCGCCGGTCTGCCGCTGCCCGCTGAGGATAATTCAACGGATTTAACTTCATAGGTTTCCCTCACGGGTTCTGCTGCCTCAAGTATAACAACAGCATACTGCTTTCCGCGTTCTTCGGTTTTTTTATTTGGCTTTCTCTTTATAAGTGAAAAAGTCTCACCGTCCGGCAAAAGCTCTACGCTGTCAAACGCCCGGAATCCGTCATCCGAATAATAACTGAACCGGAACCTTCCCTCTTTGATCTTTTCCGTAAGATCCCTGTTTCCCCGGATCCTTAAAAATATGGATTCTCCTTCAATGTCAAAGATCGTTTCATGGTAAATGATAAGGACATATCTTGCTATATTTCCCTCTTCCGAAAAGAGCACAAAGGGCCTTATCTCCGTAGGCCCTGATAATAAAGAGCCCGATGTCTCCTCGTCGGAAAGTATGCCTTCCTCTTCTCCCTTGCTCTCCTCTTCTTCCTCCAGTACCCTGGCGCTTGTAAAGTCTCCTAAAAGCGGCACTATGCTTCCCGCTTCCCTGTCGGTCATGAAAGCATCAGTGATCTTCGCATTTGTTGCGTATATCTCCCTGTCGGTTTCAAACACAACAGGCATGCCGTCCTCACCGTTATTCTGGGATACAAGTCTTAGCCCCTTTCTTATCGTTACTCCCGCTACAGTATTCTCGATAAGTCCGAACTTAACCATACTGCTTGCGGGCTTCGCGGGCTTTAAGGAAAGATCCAGCATGTTCACAAACTCGGCATGATCTCTTTCCGTGACATTATTCAAAAGACCTATGTTTTCTTCCATCTGGGCAGAAAATATCTTCGCTATGACAGAGCCGATATCGGGATCCTCCGCATCATAGTGCCATTCCGGCGTATAGGAGGATGCAAGCTCCTCTATCTTCCTCTCTATGTCCTTTGATTCCCTTGTATCTATCTTCAATCCTCTACCTCATCTGTATCCTGGTTTTCGTCGTAGTATACGGGTTCAGTCATTACCTCGTTCTCCGGCTCCTCCTCCACGGATCCCCTGTTAAGGTAAAAGGGGAATACAAGGTTATCCCTGGTATTGGTCGAAGTTACCACATATTCGATGTCTATAACGATACACCCCTGTTTCTCCCTGTAGTCCATAGTTATATCAACATCGGATATCCTGGGCTCCTGGGCTATTATGGTCTGGGTCAGATTTCTTCTTAAAATCGACAGCATGGTAGCTCCCGTATCCATGAAGGTATAACCCATGATATCGCTTCCGAAGTCAGGTCTTGTAAACCTCTCCGTCCTCTGGGTCATAAGTATGAGATACAGGGATTCCTTTACAGTATCGTTTCCGCTGGAGGTTAGAAACCTGCCGGTTGCCTTATCTATTTCGGGCGGGAACTTCATCCCGCAGCCCAAAAAGCTTTTTCTGTTGTTTGTGTTTCCTGCCATGATCCTTCCTTATCCAAGCTTTACCGGTGTTCCCGATACCTGCACGGCTCCGTTGCTCTTAAGCTTAAGCATGGAAGAGCCCTCCGCCGATACATTCGTTCCTTTTATCTCCGCCCCTCCCTGACTTTCAAGGGAAATGCTGTTATCAGTCTGAACCGTGAACTTGCCGGTTTTTAAGGTAGTGGCTCCGGAGCTTCCGTTAAGCTCCAGGGTTATATTGTCCCCGACCTCGATCGTAAGCTTCTTTGCGGCTTTTACGGTAATATGCCCCTTCTCGGCATCGGTTTCCATCTTTATGAGATTATTACTTTCCTTATCCGTTATCTGGATGAGCTTTTTTTCATTATCAAGCAGTATCTTATGGGCACCCGTTGCGGTTTCTATTGTAATCTTGTCATTATCCCCGTCGTTTCCTCCCTCCGGGGTCGGGGCGTCCTCAAAGGTTATGGTGCTGCCGTTCCTTGTCGTTATCTTCTTGTATGTATTCTTCTCGTCTATGGAGCCCGTCAGTATCTTGTCATTTACCTTTGGTATACAGCCTATGATGTAGGGTCTTTCGATATTTCCCTGTTCAAATACCACAAGCACCAGGTCTCCCGATTCGGGGATGAAATAATGTCCCCATATCCCTCCGCTGGAGGGCATGGCAACCCTGGCCCACAGGATCCTGGAATTATCGGCTTCATCTCCGGAGCCTTCTCCCTGCTCCCTTGAAAGCAGGACTACCGACACTCTTCCGGGCATGTTGCTGTTGTAATTCTTTACAACCCTTCCAAGCATTACCCCCATGATCCTGCCGTCGCCGGTATCCGTCTTTTCTATCTGCCTCTTTGATACATCCTCAAGGATTTCATATAAAGCCATCTGTTCTTCCTTATTCCGATCCTATGCTGCTTGCTTTCCCCTCTATGAAGGAAATATATCCGTCGTCTCCTATGACATGCTTCACCCTTGTAAGATAAAACTTGTTGTTAAGGGGATCACCGGCATTCTTTATCTGTATGAATCTCCCCGGTATCAGCTCCGGAAGTCCGTTCATGTTGGCTTCAACACTCCCTAAGCGGTAATTTATCTGCTCCATGAGATAGTTTGCCCGGTAGCCTGCCTCCTCCTTTGTACCTGCGGTGGGATCCAGATATATGAGGCTCTGCTTTTCAATGAGCGCCTTTGCTTTATTTCCCATGGATATCTTTGAGGAGGACTTAACCTTGTCCTTCACCTGACCTCCCTTATCCTGATCCACATTCCGAACCTCCACGGATTTCACAAGCCCCGTTATGTCATATCCCACGTCAAGATCAAGCATTCCAAGTCCCGGACCTGTTTCCATAAGTATCGTATCATTGCTCTTTGCCTTTACAAAATAGAGACTGTCGCAGATCGCCATGAACTCGTAATTATATTTCTTCGCGGCCTTGACTATGAATTCATAGTCACTTTCTTCAACCATTTCAACCCTTATGTCGGAAGTCTCCTCATTACTTCCTCCGGCCGAAGCTCCTCCCGCACCGGCGCCTGCTCCGCCATCGCCACCTGCCTTCTTATCGGGCGTATCATCTATAACGGTCTCCACGAATTTATTCATATTCTCGTCTGTCTGCGAAAGAAAGGCATTTGCGTCAAGTATCTCCTTGACCGCATCCGAATAATATTTGGAGTTAAGCCTCTTTGAGTGGCGGTTTGCCATCATGATCCCTTTTACGTCCATCGCGGTAAGTTCTATATGAGGCATCTCCTCGCTGTCACTGTCCGTTATAACAAAATGAACCGCCGATATGAAGCCTCTGAAAACCTCCCTCACGGAAACGTCATAGCCTAAAAGGATCTTTATGGTAGAGCCCAGATACAGATACTTCTTTGCCTTACTTATATCATAGCTTCTTGTTACCGGATCGAAGCATCCCGTCAGGATAAGCTGCGCAATGGATGCTTCATAGCCCGAAGTAAGATCGATCTCAGCGTCGGTCACGTTGAGTCCCGTCTTTGCGTCAAGCTCTTTCCCGTCGATCACGACCATAATAACAGGCTCCTCAAACTGGCCGTACTTTTTACTTAATTCGATAAAATCAAAATCAGCCATATCAGATATTCAAAATATTCCCGACCTTCTGCGAGTTTCTTACATAGCTTTCGCTTTTTGTAAACGCGTTTGCATATTTTGTTCTCCAGTCATTAAGGGATAAGGGATCGGTAACGTCATCGGCACAGGTTATAACAAGATCCACCGTCGCCCTTACCGGCTCTCCGTTGGGATTGAACATGACATAGTTCGCATTCACCGACTTAAGCCTTCCTGAATAGTTAAAGTCGCTCCAGTAAAAGGTTACATTCCTTGTATACCTGTTTCTTAAGGCACCGATAAAGCCCTCCACCTCCTTCTGTACGGAGGTCTTCTTTTTCCCAAGCCCGTAGGATATGCCCTTGGCTACGTCCGTAACAGCCGCGGAAGGGGCGATATTAAGCTTATCCCCCATAAAAGCGTCCTGCGGGTCACAGGCATCAAACATGAGCTGAACCGAAAGGTTGATATAAGTATCTCCCTTTTCAAAGGTTGCAACTCCCTCACTGCTGACCGGCGGTTTTTTATCTTCGTCGCCTTCTACATCATCAGGTCTTTTCACGGTATTGTATTTGATCTTCTGTACAAGTCCTCCTCCGTGTCCGCTAAGACTTAATGTACCGGGATTAAACTGAACGGTAAAATACTTCTTATTCTCAGCCGTAAGGTTCAGAGCTTTCTCCAGGGGATTTTCAGGTCTGTTACCCCCAAGCCCGAGCTGATCCACGCTTTTTGCGACAAGCGATTCTCCTTTTGAAAGAGCAGCCCCCGTTACTGTATCCATGTCATAGGAAAAGTTTTCACCGCCCATCGACGTCTGCTTCGCTTTTACACCAACGCCATTTTCTTCTTTTATATCTTCTCTTTTCCTGAGATCGATCACCTCAATGACGGCCTTTTCCACATAGCCCGCCATATCCTGTTTCATAAAATCCGTAAAAGCATTTGCCATCCTGCCACCGTTCCTTTACATCAGAGCTTGAGATTCAGCAGGTTATTCGAAAGATCACTGACTCCAAAGCCTGAATCCATTGAGCTTTTAAAAGATCTGTCTATCGCATCATCCCAGTATTTATTATCATAATGGTACGCCGCCTCATCCCCGATATTTGAACCCTGTCTTATTGACATTCCAAGCTTTCCCCTTACAGGCTTACCCTTCTTGTTAAACATGGTGTAGGTTGTGGAAACCTCCGTCACCTCTCCCCGAAAGCACATGGCTCCCCAGAAAAAGATCACGTGCTTTGACTGCGGCACGGTAAGCAGGGCAAGAAGTCCTTCCATCTGCCTCTGTACGGAATATCCTGATCCTGTGACCGCACTTTCTACCGCCTTCAAAACGTTTCCGGTTGAAGCGCTCGTAACGGGATTTCCTTCAAGCATGAAAGCATCCTGTACGTTTACATCATCGAATAAAAGCTCAAACGAGAGATTGGTTGCAGCAGGCATCAAAACCTGCTGAACCTGGGTTCCCATGCCTCCCCCGCTGTAGTTAAGCTGTCTTCCCGCGGAAGTCTCAAGCCTTAAGGATTCGGGATTATACTGTACCTCCAGGGCTATATAGCTGTTTTTTGATGCGATGCTTTTTATATCATCAAAGGTTGCCGACCCTTTCTTGCCGTCAAGTGTCTCCTTTGCCCGCTTTATAAGGTCACTGTTAAGCTGTACTACATTTTTTATGGCTTCTTCTTCTTCTTTGGAGATCTTCTTTTCATAGGTAACCGCCTCACCTTTAGGCAGGGTTCTTATGCAAAGTACCGCCTTTACTACATTCCCGGTAACGCTCCGGCCTATATTCTGAGACATTATACCCATTTATCAGATCCCTCTTCTGTTCTTTTCATTTCTCAGTCTTTTTTCAAGCTTATGAAGGACTTCTTCGGATATGGCTCCCATCTGCTGCTTGACTCCCCGGTGAACCATCTCCGCTATATCTTCTCTGTCCTCATTCGTTATATAGGAGCGGTTTTCCGTAACGGTATGGATAACATTGGTACGGTTTTCGGTTTCCTCCGTTACGATCTCATTCTCGTTTACGTGATTCTCCCTCTGCTGCCTGACCTGCTCCAAAGTCTCCTGCAGCTCCTCGTAGGATAAAGCCTCGCTCACCTTGTGGACAAGCTCCGGGGACGCTTCCTCCGCCCTTCCCTGTGCGGGCACATTTTCGTTCGCTTCCTGCCTTGCCCTTATCTTTTCTATCTCCTCTGAAGCGGCACTCTCCTCCGCTTCTCTTTCCCGTAAGACAAGCTCCCTGGTTCTTTCTCCCTCAAAGTTCTGCTCTATATCCCTTACGAGATAGGTGATATCGTTTGAGATAATATTCGTATCTCCCATATCTACCGTGTCGCCGTCCAGATGCTGCTCCAGTATCGAAAGGATGCTTGCCGAGCTTTCGGGCAGATAGGTCATTATCTCATCCAGCGCTTTTCTCCTTGCGTTTTCATCTGAACGTTCTTCTGCTCCCAGAAGCCTTTCTACGGCTTTTGAATCCCTTAAAGCCTCAAGGGAAGCCTGTCTGGTCCTTCTTGCGCCGTCAGTTCTTACTTCCGTTTCCCTGACCTTATTTATAACCTCCATTATCTGGCGGTAGCGCTCTACATTTTTGAGGTTATTCTCGTCTGTCCTTCTTATCTGCTCCCTGATAAGCTCCACATTATCGGTGGTCGATTCCGTCTCTTCGATAAGCCTGGATTCGGTATCATTATAGACCGTCTCCGCCGGATTTTCTTCCGGAGCTTCCTCCACATAGCTTACATAGATATCGTTCGTCATCTGATGCAGTCTCGTAAGAGTGTTCTCCGAATTCTTTGAAATTACCTTCCTTAAGTCATACCAGTGCTCAGTATTTTCATTTATCCTCTCGTAGCCCGTATTATAAAGGTTCTTAACTATATCATAGAGAACTGCCTGGGTGATATCGTTTCTTATCCCCGTTTCATTCTGTTCATTGGTAATAAATTCATCCTCATAGCGGTTTTCGCTTCTGTATGTAAACTTAACCTCAGGACGGGTTATGCTAAGAAGTATCCTGTCCGTAAGTATCCTGTCTCCCCTCCCTGAAGGCTCAGCTCCCGTCTCATACCGTCTTGCATCAAGATTAATGTTGTTCAGTATCCTTTCATTTCCGGTATTTACCGTGACATTATCTTCATAGGTATCTTCCCTGTAGCTGTCCCCCTCGCGGTATATGATATCCGCCGCTCTTTGCCCCGTATCATTCTCATCACCTGCAAGATCTCTTATCCTCTGGGGACCTCTGTCATAGCCTTCTGCGCTGTCAAAACGCCTCATATCCTGTTCCGTGATGTTTACGTTTCTGTAGACATCGATATTCTGAAGGATATCCCCCTCATAAGTTTCGCTTCCGCCTTCCTCTGTCCTGTATATCAGTTCATAGGCTTCGGATCTTATATTCTCCGCTATCCTCTGAACCAGCATCCTTTCGGCGGTCTTATCCTGTTCGGAAAGCACGGCCTCGAGCTCGCTTATATTATTGTTGTTAACGCTCCTTGCAAAGTTTGATACTATCTGATAAACGGCTCCTGTCTGAAGCCTGTGCATGATATCGTAGCTTAAATGATTCTCGTAATATCTGTCAGGCTCTGCGCCCCTTTCTTCTCTTACGGTACGTATCTCACCGGCAGCTTCCCTTATGGTCTCCTTAAGGGCTTCCATCCCGCCTGAAAGATAAAGGTTTATGAGATTATTCTCCTGCTTTGTTTCCTCCATGAACTGTCTTACTTCGCTCATGAAACGCCTGTCATCCCTTATGCCCATCTTGTAAAGTACGTCGGTAATATATGCCCTGTCCTGATAGGCAAGCTCCATATCCGCGGATACAAGGATGCGGTTCAGCACGTTATTTATTATCTCAAGCTTCTCCTCATTCCGGTTATTAAAAAAAGTATTCCCCGTGACCGTAGTCTGGTTTCCCTCGGCTATGAAGATCTCCGGCGGAGTCGTTACGGCATGCAGAAGGTCCTCCCCATCTATATTCGAACCCATAAGGGAATATCTGCCGGTAATCATATGACAGAACCCTTCATTGTCGTGAACGAACCCGCTGCGGTTTTTAAGTTCAATGGGAGCTTTTATTGTAAGCATATCAGGTGCTTAAAGCCTCCGCCTTCTTTGCCCTTAAGTTCTTGGTATTACCGGGCTTCGGCCTGATATCCCAGAGTACTTTTTCCGACGTCCCGCTGTCCTCTGCAGTCCTTATATGACCGCTGTTTTTGTGAGACCCCGGCTTTTCCCCGATATCCCAGATGAACTGCTCGGGCTTTCCGCTGTCTTTTGCGGTTCTTATATGATCGCTGTTTTTATGTGATCCGGGCTTTGAACCGATAGCCCAGAGGAACTGCTCTGCACGGTCTGAATCGCCGGGCTGTGTCGCAGCACTTCTCTCGCTCTTAGGATTGCCCGAATCATCATTAAGAATAAACAGCCTTTTATCGTCATCGCTCTTATCATTTTTTGCAGCCGTCTTGACGGTTCTGCTGTTTGTCGTGCTTCCGGGAGCATCTCCCATATCCCAGCCCAGGCGTTCTCTGTCGCTTACGGGGTTATTTATGACAAAAAGCTCCTTGTAGGCTATGGTAGTCGTCTCCGTGTGAAGAGAACTCTTTTCCGCATCCAGCTCTCCGTATTCCTTTGCCGTCACAACACAGCCTGTAAATACATATGCCCTTGCCACATTGCTTAGTGAAAAGTCTTTGTTTATCCCTGAAGAAAGCGCCCTCGAAACATAAAGGATCACCGGCAGGACAAGCTCCGTGCCAAGCGCTATGGGATCTATGCCGCCTATGGTACTGACCTTCGATCCCGAAACTCCCACATATCTTTCAACCTGAAAAGTAAAAGGCTTTGAAATGGGCTTCCTCAGCATATGAACATAATCATTAAGTCCACCCTCCTGATAGTATTCAAATTCATTCTCCTTGCTGAATACCTTCACCGACCTTAAAGGCATGAAAAATGCCGCCTCCACCTCAAGATCGAAATTATACCCGACCACAGGATTAAGCTCGTATCCTTTATTCTTATGATCGTAATTCCCTATTGTCGTATCTCTTCTGAGTAATGCCATGTTTTACCGGCTCGCTTTCATTTCAAAAATACTTTTTTCTTTCTTATCCTTCGAGGGATTAAGGCTTTCATTTATCCTTGATATCTCACTGCACCACTTCCTGCGTTTATTATGCTCAAGACGAAGCACCTCATCCTCGCTCCAGTGGAAGTAGTAGGATATGAAGGACATCTCTTTATAGAGATCATCCTCCGGGTAGAGCCTTATCCCTCCCCGGTAAAATTTAGCGGTACCTCAAAGCTTTCTCCGCACTTTGGACATACCGCCGTAAGCGTCGGCGGCTCGATGTCATTTATTCTCTGATACATATCCTGCAAAAAAGCCAGATCAGCCGTAAAAAGCTTTTCTATAAGAGTCGCCGAGATACTGTCCACTCCCTCGATCTCCGTTATTACCCTGCTGAGTATCACTATGGTAAGATAAGAAGGATTCGAAAGCACTCTGGGATCCCTTGTGGCGGATATCTCATCCCCCGCCGTAGCAAGTCTCATTCTTCCCCTCTTATGCAGCTCCCCGTTCCCGTCCAGATACCCCTTCGGGAGCGTAAAATCATAAACCGTTTCCATGAAATCCTCCTGAATTACTAAAATATTACCTGCCGTCGCCTGCCCCAACACACCCCAAGTATCTCACTTGCCTTACAGGGTACACGGATCGTCACCCGTGTACCCGAAAAACCTGTGAAACAGAACTTTAGTTAGGAATAACAAGTTCCTCATACGCGATCTCAACACTCTCGATCGCAACATCCGAAGTCTTCGCATCAAGATCCGGCGCGCTGTACTTCGTAACCCATGCATTGGTCAAAGTCCAGATACGCTGTCCTGTGGTAGACTCCACAACCTTTGCAGGTGCCCCCGGATTGATGTCGATAAGCTCTATCGTAACATCGTACCTCGGCATCTGCCCTCTGGTCTCGCTTACGCACTCCTGTACCCAGGTCTTGAACGGGCTGTCCAGGATATAGCCCATCTTTAATGTAACGTTACCGTGCTTTACAAGTCCCGGGATCTTAACCGGAGCCAGTGACCCCGAATTTCCCTGCCTGAACTCTATCACGTCAACAGTGCCTTCCACACCTGTCACCTCACTGAATGCAGCGGTTCCGGCGATCGTGGCAACTGTGACGAGAAAGTTCATCTTCGTGAGCGGATAATAAGACCCGGCTCCATTAGTATAAGTATCTGCTGCCATAGTTTATCTTTCCTCTCTTTCCACTTTTAACCTTCTCCGCCGCCTGCCTCAGCAGTGAACTGAGTTACACGGAAGATAACAAACTCTGCAGGTCTTGAAGGCGCTATGCCTATATTGCAGATAAGTTTGCCGTTCTGAATATCATCACGCGACATGGTGCTTGGACCTATCTCCACGAAATAGCTGGTAGCAGGTGAATCTCCCGCAAGCATTCCGTTTCTCCAAAGGCCGTCTAAGAAGCCTGTGATGGTAAGCTCCACTCGCTGCCACAATGTAGCGTCGTTGGGCTCGAAGACCACCCAGTTCGTGTTCGCCTTGATGCTCTCCTCCACATAGATGAAGAGTCTGCGGACATTCACGTACTTGAAGCTTGAGTTTGAAGAAGCGGTACGTGCACCCCAGATACGTATCCCCTGTCCCGGAAGCGCTCTTATGAGGTTTACTCCCTCGGGGTTTAAGATATCCTGCTCGTCCTTGGTATAGTTCACCTTAAGGCCGGTACAGAATACCGTCTCGTTAGCCGGTGCCTTATGTACGCCGCGGTTTATGTCAGTCCTTGAATAAACACCTAAAACTGCCCCTGAAGGCGGAATAAAGTCCGACTTGTTTGAAGAGCGGTCAAATACCTCTATCCAGGGATGATACATAGCGGCGTAGGTGGAATCTATTATTCCCCTGTACCCTATAAGGTCAGCAGTCTTGTACATATCCTTCGGCATATCAAAAACTGCGAAGCGGCTCTTAAGGTTCTCACAGTGAGAAACAAGAGCAACTATGACCTCAGGCATTGTTATGCCGGGTACTGCCATCATGCTGACTAACGTATTCTCGATGAAGGACTGTATACCGGTACGCTTACCGGGTCCGCCGTCCTTACCGATAAAGGTTCCCGCGTTGATCTTTGAAACAGATCCGTCGGTTCCTTTATCCAGGAAGAATGCTCCGCTCTCGTTGCCTTCTCCTAAGATAGACTCAACAGGATTTCCCTCATCTCCGGCATCCTTAAGCTCAACTTCTACAAGCTCACTGAGTGCAAGTCTTGCGCCTATATACTTAGGCGACTCCTGATTGAAGGAAAGCTCGGTGTAGTTTTCCGCCTCATCCGCGTAGCGCACACTCATGTTTGCCGTTACAAGATAAAGAAGAGCCTTCGGGATGATCGCATCATCAACAGCCTTGTCGGGAAGCTCGTCTTCAAAGGTCATGATATTGTCAAAGATAGTCTTTATCTTTGTATATGTTCCCTCAAATTCAACGACGTCTCCCTCTCTGAAGCCTTCCGTACTCTTTACCCTGTAGCCGGTTTCGGTCTTCTCAAGAAGCTGAAGCTTCTGCTTCTTAATGGTGCTTAAGGTTATCTGCACCTTATTTCCCCATGCTCCGGGGTTCTTTGCGGTGACCTTCATGATCCCCATCTCGGCGGTTGCGCACTTCGCATCATCAGGCGCCACTCTCATTACATAGCACCTTGTTCCGCCGTTTGCAAAAAACTGCTCAACGCTGTTTGCAAGATAGCGGTATTCGCCGTAAGTAAATTCGCTTAAGAATCCGCCATACTGCTGCGTAAAGCTTTTGAAATTCGTCACAAGCTGCGGCGCTCCCTCTATGGGGCCTTTTTCCGCAAGTCCGACAAAGCCGGCTGTGCTTGTACCTACTCCCTCAATGCTACGGGGGGAATTGTCATATTCCTCCACATATACACCGGGTGAAAAATACTCTGCCATATTCTTATTCCTTTCTTTTTGTTGTCCGAAGTATTAACAGCTCCTAAGATCAGGCGGTGACTGTAGTCTGTCCCGGAAGCGTAACCGATATCTGTCCTGCATATCCGCACATCATCTTGCAGTCCTGCGTAAGGCAGGGTTTCCCTCCGATAAGCACCGCAGGCTTCGTGGGGATCCACGTTCCTGCCGGAACCGGCATACATGGCTGCGGAGTCAGTACTCCGAGAGCCGCCGCTGTCGCTGAGGCGACCGCCGGATTTGTAAGTGTTGTACACATCCCGAAGGGTCCTACATTTGAATTGGGCATACAGTCCTGAATCGTAGCGCACGGCTTATTTCCCGCAGTGACTGTAGTCTGTGATGTCACCTTTAAAGGTGCCGGCGCAGTACCGAAGCTGCACATCAGGTTTGCCCCCTGTCCGACCAAAAGGCTCATTTAAGCCTCCTTTCAGTATCTTTAAAATCTACCGTCTCAAATCTTTCTTCTCCCTTAATAAGATATCTTACAAGATACAGCGCATCCTCACCATCGTCCCGGACCCTTAAGAGATAATCTCCGTTTTCCGACACCCTGCCGAGTATCACTCTGTAAACCGGCAGGTTGGTGACATTCTCAAATGCGATCTTGTCCTTTATCTTAAAGTACTGTGCTGCACTACTTCCCGTAACCTCGATTCTTTCATAGCTTGTTTTGTCTGTGCCAAGCAGTGCGTACCATACGCTGTCAAGGCGTATCATGCCTCCCGTTCCGCCGTATACGGACAAAAAGTTTTTCTTTGCGTCAAACTCCTTTACCATACAGATCGGTCTTGAAAGCTTCACTGCTTCAATGGCTTCAAGAAAAGGAAGAGTACCTGAGAAACTCAAGACACTTTCGCCCCGGTGCACGTTCTCCGACGGTATCAGGAACACGTCACACGAGGGGATCCGGTCGTCAAGCTCCCCATAGGTTACCTGCATGCTGTATTTTTCATATCCGTATACCGTGATCTGCATAAGAAAGTCTTCCCTGCCGGTATTAATGAATACATACATACCCTCACCTCTGGGTGCCGGTATAACCGGTTCTTCGTTTCTCGTAAAAAGGACATTTCTCTCATCCACCGGCGCCCCTGTTGTAGTGTCATAGAGCCTCACCAGAAGATCAAGCCTTGAACCGAAAACAGAAGCAGCCATTCTTTACTTTTCCCTCCTTTCTTCTCCATCGATGTACAGACCGAAACTTGCGTCCACGACGCGCGGAGTATCTATTATCACTCCGCTTGACAGGTAGACAGGTGCCGCCCTGTAAAACAGGCTGATCTGGTAAGGCTTATTGATCGCCTGCCACACCCTGACCTTCTCCTCCAGGCTTATCTTCGCCTGAGACAGCACAATCGGAGGTTCCGCCGTGTCAAGCCACGACTGCAGTTCACTCGGCCGCACGGAATTATTGTCATTGACTATCTGTGCGACCTTGCCGATGATTTTCTGTATATCAAGCGACTTCAGTCCCATCTGGGATGAGCCGTTGATGAAGACCATATAATAAAGCGCATATGGTCTGGGCGGTTTGGAAAGTTCTGCTCTTCCCCGTGCTATGTAAGGCGGGGTCGTAACCTGCATATCCTCCACGATGTCATAGAGGTAGAGGCCTACGATGTAGTCCACGTCCTGTGAAAGAGGGGACGAGATCTCGATATTATTGGGAGAGGGAATGGGCTCGGGGCACATCTTCTCTCTCAGGGTTCTTACTATATGATTGCTTACGTCAGCTATAATCGGATAATCAGCCATAGCTTGTCAGTTTCCTTCCAGTGCTTTTTCTATCTCATCCGCAATAGATGCTATATTTGATGTAACACATACGGCATCACTGCTGTCGGGTATATATTCCGCCGTGCAGACGAAATATTCATTCGCATCGTCTTCCGAAAGGTACGGCACCCCGGACATCACAACCTTGTTCTTAAGATTCTCACTTCCGTTTCCTCTTGACATGGTGCCGTCCCCCGTCTTGAAGATATATGCCTTTGACCCCTGTGTAAGCGTTGCCTGCTTCTTCGTATCGTCATAGATGTACCTGAAGGAAGTTGCATCCGCTATTGTCTTAAGGCTTATATATTCAGGAGATTTCACCTTGTACTGATTGTAGAAGTACGGATTCTTTTTCTCCTTGCCAAGCTCTGAAACCTGCCTTGCAAGCACTCCGGCATTTACATTGCCCTTTCTTGAAAATCTTGACAGTGCGGCAGCAGCAGCGGCTAACTCCGAAGGATTTAAGTCTTCAAGTTCCTTTCCAAGAACTGCCTTCAGTGTTGCCAGTATATCAGCAGAGGACATCCCGCTTCCTTTGCCGTCTTTACCGCTTCCTGAACCTGATCCCGATCCTGAGCCGCTTCCCGAACCTGAGCCTCCTCCGGAGCCGGAACCCGATCCTGAACCGGCTCCGCTGCCGGCTCCGGCACCCGATCCGCTTCCTGAACCTGACCCTGAGCCCGGGCCTGAGCCGCTTCCTGAGCCCTGACCCGAACCTGATCCGCTTCCTGAGCCCGATCCGTCTCCTCCCGAGCCTGCAGCGTTATCCGCCGCTGCATCCTGCGCATCACTTATGGCATTCTTCGTTTCGGCGGAAGCCCCGTTTTCGGAAGCCCTGTCCGCTATCTTATTAAGAGCATCCGTTGCTCCCATTCCCGCAAGCGCCCCAAGTGCTCCGTTTATGTCGGCCTGGGGATCATCCGCAAGCTTCGCCAGCGTATCGTTTAAGATATCATTCGCAAGGTCATCCTCCGAACTTTTTCCGGTTCTTGCTTCCTCATCCTTTATATCCTGATCAATGGCTGCGATCTGGGAATCAAGATCCCTTGCCTTGGCAAGATTGTTATCATCCAGCGCAGCATCCCTTTTTCTCTGCAGATCCTCCTTCTTGTCCTTAAGGTCATCAAGCCCCGTATTAAGGCTTTCATCGGAATTCTTAATCTCCGATGCCAGGTCATTAAGCCAGTTCAGATGACTGTCAACAGACCCCTTCGCCTTTGCCGAAAATTCATCCGTTGGTATCCCCCCGTACAGTCCGTTCGTCCAGGTTATGCAGTTATTAACATAGCTTAAGGCATTGGCTGCGGTTTCCCGCTGCTTTACTGCGGTAATAAGAAACTCCAGTTCATTCCTTTTCGCCTCAAGCTCCGCAAATTCATCGTTTATAGCAGTCTCCGCAGCGGATGCTCCGGCTCCGGAGCCTATTATATCGTCATATTCCTCCGACACACCCGCAGTGCTCCCGCTTTCATATTTATCCTCCGCAAGGCTTACAAGACTGGAATCCAGAAGATTAAGTTCGCTGTCCTTGTTTTTAATAATGTTTTCTTTTATGTTTGTCACATCCCGAAGATAGACTACAGGACCTGAAAGTCCCGCAGCCGAAGCTTCGGCAATTACCTGTATGGAATACTCATATTCGGCATGTCCCAGTACGGAATCCTCATCCTCAAGGGCGCCTGAAGTATAATCGCTGTAGCTTTGCTGACAGCTCTGCTGGGAATCTCCTATTGATGAAAGAAGGTCACTGTCCGTTGCATAGGAATCCTTAGGCTGTTCTGAGTCCTCATCATCCTCATCGTCCGGGTCATACTTATCGTAATCCTTCTGGATAGGCTCCCACCATTCTCCGGATGCGTCATCATCTTTTACAAAGCCGTGAGACGCCGCATCCTGAAGCTCTACTATGTAATCAGGCTCCTCCGAAAGGTTATCGGCATCGTCGGAAGTTTTGAAATCTCCGAAGGTTGTATAGGAGTCACCGTTCAGCATATTGTAGAGCGTATCCAGTACGTTGATGTCATCATCCACAAGCTTTCGCATTATGATGGCCCTTCTTGATGCATCCACCTTCGCCATAAGTGAATAAACAAGATCTGCCTCTTCATCATTTCCGGCGGCTTTTAAGGTCTGATAGCAGGCAAAGAGTCTGTCAAGATCCGCATCATAGTCATCCGTTTCATCATCGCGAAGGTCAAGCCCGAAGAAAGTGGAAAGCACCTGGTACTTATATACGTCCGTCCTCATATTGCCCGTGGATTCCGAGTTCTGGTTCTTAAGATATTCCTCCTGGGAAACTCCGTCAGGGTCATTCTCGGGATTGTAAAGAAGCCATATGCCCTGAAGCTCCGGAAGCTTTGAAAGGTCATAAGGATCCGGAATGTCAAAGGGATTAACGGCAGCTCCCGTCATCACATCCGTTACCACGCCGTCTGCCCCCACATGGTACTGGACATAAAGATCCGCAAGCTCCTCCTCGGAAATAACCTGCCCCGTTTGGCTTATGTCTGAAAGACCTGTAGCATCCGTCACATCAAACCAGTTTCCTCCGGCAAGCTCCGACTTATAATACATATTAAGCTGGTTGGAATCTGAAGCGGAGGTCTCGGCCTTTGCGTACAGCTCGTCGGTCATTGCACTCAGCTCGATCAGATAGGTTCCTATAAAGAGTGTGGAATCCTCTATCGTATGCTCCGCCGCATACTCCTCATATCTCATGGCCTCATTCTCGTTAAAAATAGCAAATGCGTTTCTGGTCTTTATATACGCAGTTATGCTGACAACCGCTATTACAACGAGGAATATCTGTATGATCCTTTTTTCTGTTTTGCTGAGTTTATTCATTTGCGCTTTCTTCCGTATCTTTTTTCAGCTTCTTGTTTGTCGTGTCAAAATACCCCTTATATAAGAGAGCCTGGCTGTTATCGTAAAACTCTATCTTCAGCTTATCCATGTCAGCGGAAAGAAGGCTCAGGTAAGTAAACTTCTGGTCGATCTTTACCATATCCTTTGATCCAAGCGGTGTTCCGTCCTCTGAAAGAAGCTTGTAAAAAGCTATGTTTTCGCTCTCAACCGGCTTCATCGTTATGGAATAAAGGCCCGTGACATCGCTTACATTTGTCTCATAGGTTCCGACTTCGCCGCTTTCAAGTTTGTTTATATCTATGGCGGTAACTATGGTAAGTACCCCGCTCTCCTCATCAGGATCTATAACACAGTCGTCCACGAACCCGTCCCCGTTATAAAACCTGATCTTAACCTCTTCAACTTTTTCCTTTGAAAGCATAAGATGTCTTAATTTCCCATCCTTAGGTGTACGCTCTCCTATAAGCTCGTTGTCGCACCAGAGCTCGAAATCCGTTATTTCCACGGGAAAGTCATCGGGAAAATATACCGACAGCTCAAACATTTCCCTCTGTATGATAGGCTTCAGAAAATAAGTAGCATCGGAAGTGCTCTTTTCCGCAAAGCTCTCCCCGACCACTGCCGTCTTCATATCAGCGTCAGTACCTGAAAGCAGCGCGCTCACCCCTCCACAGGTAAGCCGGTCAAAGGAGTAAAGAGTTGTGGTATAGAGCGACATCGTCTGGAGCATGTTGTTCTGAAGCTCCTCATAAGCGTCCTGTTCATCGCTGTACTCTTCGAAGGTCATCTCTCCCAGCCTGTTCTTTACGGCATATTTATCTAAAAGCGCCTTCTGATCATCCACCTCTTTGAGATAATTCTCATAGGAGTTTCTTATGGATACGTAATTATTGAAGCTGTCCGTAACGCTCTGCTCCAAAGCATCCCTTGCGGCAACCTCGTCCTTATGGGCGCTTAAATAGTCGATGGCATTCTGATATACGGTATAGGGGTCGTCTTCTATGTAACGCGTACCGTCCAGATCACCCTTTCTGAACTCCTTGGATATTTTTATGAAAAGTATCCTGAACTTGCCCTTCCAATAACTGTCGATCTTGTCCAGAAATTTCTTATAATCGTTCTTAAATGCTTTTGCGCTGACCTCCTGATCATTCAGCACCTGCTTGATATAGGACGAGATCAGATTGCAGTCCTTTCCGTAATGGCTCTTATAAAGACCGTAATTAGTCCGAAGCTCTATTCTTGCAATAGTTGCGGTCATACATGCTTCGTAGTAGGTCTCATCCCTGTCTTCCGCGTATTGAATAAGTGCCGGCAGGCTGTCACGCTCGATCTTTGCTTCCACATAAGGCTTTTCGAATTTATAGCCCGTTGTGACATCAAGACCCGTCATCTTTGAAAGCTTCGAAAGGTTCGCCTCCAGATTTCTTCTGTCACCCGCTATGGTGCTCTCAAGAGTCGTCACCTTTTTTTCAAGTCTGTCCACATCGCTCTGGGTCGCATCCCCCGTCTTAAGCTTTGCCTGGTTTCTTGCAAGACCGTCCTGAAGGCTTTTAAGTCTTTCTTCATTAAACTCTATCGTATCCTGAAGCGTTACTATCTGCGTATAGAGATTATTCACCGACTCATTCACGGTAAAGATGGTATCCTGCATTTTGTGCTGAGCCACGGTTACCTCGTTCTGAAGCTTTACAGGCTTAAAATTAAACTCTGACTCCTGTGTGAAGTTAAGCTTCTCCGGGAAATGAAATTTTAACAGCGGCTTCCACCTGAAGGTGGTGAGGTTTTTCTTTTTAAGTTTAAGGGCTTTTACCGAGCTCTCTCTTTGAGCCTGCTTTGAATCCACATTCATCTCGGCCTTTTCGTACTCCGCACTTTTTTCAAGCGCCAGCGACCGGCAGGTTGCAAGAGTCAGGGTTTTGTCCTGAGTCGCAGCGGCATACGCGGTACTTCTCATAAAAGGAACCGGCAGAATATACGCGTCAAAGCACGGCATGAAAGATGCCGCTCCAATTGCCATCGCTGTGATCACCCCTGTGCTTTTCTTAAATAGCTTTTTTAACCTCATGCAGCCTCCTCAGAAGCCTCCGATATCTCATAAAAATCAAAATTCCCGTTCCTGCCCTTGCACACAAAGGAATATATAAGACTTCCTCTCTGGAAGGAATAAATATATATTCCGTAATCCCTCTGGAAATCGTTCACCACTATATCATCGCTGTAATTGACCGTTGTATCCATGTCAACGCTGCCGTTCAATGTATATTCCCTGCGGTTAAGGGTGTTTATCGCAACGGCTTCCGGAAGGAGCGCTGCGGAATTCCCTTCATATACCGGATCCCCCAGTATGCCCGCAACCTCCTCTATGGTGTTTGCTTCCTGGACTCCGGAACGGAAAGTCCCTTTTAACACATAGATGCTCTCTGCTTTTTCGGCATCATCCGATGCGCTTCCGTCACTGACTCCCACATACATGGCGCCAATGTCCTGCATGATGACTACCGACATATCCCCTACATCTTCTGTCGGCTCATAGAGTATCTGCTTTCCCATGTAAAGCTGTCTTATCTCCTCGGCATTCTTTCCCAGCATTTCGCTGTACACGATGTCATCCGCAGAAAAGGAGCCGGTGTATATCTGCTTGCTTCCCGTATCGTAAAGTGTTCCCTTTCCTTCCTTCATTCCTCTCAAAAACTCACCGATATACTCCTCTGTCCCGTCCTGCCTGTAAAGCTTTCCGCTTCCCTCATAGAGGTTTTCGTGAAATGATCCCGTATAGTGCATGACGCCGCTGTCATAATACTGGGTGCCGTCACCCTCATACTTGTTCTTTTCAAAATTCCCGTTGTACAAAAGGACTTTGTCCGATGAATAAAGGCTTCCTTTCCCCGTAACATATCCTTTTGAAACCTCGCCCTCGTAAGCAAGATACCCTGACTTTCCCCGTATCCTCACTCTGTCATTCGCAAGTCTTAAGAGTACGGAATTATAGTCGTAGGTTCTCATCCCTCCGTTTTTCGTAAAGGATGAGAATATCTTCGTATTCGCTCCGATATACCATATGCTGAGGATCCCGACTACTATTACAATAGCGTAGGCCAGTTTTTTGCTGACCATCCAGCCGAAGATCGTATAATAGTCGTTTTTGTTTTTCGGGCGTACGTCAAGGACCTTTGAGAAGAAATCCCTTAAGAGTCCTGTAAGCCTCGCTTTTATATAACTCCAGCTGGTCCAGAGCCTTAACTTCGAAACGATGGAAGAAAGCCTGGATTTTAAGGTGGATAGAAATACGTTGAAAAGATTCTCGCCCATCTTACCCTGTTTTACCCTTTATCATGCATCGAGCCTTATAGGACCCGATTCCTTCGCAAATGCACCGCTGTTAAGATGATTCTCGCACTCGAAAAGATACCACTTCGTTATCTCATCCTCCGGAAGCTCCTTTAATAGATCCGAGAATCTGTTTCTTGCGAGATAAAACTCCCTGCCATAGAAGAGTCTTAAAGCGGACTCAAATCTTTCCTTATTTATGAGCTTTATCTGTCTCTCTCTTGCCGGACAGGCATCAAGCACTTCGTAAAGCCCCACATTCTTATCGCCTCCCGAAAGCGTGATGTATCCGATATACCGGGTCTCCCCTGCCTGATCCCTTTCCTTTATGTTCTCTGTTATCACAAGCGGAACCCGAAGCTTCTTGAAGAAATTAACGTAGTCCTCCATTTCCCTTGCATGTTCGCCGGTAAGGTAGATGAGGCTGTGCTCGTTTATTCCCTCCACACCGTATACAAATTCGTCAAAGTACACCAGAAGAGAAACAAAACCCGCTTCCTTATCGGATCTTAACGCATGAAGCAGCTGTACGACCTGGGGTATTATATTTTTTGAGTTTTCAAGAAATAAGAACTGCATTATGGAAAGAGAACTGTCCTGGGATACGAGGATTCCCTCTCCTGCTTCGGAGTAGCGGTCTATGTAAGTTACTATCCGGCTTATGCTCTTTCCCCTCTGCGCATTCATCCCGCTGTTCTCCGTCGCAATCAGAAGCAGACTCCCCATGGATCTGACAAAGTCCCCGTTCTTTACATCATAGATCGAATCCTTCCCCATGATGGCCTCTATATTTCTCGGAGCAAACCTGTAATAAGCTTCAAATATTCTGTATTTATCGAAGTTTATAACGTTTATCCTCTTTGCTATCTCAGAAAGCGAGACCCACATTGATCTTACGTCCTTTGCGGGAACGTTCGGAACCTCAACATCTCTCTGCCCCAGGGCTACCGCATTTATCTCGTGCTCAAATCTCCTTAAGTCCTCCGACTGAAGCCACATGGCCGCAAAGATCAGAAGACTTCCGACAATAAAGCAGATCACGAACAGAAGTCCCAGGCTCCAGGTATCACCCCATATACCCGAATCGGGATCTACTGCCTGCATAAGGGCTGTCAGAGCATATTCCGTCGTACTGGAGCCGTCAGTGATGCCGCAGGCAAGATAAGAGGTGCCGTTCACGTTAACCATCCTGTAGGTATAGGCCCTCCCCTTTGATACAAGGTCGTTTGCTATATTGTGCATGCCGCTGCCGTATATCAGCGATGCGCTTTCACGGTTTCTCCCGGAAACGCTGCATAAAACCGCTTCATCCGAGAGTCTCATGACAAAAAGATCCCTGAACACTCTGGGATTGCTGCCACGTCTCATAAATCCGGACAGATTGTTCTGCAGCACTCTGTATGTATCCGTCGTATAGAAATCGGAAGCATCAAAGTTTACATTATCGAGATCTCCGATAACCCCCAGTTCGTTCTGCAGAGAATACACTCCGAATCTCGCATATTCCTTCATTGCAGCTTCATTGTAGTGAGTCTTCACAAACATAAAGCTCGACGCCAGGACGATAACGAAAACGGTCTCCATGACTATCATCACATAAACAAAACGATTTTTGTTCTTGATGGTATGAAGAAACAGGAAGAAGACGATATACCATATTATAATGGCCGCAAGCCAGAACGATACATAGTTTTTGTAGAGGACTATCCTCTGCAGAAGCGTAAAGCTTATATTATCTATCGCATACTTGATCCTGTAGTCTATGGAAAAAGGTCCCTCCGGTGCATCATGATCCGTCCTTATGGCAAGCTCATTGCCGTCATATAAAGCCTCCACATAATATCTGGATCCCGTGGTCTCCCTCGCGCTCGTAGGCTGAAGCCGTTCCACAACGGGAAGCTGCGTCCCCTGCTGATCCCCGGGCAGCATCTGATTTCCGGTGTTTATAACCGACTCGGACCACTTAAGCGCCTTTAGCATATCGGACTCGACGCAGTACACCTCTACCATGGTTCCGTCAGTTTTTAATGCGGATATATAGCATTTTCCTTCATTGACCTCAAAACCTGAAGCTGTTTCATTGTCTGCTATACGAAGCTTATCGCTTATCCTCAGCACGTTAAGGGCGGCATCCGTTTCAGCTATCCTGTAAGATGTGAAATATCCGTTAACATCCGATGCCTCGGACGACATGAGAAGGTATACGTGACCTCCCCATACATCCAGATTGTCCATCCTTTTTTCAGACACCTGCTCCGTGGACATCATGCGCAGAACCTCTCCCTCAGGAGACACGTTGTAGATCCTTCCGTGTCCGTTCCAGTTCTCCGAATAATAAATGCCCATCGTCGTATTAACCGCTTTTGTAAATTCGGTATACTCGGGAGCATGTCTTAAAGACGCCGTGGCGTCCACAAGAAGAAGCAGAGATATCAGCATACTGATGATACATATACAGGCTATGATACGTGTTCGCATCCTCATTTTTATCGTCTTTCCTTCCTACCCTAAGCTTTCCGTGCCTATAGTCTTAAAGCTGTTGAATAAGATCCTGAGTATCGGCACATCTCCTATAAACAGATGAGAAAAAAGCAGCATCAGCGCTATTATCCCAAGTATCAGGCAGATCCAGAACAAAAGCCCGAAGATCGTGTCTCTGTTCCTGTAAAAGAAGGCTTTTATCCTGCTGAAGATGCCCCTTTTCTTCTCCGGCGTCGAGGCTATCATCATATCCCTGTAAAGATCGGTAAAACCGTTATAGCTGCGGTTTGCCGATTTCTTTGAAAGGATCTCGTACGCTACATTCTTGCTGTCAGGCTTCGACTGAAGTATCTCAAGAAGTATTGCGGCGCACTCCGATGCACAGTCCCTTTCGGTCTTTGACGGATCAAGCGTGTAAAGATCAATATTGTAGGTCAGGTAAATATTGTAATCCTTTGATATATTGATTCTCCCCTGCCTCAGCAAAAGGAACAGGAGCGGATAAGGCAGCCCCGCCGAGATGCAGGCCAGTATCACGTTGGCGCAGACAAGCTCGCAGGTTGCAAGATCTTCCGCCTCGCTTACAAAGAAATCCCTAAGCGGTCTCTCCGCTCTGTAGGGGAAAACAAGAGCATAGCTGTCGCTGACCGAAAACTTATCGATTATCGGGCTGTCTCCCTGAATCTTCGCGGTGCGGATCACATCCAGCAGCGTTCTTACAGTCTTGTGATCCTTTATAAGCACAAGGTTATAGAGAAGACCGTTTCCCGACCCCTCCTCTTTTACGAGATAGTTATCGTTGATCTCTCCTTCACTGACCGTAGAAACCTCTTTAAGCTTTAAGCTGCCGGAAGCGTAGATCATTCTTCTGTTTCAGCCTTTCCGTCGGAGATCTGCCTCTTTACTATGGCATAGGCATAGGTGCAGATGACCGGCATATCCGTACAGTATATCCTTATCTCGTATACACCGTCCTTGGATGGAGCAGTATATATTCCGTCAGAGCTTATCTCGCCGCTTCCGGGTGACGTCAATTCATAGCTTATGCTGCAGTTTTTCATGTTGTGGAACCGGACTCCGAAGAAATGGGTCTCCTTCGTTCCCATGACGACAGTCGGCGTATCGACGGATATGCTCTTATCGTAGTAATCCTCCGTGGTCTCGATGTCATCACTCTGCGGGAATCTTATTGCCACCCATCTGAAGCTTAAAACCAGATAGTCAACATTATCCTTAAGCTTTGCCGCAACTACAAAGCTCCCTTTTTCATTAAGCACCTTGACAGCGGTCTCGACATCAACCAGGCGTCCTGTCTGCCTGCTGAAAAGATCGGGATTGCCATATATGGTGCTCTTTGAATTAACTCCCATCTCGGCGTCACCGGATACATAATCGTAGCCGATATCAACATAGACATTCCCCTTGCCCAGTCCATGTGCTATCTCTCCGGAATAACGGATATCCCCGGCTCTGGCATTCCGGCCAAGCGGTATCTCAAGCGTTCCGGTTGCTATATTGGAAAATTCTCCCGTCTCCTTGGGGGCCTGCATCCTTACTTCGTTATTTCTTCCGTCCACACGTCTTTCAAGATCCACTTCTTTTATGAAATAAGAAAGATAGCGGTTTCTT
Organism: Lachnospiraceae bacterium; assembly: GCA_017417105.1. Classification (GTDB taxonomy): domain Bacteria; phylum Bacillota; class Clostridia; order Lachnospirales; family Lachnospiraceae; genus NK4A144. The sequence goes on along the minus strand of JAFPZU010000005.1, from coordinate 24,762 downwards.
AAAAGCTCTCCCGAAGGCGGAACCAGATAATGTTTGACCCCCGTCTCGATTACGCTGTCAATGATATATGCAGTGGTCGTTCTTACGAGTTTTATCCCGGCAAGCGCTATGGAGGGTTCGGCTATCGTCCCCTGTCTTGCCTCAAGGTTCACCTTTCCGGTTTCCCTTGACACAAGTTCAAGCGGTCTTATATCCGACAGCATTATTTTCATTGCAAAATTTGCAGGAGCGCTGACGGCGTTCTCGTTTTCAAAGACCTGAGCGGAGCCGCTCCTTAATATGACATCGGTCTCCTCATAATCCGTAGCGGAAACCTTGACCCAGTAATCTTTACTGAAGACCTCGCCTTCCTCAAGTGTCAGATCTTCTACCCCGATCTCGATACTGTGTTCGCCGGCTTCGGAAAGGAAAGCCGGAACCTCCAGCATTCCCCTGCAGGAAAGTCTCACTTCTTCCTTTGAAAGCTTTTTTATCTCAAGTGTTATCTTCGCATTGCGTCCTTTGCAGACTGTGGCAGGTATCGAAAGCTCCCCTTCAAAATTCTCGCTTTTGAAAAGCTTCTCCCTGCAAAGGAATTCATTGACAGGCTCTTCCCTTTCTTCCTCATCATCTGCATTCGCAAGGAAAAGCTCATAGCCTTCGGTGATCCTGTTGTACTCGTATTCCTTGTCGTCCGTCTTGTGACTTACGGAATATACACTGTGTACATCCTGTTCCCTGTATCTTATACGAAGGCAGGCATTGTCGCCGTCTATTGAGTCAAACCCCTCTATCGCCGACAGCTTCTTTACCACCGATGTATCAAGAACGATCTCTCGTCCGCCGGCATCTATGGCAACTCCGCTTTCGACTATTATCGACTGGTCATCAATCCCCTGGACTCCCAGTCCGCAGACTATTCCGTGGCCGAACATCAGCCCGTTCATAAATCTTTCTTTGTTAATGTAGTAGTCCTGCTCAGCCTGAAAATCCACACTGGTGAGCATCTTTCCCGGATAATAGCGGTTCCTTTCAAAAGGGTACAACTGCGTGCTGCTCATAAGCTTCCTTTCCTGTTCCGGTATAGGGCAGCAAAGCCTTATACCATAATCTGTCTACCTGTCAACCAATACGTCGCCAAAAAAGGCAAAATACCACCCGCATATGGTAGCAAACCATAGGACACAAAAGGGATACAGAAGAGAAACAAAAATTATTTGGGAATTCTTATCATGACACAAGCCCCTTTTCCGGGACTTGAAATAATATCCAGCGTTCCATTACACATGGTTCGAAGCAGGGCTCGCACATTCCTTATTCCCGTGTGACTTCTCCCGTCAGTGACATCACTGTCGGGGTCGAACCCTACGCCGTCGTCAATCACCTGGACGCACCAGTTATCCCGCCCTTCCAGCGAAATAATCTTGATCGTCCCGCCGCCTTCCTTTTTGCTGAGCCCGTAATGAGCGGCGTTTTCCACCATAGCCTGTACCGAAAGCGCAGGCACTCCAAAGTCTGTTGCGATTATCTCATATTCCACATTAAGGTCGTCTCCGTACCTGAGCTTTTCAAGCTTTATATAGGTTTCCACATGATCAAGCTCCTGCAGAAAAGGTATGGGAACCTGGCTTTTCATAGAGTCCATGTTTTCCCGAAGATACAGCGAAAAATCTTCGATCGCGTTCTGAGCGGCGACCGTATCCTTCTCACAGAGATAATGTATGGCATTAAGGGAATTAAAAATGAAATGAGGTCCTATCTGCGACAGGGTAAGTCTTGATTGCATAAGATCCATTGCGTTTCCGTTATTTTCCCTGCCGGAGTTTGCATTGATTTTTTCCTGATCCTTTTCCCTGCTCTCCGCCTCCCGGCGAAGCTCTCTTTCTTTGTTCAGCCTGTTAACAGTCACAAGATACAGAACGGAAATGAAAACGACCATTAAAACAAGGATCACGACAGCGGCATCCATCAATTATGCCCCTTCTCAGATAACTGCAAAAGTGAGGCCAGGGTATACTCCGCCCAGGAATACTGCGTCATGTACTCTCCTCTGAAGGGCTCCGTTCCGGGCTTCCCGTCGAGGAAGTTAAAATAATCACAGCTTATCATGTCGCAGCGTACGCCGATCTCCCCTCTGCTTCTTACAACACAGTCCTCCATCTTACAGGAAGCCAGCACGTTTAGAAGATCAGTCCGGATATTCTTAAGATATGAGATATGCATTTTCCCGTCATCATCATCTTCCCAGAGCACGGAGATTATCTCACTGTTGCTGCACATCGACCCGCGCCTGTCAATAAGATACGCGAAAAGCTCCTTTGTTTTCTGATACTTAAAAACTGCCGGCGCGTTGTCAATAAGAACCTCGAAGTTACCGAAGGTTCTGATATGCAATCCCTTTGACCCCTGATCCTCCCTGGTAGAAACCGGATGCCTTAAAACCTCCAGCTCTTTTCGTATCTTTTCAACGGTCACGGGCTTCATGACATAGCCGCTTGCATGTATTTGAAGAGCTTCAAGTGAATACTCGGAATATCCTGTCACAAAGACGATATTGATATCAGGAAAGATATCCATAAGCTTTCTGGCAAGCTCCATTCCGCTCATTCCCCGCATTTCAATATCAAGAAAGGCTACATCTACAGGCTCCGGCATATTCCGCGTAGCCTCCAGTACGGCTTCAGCCTGTCTGTAGCCGTGAACCCTGGCTTCAGGAACCGCCTTTATAACCGTGCTCATCATTCCCTCAAGCGCCAGCTTTTCATCATCCGCCACGATGATATTCATGTTATTTCACGCTATGCGGTTCTTGCCTTCCTTTTCCTGTCAGGAAGGAATAAGATCAGTCCGCAGAGCGCCAGACTCACCACGCTGATTATCATGATCCAGAGTCTCTGACCCGCTTTTACACTGTTTGTAGCGGAAACTACATTATTAGCCTCATCTCCGCCATCGTCCGATCCCAAAAGAGCCGATGCAGTCTTGGCCGTTAAGGCCTCGCCTCTTACTACCACAGTATAGTCGGATGCATGGGTAAATTTAAAGTCTGCATTCCCGGCTTCGCTTATTTGCACCGAATCAATAAAGTCAAGTCCTCCGCTCGCTTCATTGTAATAATAAAGATTTGCGTAAAGTCCCTTATTTGACGTTCCAAGATTCAGTCTCATCAGTGCAGTAAAGCCAAAGTTTCCCGTATGCGTAAGCGTAAGATTGGTATGGGGATAGACTCCCGCAATTTCGTTTACAAGCTGGGAAGGAATGTTCTTCGTATTCTTTCTGACCCTGAAATCTATGTTTTCTTTCGTATCCTCCGTAAAGGAAAGTCCGTTTACCGTCCAGGTTATATCATCTCCCATAAGGAAGGATACAGTCATATCCTGATCGGAGATATCCGAAAGAAGCTTCTGCGGTACGATCGTCTCCCCGTTCATATCCACGGTAACTTCCGCCGGAGCCGTTGCTTTTTCAATTTCTTTTGTTATACGCTCCCAGCCGCTGGTGTTAGCCTTACCGATTGCTATCCCGCCTGTTGCATCCAATATGTACGGAATCCCTGTTTTAATATTTTCTTCTTCTGCCGATGCCTCCGTTCCGTTCTTTGCATCTTCACCCGCTTTATCCTTACTGCTTCCCTGACCTTCTGAATCCTTGCCGGAATCCCCGCTCCTTCCGGCAGAGGTCTTCCCGGATCCGTTCGCTCCTCCTCCTGCAGCAGCAGCCGCTGCAGCTGCTGCAGCAGCCTTCTTCTGGGCTGCCGAAGCCGTCTCATCCTTTTGCGTTGTCATCTTGCCGCTCTTTACTTCACTGATATTCCCTGCCTTATCGGTAACAACAGCATAGAGCACATACTGTGTCTTTGCCTTAAGCCCGGAAAGATCATACTTTCCGTCCTCGCTCTTTGTTCCCGAATTCTTCACGTCCTCTGCCTTTGGCGCCGGATCATCCTTGCCCTTATACTGAAGATAATAATCCTTTATACCGCTCTCATTATCACTTCCTTTTACCGTAACCTGCGCCGTGGTCGCCTTCGGCGTTGTGGCGATACTTGAAACCTTGGGTTTCTTTTCGTCTTCCCAGATCCCTTTAGAGGATATATACACCGTGGTCTCGTTTCCGTCAGAACCCTTGTATGCAGTCTTCGCATAGATATAATTCAGTTTGTTCCTTATAAGCCCCGGTTTGGAATTTGAATCATACTTGGACCATTTGCTGCTGTTTGTCGTTGTTATGGTTCCCGTCGTTCCCACAGTAAGCTTGGAATTCGTGGCCTCATTTTCTATCTCGCTGGTGGAGGTAAAGAACTTGTCAGTGATGAAATACCAGATATCCCCTCCTCCGCTGGAGGTGATGGTTATCTTCTTCATCTCATTCGTATAGTCGTCTATCTCCTGGACACCCTGAAGCACATCATATTTATGATCCATGACTTCTATCTTAAGAGTAGCGTTTGATGCCTTCTTTGTAATCTTCTTGCTGGAAAGATACAGGACATTATCTCCGGAATCAGTCACCTTCGCATATACATAGTATGTACCGTCCTTTGTTATCTGCGGCTTTTCGGCATCATTGTACGTATTCCAGGAAAGAACCGAGGCATCCAGCTCTTTAGTGGTGCCGTAGAAGGTGTCCGATATTACATACTGCACGCTCTTAATAGTATTTGACGATACGCCTGTGGCCTTTATCGTAACGCTCTGGGGAGTTTTTATAGTGATCCCTGTCTCATTCTTCCCCTGGAATCCGGTCCAGGTTGTTCCTCCTACCGTAATGCTTCCGGAAGGAAGTTCCTTTATCGTAAATTTGAGTTCCCTGCTTCCTGTATAGTTCCCCATACCGGTGACCGTGACTGTTGGCGCTTTTTCATCCGTTGCTGAAGCAACTGCAACGTTATTTGAAAGCGAGAGGGTATAATCCTTACTCTCGGCAAGAGTCTTCTTCCCGTACGTTACCGATACGGAAGGCTCTATCTCCGAACCTGTATAGGCATAAACCTCCTGGGGAAGCTTAATGGTACACTCATCAAGGGAAACCGAAGCCTCAGCTGCTCCTGCAGCCAGAGTGTATATCGAGAAATGGTCAGCGTTGACCGAAGCTGCATTTTCTCCTTCGTCTATGTCAAATTGAAGACTTTCCGCCACATCAAAGCCGTCCTCAAAATGATATCCCCTGAAGCTCTTCTTTGCACCGCCTTCATTTCCCGAAGTAAGCGAACCCGCCGTCTCGGTCCCGGGCTTATTAAGATAATCCGATATAAGGTCTACCTGTGAGAAAGTAACCCTTGCCTCGCCGTATTCGGTATCGGGCTGGATCTCATTGCCGCTCACATCACTGATCGTTATGTCAAAGGAAACAAGCTTAAGTTCGGTGTCGTACCCTTTTTCTGCTTCATTATCGCTTGTACTTTCTTCCGTTTCTGAAAGTCCCATGTCTGAGCGCACAAATTCTTCTATTCCGGAATTTCCATCGACCTTCTTCACATGAAGCACGGATCCCTCCGGAAATACTCCTTCGGGAGCCTCTACCGAAACCCTTACGCCTCCTATCACCATCATCTGGCTGAAAGCCGGAGAGGCCGTATCTTCCGGTATCTGATCCTCGGATACGCTGTTTTCGCTTACTGTCTCCTCCTGCTCCGTTATCGTCACGATGATGGAGGGAAGATCGCACTCGACCTTAAGGTTGGATCTGATACTGGGAATAAAAACAAATTCGTCTCCGGCCTTTATTGCCTGGAAACGGCTGTAGGCACTTCTGTCCCTGTCAATTCTCCATCTGACATTTTCAAGTGTTCCGGGTATTCCCGCAGAAAGCTTTTCGGGAATTTCCTCATCTTCCTTCCCGTCGTTTTTTACGTCCTTATCGTTATCAGACACGCTTTCCCCTGAAGGAACTTCTGTCTGTTCCATGGTTTCCCCGCTCTTTTTTTCTTCCGGTGCCTGCTCTGAAGCTTTTTCCTCAAAAGCTCCCCCATCAGATTCAGGTTTCACCCCAGCCGGCTGCTCAGATGACGGCTCATCTGCTGCATCCTCCCCATCGGGCTCTTTTTCTTCTCCTTCCTCCTTGGAAGGCTCTTTATCCTCGGTTTCTTCGGTGTTTTCTGAAGGTTCTGCAGCATATGCCTTAACCGGCTGAAACATCGCCCTTACACCGGTGAACAGACTTAACCCGTTTCTTCCTTCCGCATCACTCGTGTCAGCGCTCTCACTGCTTCCGTCTTCCGGTTCTTTGGTATCAGAATCCTCTTCCTTTGTCCCGCTCTCATCCCCTGGTTCAGAACTGTCCTTTGTATCCGCTTCTTCAGGCTTTTCTTCACCGCCTGTTTCACTGCTTTCAGGTCTGTTATCCTCCCCGGGTCCAATGCTTTCCCCGGGTGTTTCGGATACCGGTTCAGTTGTTGTTATGCGGCTCTTATCTTCGTTGCCCTTATCCTCTCCGGACTCCCCGGACGTTTCTTCCTCGTCCTCTTCCTCCTTTTTCTCCCCGGATCTCCTTTCTTCCTTTTCTCTCTTTTCCTTCTTCTTATCTTTTTCCGTATCTTTCGTGGAATAAAGGAAGACCCCGAGCTCTTCGGGGAACTCTATGTCTGCATACTCAGAACCTATGGGAAGATACTGATGGGCAATATCCTCAGGCAGCTCCTCAAAGGAAGTTATGACTCTTCCCTCCCTTGAATTGCTGGCTTCAGTTGCTATGCTCGCTACATTAAAGGATGTACCTGCTACCGCCACTGCAAGCGTCAGTGCAAATGCCCTCTTCCTTGCCCGGCTCATTTCAGTGAATCTGTTTTTAATCATATCCGCTCCGTTTCCCGACGTTCCCGGTCATATTGCCAAAACAACCTCCTGCAGGCTACTGCCTGAAGCAGATTCAACAGTAATCGTACAATAAAGTAGGACACAAAAAAGCCACATGCCAACCTATTCACTCGTAAGCATCTTATCAAGGCCGGTGATCTTTATTGTTTCCCTGACGGTCTGGTTGACTCCTCTAAGCTCCAGAGTCCCTCCCCTTGACGAGAGGTTCTTATACCCCATTATAAGTCCCCGAAGTCCCGCGCTGGACATCGACTGAACCTCCGTAAGATCAAGGATCACATGATCCCCCCTGGTGGAGGCGTCTATCACGGCATTCAAGAACTCAGCCCCCTGATAGCTGGTTATGTTTCCTTCCACCTTCAGTGTGACTGTACCATTTTCTATGCTTTCTTCTATCTTCACGTATCTTCCCCGGTATCGGATCCGTCATTTTCATCATCGTTTTCATTATCGGATTTTTTATCAGGATCCTTTATATCATCTTCGGAAAAAAGCTCCGTAAGCTTTATCCTCTTTGCTTCATCGTCCAGCTTTTCGCTGATATTCTTCTCAAGTATCTTCATATCCTTAAGAAGCGCCTCCTTCGCATTAAGCACTGCGCTCCTTGTCTTTTCGTCTCCGGCTTTCGACTTCAAAAACCTGTCGGCGGCCTCCAGCGCTTCGTTGCATCTATCCTTAAGCTCGTTGGATACGGCAAGATTTATATCATCCCTGCCGGGCTTAAGTCCAAGCTTCTGCATCCCGTTATTGTAGCGGTCAAAGCTTTTACTGAAGTCTTTGTACTCTTCCGAGCTGTCTCCGCCTGCGTTCTTAAGTCCTTCCTTTGCATCCTCTATCCTTGTAAAGCCCTCCATCTTTATGCCCCGGGCTTTGCGGTATGCGATCCCCGTCATCTCGGTAAGCTCACCTTCAAGGCGCCGCTTCATGGAGGTCTTCACCTGCTTTCCCCGCTCCCTTGCCTTTCTTGATGCCGCTGCCTCCTTGCCGTCCACATTTGTAAAATCCAGGAAGAGATTCTTGAAAACAACCTCCGCTCCGTTTGAATTCATGGAAGGTCTTGCAAGAGTTATGACATTCTGTCCTCTGGTGGCAATAAGGGCAAGATAGTTTCTGAGCATCTCCTGCTCCTCTGCCGAATCTCCCGTCTTTTTATAGAAGTACTGCTCCTTTACAAACTCCCTGAAGCTCATTCCGTCAACATAGAGGCAGTCAAAAACGTTTCCAATCCCCATGGATCCGTAAAAACCCGATCCTCCGTCTTCAAATGATCCTGCCCAGCCTTTGACCTGGATAAAAAATCTTCTTGCCGCTTCCTTTGCTTTAGGCGTAAACATGCCCTTCTTCATCACATCTCCGGAAAAAACCTTAAGGTCCGGCTGCGCTTTAATAACCTCCTGTTTATCCGAAGATCGAACCTTCTGCTCTTCCGCAGGCTGATCTCCCGTCTCGTGAGGCGCAGGCTTCTTCTTAAAAGCAACATCCCGGCTGTTGGTCGTGTGAATCCTGGTCTGCATTAAAGGACCGTTATTTGCAAGAGATTCCACTCTGCTCATATATGGATTCTGCGCTGTCATGCTGCCTCCTGTCTGAAATATGGCGCTGTCCGTATTGATCCCGCCTGTTTTATTGATGGATTCCTTATTCTTTTTTATATCTCCTATATGGAGATCACCTGTCTCACCCAAATGTCACATCCTCCTGTAGCAGTTATCTGTTACCATTCAGCGCTGTGTGATATCGGTACACCCGCTCACTTAAGCTTCACGGCGTTTATCATGCGTCCCTCACTTTTAAGATGCCCTCTGCCTCCAAGAAGCTGTTCCAGCTTGCCGGAAAGATCCGCCTCATCAAAGACCATCCGAAATCTTATGTCTCTCCGGCCCGGATACTCCTCCATGGTTTTATCCGTCAGCGCCCTCAGATGCTGAAGCAGTATCGAAGGATCATCCTTATCGGAGTTTATCCAGGCTATACTGACGTTGTCTGCAGTATTTACCGCAAGAAGCGAACTTGTACATTTTCCGTCTTCAAGGCAGACCGTACTCCACTCGGGATCATAGTCATAAAATCCCATTCCGGTGTCCAATGCATTTCTTTCCCTTGCCGATATCTCCGATACCTTCTTAAGACCCGCTGTCTTTCTTCCTTTGATGTGCTTTTCCCAGATCCTGGACCTCAAAAGCTCCCCAAGGGTGAAATAAAAAACATCCATTCCCGGAAACAGCACATAGCCTAAGCTGTCAAAAAAATGGTTAAGATCATCGCTTTCGGGGAACGCAGCGCATATGGCATCCACGTCGCTCCCTTCCATGAATTCCTCAAGCTTTCCCGCAAGTGCTTTTCCATATCCCCGTCTTCTGTCGCCGGGTAATATATAAAGCGAGGTTATATCCGCTATTCCGTCTTCTATCCTGGCGGACAATGCTCCCCTTGCCATATCCCCCTCGATCGCTCCTATCCTTATAAGATCCGGAGCCCCTTTGGCAGCGCTTCTTGCGCAAAAGGGAAGGAACGATCTCTCGTTATCCTTTGTTATTCTTGTTATATCCACGTTTTTATCCTCCTTTTTGCGATCAGCCGCTCATCATCTTTGAAACCATGGCCTCTATGGTCGGCCTGTATTCTTCTCCCTGTACCGGAGATTCCACCATCTTAAGTCCAAGTGACTTCATGGCATCAAGATACATCTGTCTGTCTGCCGGCTTCTCCACAAAGACCTTGTTATAGAGTAAGGTCGCGTATTCCGTGCAGATATGACGGTAACACTCCTTGTAGGAAGAAAATCCCATCATGGCAAGGCTCTCATTTCTTAACTTTTCCCTGAGTTTATCTTTATCCTTTTTCTTAAGTTCCTCTGCTTTCGGATGTTCCTTAAGCACATGCTCCATAAGGGCATCGATCCCCAGCATATCATCCACCGCCTTTTTGCGGTTTCTGGCTCTCCAGCGCCAGTCAATAATCTTTCCCGTGATATTAAGTCCGATGCTTATAAGACCCACGACTGCCGCAGCAGGTACGAATCCGCCGGCTAAAAGTGCTCCCGAAGCCACTGCCAGCACCCCGGATGCGATCCCTATTCCTGCGGATGTAATATTTCTTTTAGACTCACTGTTTTCATGGTTCAAAAACCGCTTCAGCCTTTTTTCATCAGCAGTAAGCTTGCTCTGATCCTTCTTATCCAGAGTTTCACGGGATCTTGACACATCCATTTTTGAGCTTATCGCCCTTCCAAGCTGTATGCCGGATGCTCCTATCTGGATGGTTCCGGCTATCATGGCGGCTGCGCCACCCAAAACCTCCACGGTCGTTGCAGCTGTTTCACTGACAGTAGTAAAGATTCCCGTAAGCGTTGTCACGGAGGTCATTGTTCCGCCGGAAGCGTTTATGAAATCCGCGCTGACGGAAAGAGCCTGAGCTGTCCTGTCGGCAGCCGATATTGTATGCTCCATGGCTATGGAGGCCGAAGTAAGGATGGCGCCCGCAAATCCAAGAATCGCCGTGAGTCCTCCTGCCCACCCCGAAGCATGGGTAAAAGCCAGCGAATCGGTCACGGTATCCGTTACAAAGCCTGAGAGATTCACAAGATTTCCAAGGCCTCCGACAGTCATTCCCATTACATACTCATTTACATAGCCCACGGCTGTATTTGTTATATCAAAGACACTTGCGGATTCCCCGTCGGAAGGTCCGCTCTCCGAATCTTTCCTGAGCTTATCCGAATCATACGCAGCTTTACTGTCGCTGCCAAGCTTCTTAAGCTCTTCCGCAAGCTTCCCTATCTCCCGGTATTCCTTAAACATCCTGGCTCTGAGAACCGGATCCTCCACAATATCCGGCGGCATGTCCTCATGCAGTCCCGCGTTGCGGTAGAGCATCTTAAGATAGACTCCTCTGCAGGCTATAGCGTACGCGATATTTTTGATTTTGTCCTCATTCTTGATATCGGTCTTCTTTTTATCCTCTTCTACAGTCTCCGCTGCCTTCTCCAGCTCATCCGATATCAGCCCATAGTTTTTCATCTCATCATTAAGCGCTATGGACGCGCGGAAAGCCCTGGAGATCTTTTTCCAGTTAGCCTTTCCCTTGAACCTTTCAAGATTCGGCTCGTAATTATTAAGAGCCCTGTAGATGTCAACTCCCCTTGCCTGATCCTGCTTTTCGTTCTCCACAAGATAATAAACCAGAAGCTGCTGCTCAGGCTTTGTTTCAAGGAGATGGAATTTCATGGAATCCTGATCCGACTTGCTGAGAAGATAGGATCCTATAAGCCTTACCCCTTCCTTTTGCGCTGTGGAGAGCGTGATACCCTTAAGGTCCTCCCCGTCATCCTTTTCGGGAAAATCTTCGCCCTCAGGTTTTTTATCCCGTATGAGCTTACCCAGATTATCTTCCGACAACGCCGGTTTTGTTTTCATATATTCATCATAGTCATCAAGAAGCTTTTTTATATTCCCTTTCGGTTCTTTTACGCTGGTTCTGAATATTTTCAGATCGGGTCCGAAGGTCTTAAAAAGCAGGATCTTGCGGTTCAGAACGTCGTTTGCTGTAAGAATGGAGTCCTCATCCCCTGATTTTTCAAGGAATGTTCCGTAAGCTTCTCCCATTCTCTTCATCTCATCTTCGGGGTCTCTTTTGTCTTCCTTATTCCCCTCTTCTTTCAGAGCGTTGTAGTACTCCTCCTCTCTTTTGGAGGCGCTTTCTCCATCCTCAAGCCCCAGCTCTTTAAGACGTATCAGATCCTGATAGTAATTAATTAGTTCCTGGTTCCTCTGCGGCGCAAGATATAGCTTGTTCAGCCTCTCCCTCAGCTCATTATAGGAAAGGCTGTGCATTTCGGCGTGAGGAAGCATCGCAAAGTATTTATTGACCAGAAGACGCTCATAGATACCGAAAAAAGCCCGCAGATCGTACAAGGTCTTAAGCTTTGCCTCAGCCTTAAGCACTTCATCCGGCACGGGAAGGCTCTTGTCATTAGCATCCTTTATCTTCCCTTCAATAATCTCGGCATATTTAGGAAGATAGATCATTATCTCCCGTATCTTTTCATAGTTCTTTATAAGCTTGACATAGGAAGTTTTGCCGGAATTATCAAACATCAGCCCGGACATATTGAGTTGGTTAAAATCACCGTATACGTCCTTTTTCGCATCTATTGTCAGCTTATCTGCCTTCTCTCTTTTTTTCAGAAGGTTTCTTTGCATCTCACGCTTTTCCGCGGCCCTTCTGACCCGTTTGGGATGCTTGTATGAGTTAGGCGCAAGCTTTAAGTCAACATCTTCATGAGCCTTGATCACTTCATCCTCTGTCGGGTTACCTTTAGGTATAGCAACCGGAACCGCATTTGCTCTTTTCATTACGGGAGAAGTAACCTTGTCGTTTAACTCCTCCGTGTTCTTAAGCTCAAATGAAGATACGTTCATGCTCTCCGAGGTTGCCATCACCTTTCCGGTCTCTATTACATTAACCTGTCTGAGCTCCTGCTCTTTCTGCTTAGTCCCACTCATATCAGTTTCCCTTTTGTACTGTTTTTATCATCTCGTCAACGGTCATGTTATCATTCATCACAAGCTTCAGATAGCCTTCGTATTTCTCCGCTATTAGTATTGCCGTATTAGCGGCATTTGACATCTCCATCTCCTGCCTTTTTTTATCTTCATCCCCGAATATCGGCACGGAAAATCTGTAGATCAGGTTTTTGTCATTATCCCCGATAGCAAAGCACCCGCAGGGCAGGATGTAATTAAGCCTTGCCACAGCCCCCGCAAGGTCGGGCACAATATCCTCAGTTATGCTTCCTGAAAGAGTGATGACGGAAGTGAAATACAAAACCTCATCCTCTTCAAAGGGCAGGAAAAAAAACTCTCCCAGAACACTTACAAGGTCAGTTCCGAATTCTGCTATCTCCGCCCTGAGTATATCTACAGCGCCAAGCTCCTCCTTTGTGAATAAACTAACCTCCCCGATGTCATCGGCCTCCTTAAATTCCCCTTCAAGTGTCTTCAGGAGTTCAATTTTCTTTTTGTCCATTTGAGATTTCCCCTTTCGTAATTAATCTTAATAAGTCCTGTCTGCATGAGTTACAGCTCGCTAAAAAGCATCAAGTCAAGATCTATCTGTCTTCCCGAGGTTTTGAGCCTCGCCGCAGTACTAAGATCATGGGTTGCCATTATTACCGTAGTTCCCTGCCTGTGAATAAGCTCCATAAGTCTGAATATCTCCGCTGACGAGGCTGGATCCAGATTTCCCGTCGGCTCATCCGCAAGCACCAGCGACGGAGAATTGATGATGGCTCTGGCCACGCATACCTTCTGCTTCTCTCCTCCGGAAAGCTCCTTCGGATATCTTTTATGGAGATGATCTATCCCTATGAGCCGCAAAACGCTCGTTATCCTGTTTTCAGCTTCTTTCTTTGATCCTCCCTGAAGGGAATAAACAAACTCCAGATTCCCGTACACGTTATAGTCTTCAAAAAGCCTGAAATCCTGAAATACCACCCCGATCCCTCTCCTGTACTGCGGGATCCCGGATGGGGTTATTTTTGAAAGTGCCCTCTTTGAAACTACTATCTCTCCGGAATCAGGCTCCGTTTCCCTAAGCAGCATCTTTATCAGCGTACTCTTTCCGCTGCCGCTCTTTCCTGTTACCAGAATGAACTCCCCGTCCTTTATACCGGCATTGAAATCTTCAAAAACGGGTCCCTCATTTACGTCATAGGTTTTGCATACATTCCGAAACTCTATCATATCCTGCCCTCAAAGTATGTCAGCAAAGTGAACTTTGAGCCGTTTGAATACAAGAGCTCCGAAAAGAAAGGCAGCCACCGTGAAGATCCAGAAATACACCGTGGAATAAAAATGCTCAAAAAACCACATGTGATCCAGAAGCGCCATCCTGTAGCCGTCCACCACGTAAAACACCGGGTTCAGCTTGAAGACCATCTGCCATACCCTGGGAAGTGCTTCTATGTCCCACATTATCGGTGTGATCCATACCCCTACCTGAAGGAGAATCCCTATGATCTGCCCCAGATCCCTGAAAAAGACCACCACCGAGCAGGTAACGTAGCTCATTCCAAGAACCAGAAGAAAGGTGCATCCGGTAAAATAGATTATCTGTATCCAGTAGATCGAAGGATAGATCCCGTTAAGCATAAGTATCACAAGGGTTACGGCTGCCAGAAACACATGGATGAAAAGCGCTGACATTATCTTTATTATGGGAAGTATGCTTATCTTAAACACCACCTTCTTAACAAGAAACTGATAGGAAAGCAGCGCCCCCGTTCCCTGTCCCCAGGCATCGGAAAAGAAGAACCAGGGTACTATTCCGACTATAAGCCAGAGCACAAAGGGATATCCCTTGCCGTCGGATGCCGGACTCCTTCCGCCCATCGTAAAGACAAACCAGTATACAAGCACCGTAACCGCAGGCTGCAGGAAGATCCATACGATCCCCATGTAGGAGCCGGCATACTTCGACCTGAAGTCATTCTTTGAAAGCTTCCAGATAAGCTTCCTGTTTGCCCAAAGCTCCTGAGGAAGGATTATGATCCAGTCATAAAACCTTGCAAAGATCACAAAAGCTGCAATAAGCACCGCAACGGATATGATCTTCTTTATCATCTCCTGTCCGGGATCCGCCAGCGGATTATGGTGCAATATAATGTAAAAAGACCATATGACGGCTATTACCGCCACTATGGTCACAACGTTTCTTTTCTTCAGCATGTTATATTCCGTACTGCCTTGTATTCTTCAAAGGACGGCCAGTTCCTGTCCCTGTCGTTGATATTAAGTTCAGTATTCAGCCCGGGCCACTTTATCCCGATATCCTTATCGTTATAGGGAAGTCCCCCCTCGTCTCCCGGGTGGTAGAAATCAGTGCATTTGTAACAGAACTCTGCAGTATCGGAAAGCACCAGAAAACCGTGGGCGAAATTCTTCGGGATATAAAACTGCTTTTTATTCTCCTCCGAAAGAACCGTACCGAACCATTTTCCGTACGTATTTGAGCCCACCCGAAGATCTACCGCCACATCAAAGACCTCTCCTCTTACCACCCTGACGAGCTTATCCTGAGGATGCTCTATCTGAAAATGAAGTCCTCTAAGCACTCCCTTTGTACTTGAGCTTTGATTATCCTGCACGAATACCGCGTCTATGCCGCAGGCCTTGAAGTCGTTATAATTATACGTCTCCATGAAATAGCCGCGTTCATCACCGAAGACCTGCGGCGTCACCACCATAAGCCCTTCGATATCACATTTTTCAACACTTATCTTTCCCAAAACCGTTACTCCTTCACAATGCTTTTATACTACCAAATAATGCATTAGAACACAAAATCTCAGTACAGGTATATATCAAGGTCCACCCGTCCCGTTATGCCGTCCACTGTTCCGCTTGATGTATACTGCCATATGCTGTAATCACCGTCATAGGTAGGCCCTGCTGCCCTGTACTGGGCAAGCCACTTGGTATACGGAGAAAGCTCGCTCATTATGAGCTTACCTGTCATCCAGGTCTTGTTGGCATAAACTCCGGCGCTGTATCCAAGATTTTCGCACTCCTCGCAGAAAGCCCTCACTATCCCTGTCCGGGTTAAAGGATCCAAAGGATCCGCTCTGCCTCCATTTGAATTAGCTGAGCTTTCCACATCAAGGAAGACCGGCAGTGAGAGGTCGGCAGCATTTACAAGTGATGCCACAGCCTCTGCCTCCTCTTTGGCCTCCTCCGTGCTGATGGCCTGAGTGAAAAAATATACCCCTATCTTCATCCCGGCAGCTTTTGCTCCGGCAAGGTTCTGTCTGAAATAAGGATCCTCAACCAAAACTCCCGTGCCGGAGCCCCGGTACCCTGCTCTTATTATCGCAAATTCTATGCCGGATGCCCTGACTCTTTCCCAGTCAATGTCCTTATTGTATTTTGATACATCTATCCCAAGGCTTCCCTTAGGCAGGCTTGCAGCTTCCGGAACTCCCTCATCCCGTGTGTCGGGCTCCTCCTCCCTTTCCTCGGGGGAAAACGCCGTATCCTCGGAAGATACATCTATGTCCTTCTCCTGCATTACTATGCTTCTTATGCCGGAGGATGCTGTATACCTTATCCTTGGTTTGATGTTTATCGAAGAAGTCTCCACTATGCCGGAGCCGTTTGTAACCTCTACGCTGTATTCCCCCGGAGCCATCTCGTCAAGATATATGACACCGTCACCGTCATCATCTGATGCTTCAAAGCCCCCGGCAGGGTCATCTTTTTTCGTAACAGATGCCGTCCAGTTCATCCCGGAAGGGCTGTCACCAAGGGAATCAACCATCTGTATCTTAAGATCAGATTCGCTTGAGGTGAGGAGCAGCACGTACCCGTGGTTTTCGGCTTTCTCATCCTCATCCGGATCGTCATAGAAACTTTCATCAAGAGCGGAAAGCTTTTCTGTCTCCGGCTTCTCCGGGGCATGATCCAAAATCCCTGCTTCATCATCCCTTTCAGTCTCATCTCCTGATACCGTTACCGTATCCTCTGCTGCCGCCGGGGTTCCGTTCATCCCGGTATCCGCTGCATCTTTCTTTCTGCTGTTAAAAAGAAGAAACAGAAAAAGAAGACAGCTCAGACCTATGATAAGCACCGGTATGAGCCAGATCACGTGTTGCCTGCGATCCATATCTTTCAGAGTCCGTTTGCTATCTCCATGAGGTACTGTCCATAGGCAGTCTTTAATAAAGGCTTTGCAAGCTCTGTCAGCTGATCCTTATTAATATAGCCTTTCTTGTAGGCGATCTCCTCTATGCAGGAAATATACAGTCCCTGCCTTTTCTGAAAGGCCGACACGAAATCGGCGGCATCCAGAAGGCTGTCATGGGATCCCGTATCAAGCCAGGCAAAGCCCCGCCCCAGGGTCTCCACGTAAAGATCCCCTCTTTTCAGATATTCGTTGTTTACAGTGGTTATCTCTATCTCGCCTCTTGCGGAAGGCTTTACATTCTTTGCTATCTGCACAACATCATTATCGTAGAAATAAAGTCCCGGAACCGCGTAATTGCTCTTCGGTTTCTCAGGCTTTTCTTCTATGGATATGACCCTGCCCTCTTCGTCAAACTCAACCACGCCGTATTCGGACGGATTTTTTACATAATAACCGAAGATGGTGGCGCCCTTTTCTCTCTCTGCAGCAGCCTTTAATGTCTTTGAAAAGCTCTGCCCATAGAAGATATTATCCCCAAGCACCATGGCCACCCTGTCGGATCCGATAAAGTCTTCTCCGATAATAAAGGCATCCGCCAGTCCTCTGGGCTCTTCCTGTACCGCATAGGCCATATTAAGCCCCAGCTGTGAACCGTCCCCGAAAAGCTCCCTGAAGCCCGGCAGATCCCTGGGGGTTGAAATTATCAGTATGTCCCTTATTCCCGCCAGCATCAGCGTGGACAGGGGATAGTAGATCATGGGCTTGTCATAGACCGGCATCATCTGTTTGCTTGCCGCCTTTGTCAGCGGATAGAGTCTGGTGCCGGAACCTCCGGCCAGTATTATTCCCTTCATATTTTCCTCTCTTTGTATTCCCTTTACTTACCGGTTAAGCAACGTGTAAGGAACACGTTGCTTAATCCTTTCAGACCTTATACATCCTCTTATAGTAGTCCTGATAGTCACCGGAGGTTATATTATCCATCCAGTCCTTGTGATTAAGATACCACTCTATCGTAAGCTTTATACCATCCTCGAACTTTGTGTCGGGAAGCCATCCAAGCTCTCGGCTTATCTTGTCCGGAGCTATGGCATACCTTCTGTCATGTCCCTTCCGGTCTTCCACGTAGGTAATAAGATCCTCCGAAACGTTCTTCTTTCTGGGATCAGCATCGGGAAGGATCTCCTTAAGGGTCTTTATCACGGTTTTTACGATCTGGATGTTCTCTCTTTCATTGTGACCCCCGATGTTGTACTTTTCACCCTGAACTCCCTTTTCTATTACCATGTCAATGCCCTTGCAGTGATCATCCACATAGAGCCAGTCTCTTACATTCTTCCCATCGCCGTATACCGGAAGCTTCTTTCCCGAAAGCGCATTGTTTATCATAAGGGGAATCAGCTTCTCCGGGAACTGATAAGGTCCGTAGTTATTTGAGCAGTTTGTTATGCAGGCCGGGAATTTATAGGTATCCACATAGGATTTCACCAGAAAATCCGCCGATGCCTTGCTCGCCGAGTACGGTGAATGGGGGTCATAGGGCGTCGTCTCATAGAAGTAATCTTTAGGATCCGAAAGTGAGCCGTACACCTCGTCAGTGGATACATGAAGGAATCTCTTACCCTCCTTAAAGGAGCCGTCCTCATTTTCCCAGGAAGCCTTTGCCGCGTTCAGCATCACTGCCGTCCCCAGCACGTTTGTCTCAACAAAGACCTCAGGATTCACTATGGAACGGTCCACATGGCTTTCCGCTGCAAAGTGCACCACCACATCCACTTCATTTTCCTTAAAGATCTTATCTATCGCTTCCTTGTCCCTTATATCAGCTTTTATAAAGGTATAGTTCTCCCGATCCTCAATCTCCGTAAGATTACCGAGATTTCCGGCATAGGTCAGCGCATCCACGTTGATGATCCTGATATCATCCCCGTATTTACGGAACATATAATGCACAAAATTAGAACCTATAAACCCGGCGCCGCCGGTCACAAGATAAGTACGCATGAGATTCCCCCTTGTCTTTTTAAAAATACCAGTCCATTGTACCATAAACACTAAGCACGGCGCTAGATTTATCTGTAGCGTGGAACAATTCTCAATGAACTGATCCTGCGTCCCCTTAAAAGAAACCCTTTATGATGATCCCTCTTCATCCATATCCTCCGGAAGCTTGGTGTAATCCGTCAGCTTGATGGAGCCCTGTCCTATTTTTTCTTTATTGCCTTCAAAACAATGCCCGCCATCAGGATCACATACCCGATCAGGTAGAATGAAAGATAATACATGGTCCAGGTGGCGGGAGCCGTAAGGAAAAGCAGCGGAATGCGAAGCGCCACCGAAGACAGCGCAAAAAACAGCATCCATTTCCTTTTTACCAGAAGATAAACCCAGACCGCGATTATAACAAGGATCGGGATAATGGTATCCCACACGAGCCTGTAGGTTATAAGCTCCGAAAAGTCCTCATTTAAGCATCCCAAAAGCAGCAAAAACCGCTGCCTGAGCCCCGCTGATACCGGGCGGTTCAAAGGGGCATCCCACTCATTAAACTCCTTTTGATTATCATTCTGTTCCTCAGGATCAAAAAGATAATACGCCCCCACCACATTATTGGGATTTGTCCTTCCGTGTATGGCGCTGGTATCAATAAAGACCTTCAGCCTTTCTTTTATTACAGCCTTGGGGTGCCTTACGCAAAGCCCTGCGAAAGCTTTCATGAAAGCGCTGTATTCCTCGTCCGTATAGCCGTCTATCTGAAGATCATATTTCCAGAGAAGATCCTCTCCGTTAACCCCCGGGTTATCCAGCATCATACGGGTGCTTACAACCGCGTCAATGTCTTCAAGAAGCTCCTTATCTGCCACGGGATCCGCAGCCCGCACCACCTCGCAAAGGGGTCTTAGAATGGTAACAACGGAATAATTACTGTCCCCCGCCCTGTCCTTTTGAAAAGAAGAGATTAAAAATATGCCAAGCAGGATAATCCCCACGGTTAAAACCTTTTTTAAAACGGAAAGCATCTCCTTTTTCTGCAGCACTATAAGCAGTATCATGACCGGCGCATACAAAAACCCTTCGGTCCTCCAGGTTGAAAGCACTGAAACCGAAAGGGCAAAAAGCACGAGCAAGGGCATGCTTATATTCCTCACCCTCACTGATATCCCGGTGATAAAGGCCAGTACAAATATCTCTATGAAGATGTAAAATCCCATCCTAAAACCGGAGTACTGATACAGCACAACGGGAGGAAGCAGAAAGGGTATGAGCTTTATAAGCGTATCAAGGGGCCACCATTTCAAAAGAAGCCTGCCCTCGCAAAAGCTCTCTTCAAATTCGGATACGGAATACGATACTATAAGAGCTCCTATGAAAAGCTGCACCAGTATCACCCCTCCGGGTGTGGGTACAAGCTGAAGAAAAAGCGTTTGAAAAAACGAAGAAAGAACATGCTGCCAGGGAAGCACCTCATAATTTCTGGCACTTGCAAGCACCCCTATATCATCCCAGTACCAAAGCCCCGGCCAGAGAATAACAAGCATCAGAAAAAGGATCAGGAAATATATCAAAAACACCTGAAGAGTACGTCTTGCCGTTTTATCCCCGGAGAGAACTTTTCTCACCGCAAAAAACAAAAAGCACCAGCCAACACACAAAAAGCAAAGAAATAAGCCTTTTTGAACCCATACATAGGGGTCATACGGAGAAAAGGAAAGGAACCGTTTCCCGACACCTGGAACCTGCCATATACCCCACTGCAAAACGGCGAGTGCAAGCGGCAGAACGTATTCTTTTCTTACCTTTCTGTCAGTTTGTTCCATCCGGATCATCAGGTCCCTCGGGAAGATATTTAAGCGGATATTCCTCGTGATACCGAAGATCTAAAGAAGCCTCCGTTTCCCTGGCCGCGTTATAATACCAGATCGTGGCTTCTTTCATATCACCCTTTCCCCTGTAATACTCTCCAAGCTCAAAGGCCGTCTCGGAAGTAATATTCCCAAGAGCCAGGGTCTTAAGGGCATATTTCATAAAGCCTTCATCATCCCCCGTAACCCTTGCTGCCCTCATAAGGGCAAAGAGGATATCCTTAAGCCTTATCTCATCGCCCTCCTCTTCAAGAGAGCGCTCCATCACTTCCTTTGCGTCAGTAAAATCCTTATCCTGCCCGGAAACCGCAAGCTCCCTTAAATACATATCAAGAAGTCTTGAAGAAAGGGCTCCCTTATTCCTGACTATCTTCCTGAAGATCATAAAATCCCTTCCGGAATGAAGCGATGTCGGCTTATGTATTATCTCTATGTCGGAATCAAAAATGACAGGTTCCATCCTTACCCTCTCATGCACTTCCCCCTCAAAGATAAAGGAGCGGAGTCTTTTGTAGAGCTTCGGTCTTAATTCCCTGTCATAGTTGTAGGTTGTGTTAAATTCGAGCTGATTTGAATAAAAGAACTGGACTATCTCAACGGAAGGATCAAGTGCCTCCTTAAGTTTGAGAAACTTCTCCCGGTTTTCCTCATCAAGGATCTCATCCGCATCGGCGGAATAAATATAATCGCAGGAACACTTGGAAAAAGCGAAGTTCCTTGCGTAAGAAAAGTCATCCTTCCATTCAAGGTCATATATGTCCGATGTATACAGGGAGGCCACGTTTTTTGTGCCGTCAGTGGATCCCGTATCCACGATCACGATCTCATCCCCTATTCCTTTAAGGGAATCAAGACACCGGGCAAGCACCGCTTCTTCGTTTTTAACTATCAGACAAACGCTTATCGTCATTCTTCCAAATTGACCGGAACCTTTCCGTCATCTATCAGTCCAACCATTATCGGCACTATCTCGGGATCGAACTGGGTTCCTGCGCACTTTACAAGCTCGCTTCTAGCAAAATCAACCGACAGAGCCTTCCTGTAAACTCTTGGGCTCGTCATCGCGTCAAAGGAATCCGCAATACAGATTATCCTTGCTATCTCGGGTATTTCCTTTCCGGCAAGATGTTTGGAATATCCCTTGCCATCCCATCTTTCATGGTGATACTGGGCACCGTCCGCGATATCCGGCAAAGCCTTGAAATCCTTCAGTATCTCACCGCCTATATCCACATGAGTCTGGATAGTGGAATACTCGCTGTTATCAAGCCTTCCCGGTTTCTGCAGTATCACATCGGTTATTCCGATCTTTCCGATATCATGGAGCATGCCTATCCAGTAGACCCTCTCCTGCTCGGTATCGCTGTAGCCCATCCGTCCCGCTATAAGCCTCGCATACTCCGCAACTCTTAAAGAATGTCCCTGGGTATAAGGATCCTTTGCGTCTATTATATTGGCAAAAGTCGAAAAGCTCTCAAGAAGGATGTCCTGGATCTCCTCCTGCCATTTCCGAAGCTTCCGGTATCTTCTGTTATTCACTTCATCGGTAATACATACCGTGACCGTAATGACAGCTGCAGCCAGTATCAGCCAGAAAATGGGGGCATCCGTTATCCTGAAATCCGACTTATAATAAAGCCTGTATTCCTTAGGCTTCTGCTCCTTATCGGATATCATCACAAGGCCGAATTTCTTCTCTTCCCCCGATGCCACACTCTTCGTCGGATCATCCGGCTTAACCGTAAGCGAATGATCACTTCCTACACCGTAGATCCCGTTCCAGGAACTGTCTATCACATACTCGGAAGCAAAGCTTATTTCCGCTTCCCACTCCCTTATGTCCCCACCGGTATTATTCTTAATAATGAAGTCATACTCCATCCCTTTGTTGAACCCGGGAGTCAGACCCTCACTCCACTCTTTTGAGCGATTTCCAAGAATAACAACCCCTTCTCTGGGATCCTCCACCGGAACACCGTCTTCCGTCATTTCCGCAACCTCCGCTCTTGCAACGAAGGTCTTTTCGCTCATATTGCGGTAATAAAGCGCCAGTCCCGAAAGTATCAGGATATAAGAGATATAGATGATCGCATATATTCTTCTGTTTTTTCTTATGTTCCTTGAAAACCAGCCCTTATCCTTCATTTTCCTTTGCTACCAGATTCATGGCACCGTAGATCTCACGAAGCTTTGGTTTCTCTATTTTTCCGGTCGCGTTCCTGGGAACTTCTGCAAATATTATCTTCCTCGGTCTCTTGTATTTCGGAAGCTTCCTGCAGAACTCCTGCACTTCTTCCTCCGTGCAGCTCATGCCCTGCTTTGTCTCGATGATGGCTGCCGCTATCTCTCCAAGTCTCTTATCTGCAAGTCCTATGACAGCAACATCGCTGACCGGCTCGAAGCCATGCAGGAAATCCTCTATCTGTACAGGGTATATATTCTCTCCTCCGGAGATTATGACGTCCTTCTTTCTGTCCACCAGATAATAGAAGCCTTCTTCATCCTGCTTTGCCATGTCGCCGGTATAAAGCCAGCCTTCCCCGTCCAGCACCTCCGAAGTTGCTTTTTCATCGTGGTAATAACAGACCATGACTCCCGGTCCCTTAACCGCAAGCTCTCCCACTTCTCCCTGCTTTACATCTTTTCTCTCTTCATCCACGATCCTGCACTCCCAGCCGTAACCGGGTACGCCTATGGCTCCCACATGGTCTATATTCTCTACCCCGAGATGTACGCAGCCGGGTCCTATGGATTCGGAAAGGCCATAGTTCGTATCATACTGATGCTTCGGGAAATAGTCCCTCCAGTGTCTTATAAGTGATCTCGGAACAGGCTGAGCCCCTATATGCATAAGCCTCCACTGGGAAAGCTCATAATCCTCTGCTTTAAGATCCCCCCGGTCAAGCGCATCCAGGATATCCTGCGCCCAGGGAACCAGAAGCCACACTATGGTACATTTTTCCCTCGATACCGCATCAAGGATGAATTCAGGCTTTGTCCCCTTAAGCAGTATCGCTTTGCTGCAGGAGTACAGCGACCCGAACCAGTGCATCTTTGCTCCCGTATGGTAAAGCGGCGGTATGCACAAGAATACGTCATCTTTTTGCTGTCCGTGATGGTTCTGTTCCACCACCGCAGAATGGACAAGCGCCCTGTGCTTATGGAGAATGGCTTTGGGAAATCCCGTGGTGCCGCTTGAAAAATAGATCGCAGCGTAATCGTCATCCGTTATCTTAATATCAGGTGCCACTGAGGAACAGTCAGCCGTAAGCGTATTGTAGCTTTCTGCAAAAGTCGGGCAGTTTTCTCCCACGTAAAACAGGAGTCTGTGTTCCGATATCCTGTCGGCTATCTCCTCCACTCTTCCTATGAATTCAGGTCCGAAGACCAGTATGTCGACCTCCGCCAGATTCACGCAATATTCTATCTCATCCGGTGCGTACCTGAAGTTTAAGGGAACCGCCAGCGCTCCCGTCTTCAGGGTACCGAAGTATATCGGAAGCCACTCAAGGCAGTTCATCAAAAGGATCCCGACTTTATCCCCTTTCTGAACTCCCCTCTCAAGCAGAAGGTTTGCAAACCGGTTTGCCTTTTCGTCGAATATCCGCCAGGTTATCTCCCTTCTGTAGGGCTCCGAGGCCTCCGGCTGAATAAGGTCATATTCCTTCCAGGTCATACGCCTCATGTCCTTTAATGCTGGGTTAAGCTCCACCAGGGCTGTCTCATCCCCATGTTCCCTTGCGTTTCTGGTCAAAAGCTCTGTAATAGGCATCTTCTTTATTTCTCTCTCTTTCCTTTATAACTTGTCCGGTGCCGTAATAAGCCCCGATGACTCATACCACACGAAATATCAGTATAGCATCCTGAAGTAGATTTATGTCAAACCCTGTATCCTTTTTATGGCTTCTTTAGTGTTCTCATGGGTTCCGAATGCGGTAAGCCTGAAATACCCCTCACCCGAAGGGCCGAAGCCTGATCCCGGTGTTCCCACAACATTCGCTTCAGTAAGAAGCCTGTCAAAGAAATCCCAGCTTGTAATTCCACCCGGAACCGCAAGCCAGATGTAGGGCGCGTTCACTCCACCGTATACAGTATAGCCGCAGGACTTAAGCCCCTCCTTTATGGTTTTTGCATTCTCCATATAATAAGCTACGAGCGCTTTAGTCTCCTTTTGTCCTTCTTCGGAATAGACCGCTTCTCCGGCCTTCTGCTGTATATAAGGAGCCCCGTTGAATTTGGTTCCGTGCCTCCTCGCCCAGAGTCCGTGAAGCGCTACTCCGCGAGAATCCTTAAGGTCTTTGGGAACCACCGTATATCCGAGCCTAACCCCGGTAAAGCCGGCATTTTTGGAAAACGAATGGATCTCTATGGCACAGGTTCTTGCCCCCTGGCACTCATATACGGAATGGGGCACATCCTCTTCC
>JAFPZU010000050.1 GCA_017417105.1 Lachnospiraceae bacterium | reverse complement strand
TAAACGACAAAACTCTTTTCGTTTTGTCGTTTACCGCGCCGGATTTTGGCCGCTGAAAGCGGCATATTTCCTTACAAAATCCGGACGCATCCGCCGGAGGCATTATAGTAAGCGAAATTACTTATTTCGCTTACTATAAAATAAAAAAAGCGAGGGAATGGAAATGAAAAAAGAACGGGATCATGGAGACATCCGAGGGCATCACGGAAGGCTTGCGGCTTTGCTGCTGGCGTTGGTACTTGCTACCCTTCAGGTGCAGGAGGCCACTGTCTTTGCGGCTTCGGAGAGTTCTTCAAACTGCGCTATGGCAGAGTATGCAGCAGATGAAGCATCTGCAGGCAATGAGGGCACGGATGGCGAACTTACCGGGGCAGCGATCGAGGAAGCGGTTTCGGACGATGCGTCCCGGGAAGGGCTTACAGACAATGATGTTTCGGATGAAAAGGCTTCTGCAGGTGATAAGACAGAGGCTGCGGCATCCGGCATGAGCTTTAAGGACGGGATGGCACAGGAGATATATGAAGACCTTGCCGTACCGGAGGATGAGGGCGGTATGCCTGTATTTAAGAATTATAAAAATTCGTTAAGCGGCAATGTGCAGCGGTTTACCGTATATGTGGAGACTGATCTTGATACGGACATGGACGGAAAGGCGGATCTTGTGATGGCTTCGGTTCAGGTTCCGACGGATGCAGTGAACGGAGTTTACAAGGCGCCGGCGATATTTGAAGCAAGTCCGTATTTCGGAGGGACGACGGATGAGATTGCGAAGGATACGGAATCTTCCGTGTTCAGGGATTATGCCAGACCGGGAGAACAAGGTTCAGGTAAGCTGTTTGAATATGATCATGACTACTCATTTACCGAGGATATGCTTTATAAGGAAGGGACTAAGCGGACACCCTCGGGTAACGTGATCTCTACGATAGATCATGCAAACAGGAAGGATTATGACTGTGACGACTGGTATTATAACTTCAGCAGGTACTACGGTCAGCCTGATGCAGGCCCCTGGTTCATTGGTGCTCTTTCAGACTACGATTATTTTCTTTCAAGAGGCTTTGCGGTGGTATTATCTCCAGGACTTGGAACGAGGGGCTCCGAAGGGCTTGAAACCTGCGGAAGCCGCGCAGAGGCTGAGGCCTTTGCAGCCGTAGTCGAGTGGATAAACGGCAAACGCAGGGCTTTTACCGACAAGGAGAACAATATAGAGATAAAGGCTGACTGGGCAAGCGGGAAAATCGCGATGGAAGGATTGTCCTACGACGGAAGTCTTGCTTACGAGGTGGCGGCTCTTGAGCCCGAAGGACTTGTGACCGTGGTGCCCGAATGCGGTATCGCAAGCTGGTATGATTACACCAATATGCAGGGAGTCTGCCATGATTACTCTAATGAGGTGGAAGGGTCAGAGAATAACGGATCCCAGTATGATTATACTTCGCATCTGGCATCTACCAATTCCAGTGTATTCTACGAGATGCTCATAGATAAGTTCATCAATAAGAAGGATATCGATGAGTCTTCTCACATCTGCAGGCTATATAAGTTATATGAGAAGGTTCTTGGGGCATTCTGCAGAGATCAGTATACTCTGAAAGGTCACTACGGCTATCACTGGAAGAGCAGGGATTTTTATACGGACTACAAGGGAAAGATCAAGATACCGGCTCTTATAGTTGCAGGCCTTCAGGACTACAATGTGATGAATAAGCATGCACAGCTTATGAGCGAAGCCTGCACTGAAAACAGGATATTGCTGCACCTGGGGACTCACGTTAAGCCGGAGGATATGTCGATAGAAACTTCGGAGGGTACGTATCGCTGTTATAAAGAAATACTTAACCTCTGGTTCAGTCATTTCCTCTGCGGGCAGGAAAACGGGATCCTTGAGGAGCTCCCGCCCGTTCTTGCGCAGGACAATACTGACGGGGAGTTCAAGCGTTACAATAGCTGGAATGAGATCGGCTCCACAAACTGGGGAGATAAGAAGCTTGAGATTAAGCCTTCCGATGCGCTTGAGCACAGGATAGTCTCCGGGAACGAGGCAAAGAATGACGAGTCACGGGAAATCATGGATCCTGAAACCGGAGATCCGGTAACCTCGACAGAAGACAGTCACTATTATGATATAGATGATTATTATGAGGAGCTTGACATCTCCTATGTTTCACCTTTAGAGGCCGGAGACCCGGCAGGAGGAACCGGTGACCGACTGCTTACATGGTCAAAGTATGCTGACAGTGATATGACGATAAACGGCAGCGGTGAGATCCATATAAAGGTGAAGACTGACCGGGTATCGGATGAGAACTTCACACAGCCCGTGCTTGGTGCCATGCTCTATGATATCTCAAACGACTATTTTGATGCCTACGAGCTTAATGGTGATAACGCTCTTGATAATATAATCCTTCAGAGTAATGCGTACTACTGGGGAAAAGCCGCCGGAAGCCATGATCAGGTATCCTACGTTACATCCCGTGTAAAGAAGCATCTTATAACAAAGGGATGTGTTAATCTTCTTGATCCTCATTCCGGTTATTATCCTTCGACTTCAACCATAAGCGAGGACAGGATAGAGGCGGGAAAATACTATGACTATACAGTATATTTAAATCCCACCTTCTATACGGTAAAGGCCGGACATAGCCTTGTGCTTTACATATATCCGAAGGCGGATTCAGTACCGTCTAATTCTGATTTCACAGTGAATAATGCGGAAAGCTTTGCTTATATTCCCTTAAACTCGGTGCCTCAAAAGGGAAGTGTCAGCTTCGATTCCGTGTTTACCGAGGATAAATACGGCGATACAACTCTTTCCGGAAACATCATTCTTCCGGATGAAAAGAGGACGGTGGTCTCAACCGTAACAACTGAGAATTACACACTGTATTCAAAGACCAACAGTAATCTCATGGTTCAGATAGAAAAAGCCTGGATGGACGGCGACCGCCTGGGGTATGTCTATCAGGGAGAGGCTGCATCTTTTGATCCGGATACGATCCATGTATATGACGGGATCAGACTGCTGTCTAACGGGGATGACTATACTATAGCTTATAAGAATAATAAAAAAGCAACTGATAAGGCGGAGCTTATAATTAAATTCACCGGAAGCTATAAGGGGAATAAGCAGATAAGCTATCCTGTTTCCATACTGAAGGCTGACCTTGGTGAGAAAACTCATGTTGAAGCAGATAATGTCGTTGCAGCGGCTACGGGAAAGGCATTAAAGCCTGTGCCGGAGATGGTTTATGCTTCCACCGGGGTTGTAATACCGGCAAGTCAGGTGAAGATCACTTATTCCTCAAAAACGGATAAGAGCATAGTATCCGTAAACTCCGTTAAGGACGCGGGAGACTATACGATAAACATTGAGCCCAAAAGCGCGAACGGAAATCTTACGGGTATGGCTTTCGCGGATCTTACGGTTACGGGAAGCGCTGATGAGGGTAAGCTTCTTTCAAAGGCGTCAGCAGAGTTTAAGGATCATAAGAATAAGAAGTATGTCTATGAGAATAAAGAGATAATACCGGAGCTTTCCGTTACGCTTGCAGGGGTAAACGACGGCAAGGAACTTACGAAGGGGGTTCATTATTCCGTAAAAGGCTATCAGAACAAAGAGCCCGGAAAGGCAAGGCTTGTGATATCTGCGATCCCCGGAAACGAGCTCGGGATAATGGGGAGTAAGACGGTAACCTTTACCATAACAAAGGGTCGTGAGTTTACGGATAATAAAGGAAGCGGGTTTTACTTTGCTGCTGACGATGCACCCTACAGTCAGTCGGGAACAAAGGGGAAGGTTACGGTTAAGGACGGAGAGACATGGCTTGTGGAGGGCGTTGATTATACGGTAAGCTACTCAAATAATAAGGCGGTACCGGAAAACAACGAGCAGGCGGTTGCTGCCATAAAGGGAAAAGGAAAGTACAAGGGATCGGTGAAAGCGGAATTTACTGTCCTTCCCATGGATATAAACCGTCTTAATATTACGGTCTCCGACAAGTTCGGAAACACGGAGAAGGGCTATGAAAATCCGACGGTGACAGTTACCGATCTTGAAGGGAAGAAGCTTAAGCCAAACCGGGATTATAAGGCAGAAAAGCCCGAAAAAGACAGCGGCAATGCATATACTGTTATAATTACCGGAGAGGGGAATTATACCGGAACTTTTGAGGGAAAATACAGGTATCTTGATAAGCAGTATGATCTTTCAAAGGTAAAGAATGAAAAGATACCGGATCAGCTTATTACCGGGGATGAGGCAAGGCTTCCTTATACGGTTTTGGGAAAGCTTTTATATACAGGGACTTCAAAGACCAAGGAGCCTTTAACTATTAATGAGGACTACGAGATCTCGTATTATCTTAATAACACTAAAACAGGTACGGCGAAGGTGGTCTTAAAAGGTATTGGTAAATATGCCGGCACAAAGACACTTTCCTTTAAGGTGACTGACGGGAAGAAGAGGGATTTTCTCGGCTGGCTTATCGATGGTATATTGAGAAAGTAATAACAGGCGAACTGCCCGCAGGCTTTAAGCTTTTCGGGCAGTTGTTTTATTGAAGGGACACGGATGGATAAGGACAGGATGAAAAACAGCATGGATACGAAAGGCGGGAAACAGGGCGGCAGGCTTAAGGGGGTGTTTATTGCCCTTTTGCTTTTTTTACTGATGACAGCGGGGATTTTACTTAAACAGTACCAGTACTCCCTTGTGGCAGCGGAAGGCGGGGAAAAAGGTGATGACCTTAATGCGCCTGTTTCAAAGGAGGAGATATATGCCCTTTCGCCCTTAGATGAAAAGGGGGCGGAGAGGATCGCATCACTTGAAAAGGCAGGAGCTGATGAAACCTGGACCATATGTGTTTACATGGTGGGGTCGGACCTTGAGGATGCGGGTATAAGCGAGCTTTCAGAGCTTATGGAGTATCAGGCGTCAATGAGATCTGAGGAGCTGTCACTTGAAGATACAAAGAAAGGTTATGAAAGGCTGACAAGATTTTGCGATGAACTGTCATCAAACGGGCTGGGACTTCCGGAATATCTGTATCATCCGGTAAAGCAATATACCGGATCGGAATATGATTCCCGCGATGAATATAACTATGAATACGATTATTCCGACAGTGCGGGATATGTCCGCGAGGGAGCCGCGAGTTTGGATATAAGGGAGATGGAAGAGGGGATCGTATCGGACAGGGTTAAGATCGTATTACAGACCGGAGGAGCCAGAAGCTGGACCAATGATATGATAAACCCGAACCGTACCCAGCGGTTTCTTATAAGCAGGGACGGAATGGAGGAGCTTGAAAACCTGCCGCACGAGGAGTGCTTTGCTGCCTCCACTCTGGAGAATTTTTTAAGATACTGCGATGATAATTTCAAGTCAGACAGGAAAATGCTTGTTTTCTGGGATCATGGCGGCGGACCCTTCGGCTTTGGGGTGGATGCCATCCATGACAGGATAATGTCAATGAAGGATATAAGACAGGCGCTATCTGCCGTGTATACCGAAACTCCAAAGGCTCCCCCCTTTGATATCATTGGTTTTGACGCCTGCCTCATGTCGAATCTTGATGTGATGCATTATCTTTCGGGCTACGGAAAGTACTATGCTTTAAGTGAAGAGACCGAACCGGACTGCGGCTGGGACTATACCGGCTTTCTGGAGGCGCTTACGGATGAAGCGGACATAAATCCGGCAGAGGTTGCAAGACAGATATGTGATAGCTATATGGATTTTTACATGACCCAGAATATAAACATTGGGGAAGATATACAGTTAAACAATGAGGCTTTTGCTGTTATTGATGCCCAAAAGGGAGAAGAGCTTTACAGGGCTTATTCTGATCTTGCAAAGAGACAGCTTACGGAGGCCGTATTCGATATGGGCGTTCTGTCGGAGATAGGACGGTGCGCCGCAAAGTCAACTCATTACGCCGACTCCTACTATGATGTTTATAATCTTGCAGATCTTGGGAATTATGCGGATTATATGATTGATTCTTATCCTGATGAATGCAGCAGGATAAAGGAGCTTCTTAACGAAACGGTGATCTACCACAGAAAAAACGGGAATCTTTCGGACTCTACCGGAATATCCGTATATATCCCGGGAACCATTGACGGATCTGCCGGATTCAGAAAGTATCTGACATATATTTATGATGTCTGTGAGGATGATAATGTCAGGGCGCTTTATTATTACCAGATAGCGGGATGTCTTAACGATAAGCTTTTGGAATATGCGAAAAAGCTTGCCGGAAAGGAGCCTCAGGTTCTTGATATAACGCCGTTTGCAGATTTTTCACATCTTGACGTCATACCGGATGAAGGCGGTTTTGTGATACCCGGATGCTCAAAGCTTGAAGGGAAGATAACAGGCTGTGAGCTTGAACTTGGATCCTACGACGAGGAGCAGGGTAAGATAACCTATTACGGTAATGACAACTTTGTTTATCCCGACGGAGAGGGTAATCTGGTCTGTGATTATGACGGAACCTGGGTCTTCCTTGACGGAGTTCCGCTGGCGATAGATATGATAGCGAATACGATGTCTTCTGTCGAATACCGCTCAAGGATACTGTATGACGGGGATCAGGCTTACCTCGTGTTTACCTATGACAGGGACAGGAATACCTTCATCATAAACGGAGTACGAAGAATGACCACGGATTATGAAACCGGTATAGAATTTGTGACGGATCTTAAGAAGAAGGAAAGACTCAGGATCGGAAGTACGGTAACACCTCTTTATGAGGTGCTGTATACTAAGATCAACGACAGTTTATATGAAGAGGGGGATTCTGTTATCATAACTAAGGATTCCCGCATCAAGCAGGAGCTCCTCCCCGAAGGGTATTATGTCTGTGATGCCGTTATATCAAACCAGAGGAACGAGAAGTTTTATTCAAAGGTTGCAGGTATCCTGACAGGAGAAGAGGGGATAGAGAGCATAACAGCAGATGACAGGTTTTATGCAAGGGACTATTGAAAACAGACCGGAAAGGGTAAGAAATGACCTGGAATGAAATGGAGTGGGTGATAAGGATAGTAATAGCGGGGATCATGGGCGGATTTATCGGCTATGAGCGACACAGCAACTCAAAGGAAGCAGGGATTCGAACACATGCCATTGTTGCTATAGGATCGGCGCTTTTCATGGTGCTGTCAAAATACGGGTTTTATGATGTCGAAAAGGTGGACTCCGCAAGGATAGCGGCGCAGGTCGTTTCGGGCATCGGATTTTTAGGCGCGGGGATCATATTCCTTCGCCATAACGTGATACACGGGATGTCAACCGCTGCAGGCATATGGACAACCGCGGCCATAGGGCTTGCCTATGGTGCGGGTCTTTATTATACGGCTTCGATAATAGGGGCACTTACGATCTGCATACAGTTTTTCTTCCAAAGACACGTCTTGCAGGATCATAATGAAACGAATATGAAGCTTTGTCTCACCATAAAGAGGGGCGGAACAATAAGGGAGATAAAAGAATTCCTGAGAAAAGAAGGGTATGCCTGCATCGAAAGCCACGTCCTGCCGGGGAGTACCATAGATAGATGGATGCTTGAAATGGATGTCTACACCTTTAAGGATGTCTGCCCCATTGACGTAATCGACAAGATCCAGTCACTCGACATAGTAGAAAACGCGATACTGAATTAATTCCCGCTTAAGTATAGTAAACGACAAAACTCTTTTCGTTTTGTCGTTTACTGCGCCGGATTTTGGCCGCTGAAAGCGGCATATTTCCTTGCAAAATCCTGGCGCATCCGCCGGAGGCTTTATAGTAAGCGAAATTATTTATTTCGCTTACTATAAAAAGGTCTGCTTGACATGTTAGTTTAAGCTAATTATACTTGTTCATGGTTAGCTAAAGCTAACATCAATTAATGTTCACATTGATAAAATACAGCGGAATCGTTGAAACGAGTCCGGATCGGAGCTTGCCGATATGAATAAAAAAAGACTTGTCATCTCTCTTATCGCAGTTTTCACAGCAGCAGCCGTATCCCTTTTGTGCGCCTTCGGAATTGGCGGAGGAAAGCAGCATGAGGCGGCTGTAGTCAGTAAGGGGAGCATTGCGGGGAAGATAACGGAGAGCGGTAATATAGAAGGAGAGAAGGATACAGTATATTTTGCACTGGTTTCCGCTCCGGTAAAGCAGGTTGATCTGAAGGTGGGAGATCTTGTGCGGGAGGGAGATCTGCTTTTAAGCTATGACACCGAGGATCTTGAAAGGTCTGTGTCGGAGGCTTCGATCTCAAAGGAGCAGAGTGAGGAGAATGTAAAAGGACAGATAGATAAGAGTGACGAATATTCGGCAAAATACCAGAAGGCCGCATCGGAGGATGCGGCCTATGCCACGCTTTATGCGCTGGAGCGCGAATACGCAAATAAGCAGGATGAAGGTCAGTATCAGGAAAACTGGGATATAAAAAGGAGATATGATTCCCTTTCCGTAAGCATAGCTGAAAAGAAGAAATTGATCGCTGAAAAAAAGTCGGAGCTGTCGGATCTTGACAGCGATGATACGGATGAATACGACGATATCAGCGAGGATATCGCAGAGCTTAACGAAGATATAGCAGATCTTCAGAAGCAGCAGGCAGCTCTTCCTCCGACGGAGCTGACACCGGAGGAATATGCCAGATACAACGACACCGCGAACTGGATGGAGGATATACAGCATAACTGGAAACAGTCCGTTACCCAGAAAAACAGCTATGAGAGCGCGATACTGAACTCTTCCCAGAAGGAGGCCTTAAAAAAACAGGTTGAACTTGCAGCAAGTAAGGAGGAGGGAGTAGTCAGCAGACTGAATAAAGCAAAAAAGGGAGTTGTAGCGGACTTCTCCGGGGTTGTTACGGAATGCAGCGTCAAATCCGGAAACGTTGTGACTGAGGGGACGCCTTTATTCAAGGTTGTGTCAGATAAGGATCTTAAGGTAACCCTGATGATCTCCAAATTTGACATAGGACAGATAAGTCCGGGACAGAGGGCAGAGATCAGCTTGTCGGGAAGAACCTACGGGGGAGAAGTTTCCCATATCAATCATGTGGCAACGGCGGAGGATTCGGATAAAAACAAGGTGGCGGTTGACGTTCATATTGATGACCCGGACGAAGGGCTCATACTGGGACTTGAGGCAGATGTCACCATATTTACCGATGAAAAGATGGGAAGTCTTGTGATACCTTATTCTGCTTTTTATTCCGATGATGACGGAGATTACTGTTATGTGATAGAAAACGGCGTAATAGACAAAAAATACGTGACTGCAGGAATAAAAACGTCCGAAAACGTTGAGATCCTTAAGGGTCTTGCAGAGGGTGAGGTGGTGGTAACGGATTCCGTTACTGATGCATCCATAGGAGAGAAGGCAACTTATGCCGTTCATTGAGTTCAAAAACGTGGAACGCAGATATATGCTGGGAACCAATGAATTCTACGCGCTAAAAAGCGTGGATCTTGAAATAGAAGAAGGAGAGATGGTAGTGATCCTTGGTCCCTCCGGCGCCGGAAAGAGCACTCTCTTAAATCTTTTGGGCGGAATGGATTCTCCTACCGGAGGTGAGATCTTATTCAACGGACATGATATCTCAAATTTTAAGGATGACGAGCTTACGGCCTACAGGGCCTGGAACGTGGGGGTTGTTTTTCAGTTCTATAATCTTATTCCCACCCTTACGGCTTATGAAAACGTAGCACTTATGAAGGATGTGAGACGTAACGTTAAAAAAGGGAGCATCTGGGAGAAGGAATCGGAGGGAGTGGAGGTTATGGATCCCGCTTTGGCGCTTTCTTCCGTAGGCCTGTCGGAACACATGAACCAGTTTCCCTCCCAGATGTCGGGAGGAGAGCAGCAGAGGACTTCAATAGCCAGGGCGCTTGCGAAGAACCCGAGACTGCTTCTTTGCGATGAGCCCACGGGCGCCCTTGATACGGGTACCGGCAAGGAAGTTTTGAAGCTTCTGCAGCAGGAGAGCAGGAAGAACAGGCATACTGTTGTGATGGTGACACACAACAGTTTTTTTGCCGATATCGCCGACAGGGTGATACGGGTAAAAAACGGTACGGTTCAGTCAGTTGAGATCAATGAAAGCGTAAAGGACGCCGAAGAGGTATACTGGTAATGCTTTTTCGCAAGATGATCCGCGATCTTCTACAGAGCAAGGTACAGTTTCTTTCTATTTTTCTTATGTCATTTCTTGGCATATTCGTATTTGCAGGACTTGATTCCGAAGCAAGCGGCATGGCTTTATATGAATCAAAATATTATGAGAAGACCGATCTTCCGGATCTTTGGGTTCAGGGTAAGGAATTCAAGGATTACGATCTTAAGGTCATACGATCCCTGCCTGGGGTAAAGAAATCAGAGAAGAGAATTCAAAAGGACGGAAAGGCTCTGCTTAAAGAGGAGACCGATCTTCAGATGAACTTCATAGAATCTAATGATATCGGTAAGATGCTCATCGTATCGGGAGAGCCCTATAATCCGGGAGAGTCCGGGGTCTGGATTGATTTCAAACTGGCGGAGAAGCAGGGGCTTTCTACAGGTGATATCCTTAAGATGAAGCTTGAGGGAACGGAGTTTGAAGAGGAGATAAGAGGAACCTTTTATCATCCTGAATACGTGTATTTTCTACCCGATGCCGCAGCGATGATGCCTGATTACGGAAGCTACGGGGAAGCCTTTATGGACATCGAAGAGTACCCCATGGAGCCTGCCTTTAACCAGATCATAGTGGATCTTGAAGGCGTTGATAATACGGGAGGGCTTAGCGATAAGGAAAAGGATATATGCCGGCGTATGGGAGATGCCATAGCCTCGGCCCTTGATTCAGACAGGATAGTTGCAACCGATAAGGACTCTCAGTTAAGCTACCAGACCTTTCACGCAGAGATTGAGCAGCATCAGTCCATGACCTATATGTTTCCTGCGGTTTTTCTTCTTATAGCGATCCTTGGGATAATAACCACCATGACCCGCATGACCTCGAGACAGCGGATACAGATCGGAACACTTAAAGCTTTGGGATTTACCAAAAAAACGATAACGATCCACTATGCTTCCTACAGCTTTTTCTTAAGCCTCACCGGGGGGATAATGGGGGCTTTGCTTGGCTACAATACGATAGCAGAGCTCATAATAGGCATGCAGGGAAGCGCATATTTAGTGCCTGAGATGAAAACGGCATTTTCTGTAAGGGCATACGGCGCTATCATAGTATCGGTTGCGGTTTCAACCCTTGTAAGCTTTTTATCCTGCAGGAAGGAATTAGCCCCTGCCCCGTCGGAGACTCTTCGCCCGGCATCTCCGAAAAACTTAAAGCATTCACTTATCGAGAAAAGCAGGCTTTGGATGAAGCTTGATTTTGCAACTCAGTGGAATATAAGAGATATCATGAGGAATAAGGTCAGATCTGCCATGGGGATCTTCGGGGTGCTCGGCTGTTCCATGCTTTTATTCGCAGCCTTTGCCTGTCTTGATACCATGGATTTTCTCTCCACCTGGATGTACGGGGAACTTAATACTTCCTCATACCAGATAATAATGGAAAATGACACCCCATACAGCGTTACGGAAGAGTACGCGAAAAAGTACCGGGGACAGATGGTACAGAACGGATCCTGTGAAATTGAAGTGATGGGAGTTAAAAAGTCCGGAGCCCTCACGGTCTATGACACGGGAAACTTCCTGCATTTTGAGGATCGGAACATGAAACAGATAAGGCTTAACAGGAGAGGAATAGCCATGTCCTGCAAGATGGCGGATACTTTGGGAGTAAAAGAGGGGGATCTTTTCAGATGGCATGTATTGGGGGATGACAAATGGCAGGTAAGCCATGTGTCTTTATTATACAGAAATCCTACGGTTCAGGGGATCACGATGACAAGGGAGCTTTATTCTGATATGGAATATGATTTCGTTCCGGATGTCATATATACCAATATGAACGCTAAGGAGGAGCTTTCTGATGATGACAATATAACCGGAGTACAAAGCGTTGGAGAGATGATGGAAGCCTTCGACTCCATGAAGGAGATGATGTATATGATGGTCTATATCCTGGTCTGCGCTGCAGGTATACTGGGAATTGTGGTGCTTTATAATTTAGGAGTTCTCTCACTCGTTGAAAAGCATCGTCAGATGTCAACCCTTAAGGTTCTGGGATTTACTACCGGGAAGATAAGGCTCATACTTCAGGATCAGAACACCTGGCTGACGCTTCTTGGCATTATCCTTGGCATACCCTGCGGAATGTGGCTTGTATCCAGGCTTTTTTCTACAATGCCTGAGTCCATGGACTACATTGCAACTTTTAAGCCAATGTCATTTGTCTATACCTTCGCAGGAACTTTTGCATTATCCTTTGCGGTCAATCGCCTCCTCTCAAGAAAAGTAAAGAACGTCGACATGGTAGACGCCCTGAAAGGCTAGGAATAAACAGGGCACCTGACCCCAACGTGCTGCTTGCGTGTCAATCATCGCAGGGTAAGAGATATTCGATCTTTGCCATTTGAAAACTTACATCGTATACTATGATGTTGGGGTCAAAAGGCATTTTGCCCCCAACTGATGCCACGAATTGCTCCGTTGCTAAAGCAACTCCCGCAATTCTAAAACACTCACAATCCGCGCTAACGCGCTACTTGTTCGTGTTTTGCGGGTCATAAAGTCATAATGCTTTTCAAACAAGTTTGAACGCATTATGACCTTTTGACCCTGACATCATATTATAGAAAGTAAAATACTTCGGAGGAAATGCGTATGCCGGAAAATAATTACACAATCAAGAATAAACAGGACGGGACCGAGATCTTTGTAAGCAGGGCAGAGGCATGGGAGCAGACACAGGGATCCCTGCTTACGGCAAATAATGCCGGTGAGAAAAGAGAGATGATGAAGGATTACCTGAACGGGATAAGGGGTGAGCTTGATCATAACCGCATGGAGCTTGAGAAGCTTGGAAACTATTCGGAATCATATAAGGATGTCTATACCTCAGACGAAAGAAAGAAGCAGGCCTCAAAAAAAGGAACGATGCTGTGGCAGAAGATGAAAAATGCCGAAGCTATCGAAAAAGAGGAAGGGAAGCGTCAGAAAAAGATGACGGAAAGGGCGCTTGAAGCCATTAAAAGGACAGGGATCAGGTCAAAAGTCACAAATCCTGCTGTAGTGGCCCTTTCGGCATTTATGACCGGGAGCGGACGCAAAAATGCGGCTCTTTTGGATTCCTACAGGAAAAAGGAGAGGCGGGAGGTTCTGACCGCATGCATAAAGGATTTTATGAGTGTCGATCTTGACAGCCTTGATGTAAGATCCGACAAAAAGGCTGCGGAAAATGCGGAGGTGCTCGAAAAACTGAGCGAAAGATTCAGCGGGATACAATATCTTGTCACATCTTCGCCCGATGAATACTCCGCCCTGCCCGATAAGCTTCGGGTTTCCTTTGAAAAATACTACGGCAAGGCAAATACGGTCGTGACACATTACAGGCTCAAAAAGCAGGTCATGTGTGACAGCTATTACCGTACTCATGAAAACAGAGAGATCGGATCGAAGCCCGATCCTAAGGCAAGTGCAGAGCAAAGAAACCTCACCGAGATGATCTGGCAGTCCACCGGCGGTCTTGCCCTGTTTTTGAACAAATCAAATGAGTATATACTTAACGGCACCTTAAACAGTCTCAAGAAAGCCTTAAGGAGTGACGGAGTCAGCAAGGAACGCCTTTCGCTTCAGGAAAGGATGCGAAAGCGCCGCCTGGAGCTTGAGAAAAAAGGCATAGTATCCCGTATGGATGATCTTGTAAGAAGGGAAAGAAACGTGGATGTAAGCGGAAATCTCGGGATTGCGGGTCATGCCAGAAATCTGCGCTCATGTGCTTTTTCCGGTGATCCCGACAAGGATACTGCGTTGCTGCCCGAGCTCATGGATCAGCTTGAGGTTATCACAAAGACTGCGGATCTGCGAAAAAACAGCAGGAGTTCGTATTATATGGAGCAGTCTGATAATCAGATCGCCATGTCGGATACCGCCATAAACATGCAAAACTGCGTGGAGAGGCTTCAGGAGGATCTGCTGACCATTGCCCGCCTTAATAAGGGCGGAGGTATCGATACGGCGGTAACCCAGGAGAGGATGAATATCTGCAGGGAAAGATACAGGCAGGATCTTGAAAAATACAGGCTCTATATGGATGGCTTAAAGGAGGTCAGAAATACTGCCTATGAGCTTCCCAAGGACAGCTCTCCCGATACGGCGCAGATAAATGAACCTGAAAAGAATGCCGATACGCTCCAGAAGGAGGCAAAGGAGCTCATAACATCCCTTACGGAGGCGGGATTTGGAGATTGGGAGATATACAGGCAAAGAGAAAGGATCTGTGCGCTGTCAAAGAAATGCGAGGGTACGGAGGTCTCTCCGGTATTAAATGTCCTTGCAAAGCGGGCAGTGGTAGTCTGGGAAAGAAAAAGGCTTGTAAATGTGAAGGCAGCCTTAAAGAAGGATAAAGATAATGCCGCACTTAAGTCAGAGGCTGAGAGGCTTGAGCAAAATGAAAAGCTCAGAACGGTTCACAGGAACGAGGAGGGAAAGACTGTCGAAGGCCGGGATGAGAGCTTTGATGACATACTGAAGTTAAGGGCCGAGGCTGAGAAGAAGATCCTTGATTTTAATGATCTCAAGGCAGCAGCTGCCCACTATACTGACCAGTATGACTGGGCACTAAACTCCAGGCAGTCCTCGGATGGATTCCTTATCACGGTTGCGGGATTGTATTTTGACCATATCGCAAAAAAATACGGATCGCATCGTGACATAGTACACGGTGAAGAGAATTATGATGAGGCGGTGGAGAGGATGAACCGTATGCCAAAGGAGATCACCTCACATCAGCAGGGGCAGTCCATCACCCTCCAGCACGGCGATGAGGATGTCCCTCCCGTAGAGATCACAAAGTACTATGAGGACACCCTGAAGGATGAGATGAAGGAACGTGCAGATCAGATAAGGAGCCTGTATGCGGGGCATGAAAACGATTATCCGCCTGAGATGGGTCAGGCTTTGGAGGCTCTCTTCAACTATGTGAAGGTGAAATACATAGTTACTGCCGACACCACGGAAATGGAGGCGGCTTTCCTTGATAAATTCAGGAAGGATGTGGACAGAGCTTTCGTGAAGCTTCACAATGTGAACTTTGATGATCCTGTCGTAAAGGGAATGCTTGATATCATGTCGGATATAGATACCTTCCGGAGAGGAAGGCTTCGGGACAAGGATAATCCGAACAGGATATCAGATGCGGAATATACGGCGGCAATGGAGCAGGTGCCCATATATACGATGTATGACGAAAACGACATGAAGGACATAAATGCAAAGGATATGCCGCTGTTTCTGCACAGACCCAATATCAACGATGTCAAGCAGGGTTACGTGGGGGACTGCTATTTCATGAGTGCGATCACTGCTTTTATAAGATCAAATCCCGACGGTATCACTGAAATGTTTCATGATGCGGGTGACGGGACCGTGCTCGTAAGGCTGTATATGGGCTTTGATGAAAATAACCGCCGGGTGGATGACACAGAGGATCTCGAAAAGGATACTACAAAGATACGACCTGTGTATATAAGGGTAAGAAAGGATTATGATACAAAAGGCTCGGCTCATGATTGCATGTGGGTACAGCTTCTGGAAAAGGCTTATGCCTCGACAGGCACGCAGCACAAGACCTTTAAGGTTAACGACAGATCCGGGCAGCTTACCGGTATGGCAAGAGCCATATCTGCCGGTGATGTGCAAAAGGCGATGATCCATCTGACCGGGCGAAAGGATTGCTGGGAAAATGACAAGCCGGAGAAGGAAAAATATAATTTTGACAATGAGTTGATCGAACCCCAAAGGATGAGGATCCTTCTTGCCGGTGTGCCCATGTGGCTTCATGATACTATCTGGAGTGCGATCTCAAAAGATGCCTTAAATAATAGTGCAAATGAGGATGAGTGGGTGGATGCCGCCCTTGAGGTCGTAAAGGAGAAAGCGGTCGAGGCAAATGAAGTCAGAAATGAGCAGATCGAGCAGATAAAAAGCGATGTGCTAAGGAATGTAAAGAATATAAAATCCGATGAGCTTGAAGCTATAATGAACAGGATCAGGGAGCTTTACATCCTCGATCCCGAAGCGATCGCAGAGATGGTCAGAAAAAACATCTTCAGCGAGGACCCGCCGGAGGATGACGGGATGGATCTTATAGATCCTTCTGCAGTGATCTCAAGCGTGTATGAATCACTTGAACAGGGGGCTGCACCCAAGGATGTCCTTGCAGCCATCGGAGGGAAGTATCAGTATTACGAACCTCTTAGACAGATAGAAGGCGAGACGGATGAGCAATATAAGCTGCGTGCGGATTGTATAAGACTGTATGCAAAAAACAGGAATAAAGCCATGATGGAGATCAATCCGGACGGGCGCTACACGAAGGAGGAAATGATCTTCCTTCATGATATGAGAGCGGGGAGAGAAAGAAAGGAAGGAATGCATTTTGGAGTGTTCGGTCATGCCATGGATGTGCTGGATGTAAAGCTTAATAACAACCGCTGGTTCGTCCTTGTAAGGGATACGAATAATACAAGAAACATGCATTATGAGAAAACAGAGAAGGGTGAGCTGAAAAACACCGCAAGGAAGCCATCCTTTGTGGAAAAGGACGGTATACGAAGACTTGACGGGACATTGCTCAACGGTATCAGGGGTACATCATGGTGGGAGCTTAAGGATATTTTTGACAAGATGATGTCGTACGGAAATGCGCCAAAGCTTAGAAATGCGTTATGAGGACGGTTCACAGTACCTGACCCCAATCCCGTGTGTTTTTGATAATGACTTTTTGCGGAAAATATCGTATAAATATATGTAACGCCTAAATGGAAGAAGACAGGAGGTAGGGTATGGCTGATTTTGAACAGATCGTTTCAGATGATGAACTTGATGACGTATCGGGGGGCATGGTATTTAATTCCACAGGTTATGAGGGGGATCCCAATCTGCCCTGGGAGGTAGTTGCAAATCATAACTGCCAGGTGCTTGCAAGGTTTGCAACAAAGGATCAGGCCTGTGAGTACGCTAAGAGGTTTGGAAAGCACGATCCGTACAACACCATGGAGGTCGACTGGCTCACGGTTCAGCGGCTTCGTACCAATCCGAATGCTAATTAGGATTCAGGAAGAACCTGTTGTACTCTGTATGACAGGTTTTTCTATAGATGAGATCGTCAGGATACTGATTGTCCTGGCCTAATATATAGTAAGCGAAATAAATAATTTCGCTTACTATAAAGCTTCCGGCGGATGCGCCCGGATTTTGCAAGGAAATATGCCGCTTTCAGCGGCCAAAATCCGGCGCAGTAAACGACAAAACGAAAAGAGTTTTGTTGTTTACTATAATTTTAAATTGCAGGAGATAAAAAATGAAACAGAGAAAAAGACTGATAGCCATTCTGCTCGCGGCAGGCATGGTGCTTGGACAGACCCAGGGAGCTTTTGCGGCTCCAGCTGTACAGACGGAAAACGTTGAGACAGCTTTGGAGGAAGAAGCAGCATCCTATGAAGAAAGCGGCATCGCAGA
Source organism: Lachnospiraceae bacterium (assembly GCA_017417105.1). Lineage (GTDB taxonomy): Bacteria > Bacillota > Clostridia > Lachnospirales > Lachnospiraceae > NK4A144. Next base: position 5,435 of record JAFPZU010000050.1, on the reverse strand, counting down.
TGAGGCTCCGGCAGAGGGCGTGACAGGTCCTGAAGAAGTGATCCCGGCAGATAACGAAATTTACGGAGAATCAGAGACGGATGAGATAACGGAGGATATTACGGATGAACTGTACGATTCAGCCGATGATGTGATATGTGATCCGGAATACATATCGGATGAAGAAAGACAGGCCTATATCGAGGATGGTACCTGGGATGAAAGGCTTGCCATGATGGAGGAGCTTGCAAAAGAGCAGGAAGAGCTTCAGTCAGGGCTTATCTCTAATCTTGCTTTATACGGACCCGGAAATCCGATAGGCCAGAAGCAGCCCGTTACCGGCATACCGAACGGCACCATGCCTGCAGAAGGTGATGTTAAAGGTATACTTATAACTGCCGAGTTTAATGACATGAAGCTTTCGCAGTCCTATAAGAACAGTATAAAAACCGGTTTCTTTGGTCCCGAGAACAAACAGTCCCCGGCTTATCCGCTGGAAAGCGTCAGCGCCTATTATAAAAGGTCGTCCTACGGAAAACTTAATATAAGCGGTGAAACCTATAATTTCAGGAGTTCAAAAAACAGAGACAGCTACAATAATTCCAGAAAATACAACGGAGCTCTTTATAACGAGATCTTTATCGACTGGATAGAATCGATACTTGAAGGAAAACCTTCAGGAGAGAGCGATACGGCCTACCTTAGCAGTTATCTGAAGGAATTCGATGCAGATGGAGACAAATATCTGGACGCTGTTTATATAGTCTATGCCGGACCTGATACAGGCTGGGGTTCCCAGTGGTGGAGCTACAGGGCTAATTACGGCTTTAACTTTGGAAAGACCGGATATAAGACCAAATCTCTTGTTTTCATGAACAGCAAGGGCAACGGGGTTAACGCCTGTGTCAATACCGCTATACATGAGACCGGGCATATGCTGGGACTTAGTGATTACTACTCCTATGAAAAGCCCAGATACAATAAGACCGCAGCCTTTGACATGATGAACAATAACAAAGGCGATCAGAACGGCTTTTCCAAAATGCTTCTTGGCTGGCTTAGCAGGGATCAGGTGAAGATAATAACCTCAAACACAAAACTTACCCTGGAATCCTTTGCCGATGAGAGTAATGGCAGGGGAAAGATCGCCATAATCCTACCAAGGGATGAATGGGATAAAACCGGTATCTTTTCCGAATTCATCATGGCTGAATACTATACGCCAACAGGAAATGACAAGGTTCCTTCAAGTTATAAAACAACAAATGGTGTAAGGCTCTATCACGTATACGCAAAGCTGAATGCCAAGGGAAACGATTTCAGAGCCTCCAACAGATATAACAGCAAGGTTCCTCTGATCTCCGCGATGGATAAGGATTACCTGGATCACAGTAAAAATAAGGGGGGCGGGTATCGGAACTGCTTCTATCAGCCGGGGGATATCTTTGCTCCATGGACGCTTCCCGGAAGCAGTTTTAACTACGATACAACAGGAACCGGAGAATACCTTAAAATGGTTCCGAAGTATTCAGGAATATATGTAAAAATAGTGACCAGCAACTATGATAACGGAACCGGTACCTTTGATACGTTTTTCCTTGATAAGGATAAATATGCGGGTAAGACAAGGCTTAAGCCTACGGCATGGCTTTATTCAAACAAAGTCTTTGGCGGAAAGCGGTACGCCCGTCTTGTTTTCTCTCAGGAGGTAAGGGTTCACAGCAAGGCGGTCTTTACTCTTTTCAATGGGAAGACAAATAAGAAGATAGCGACCATACCTGCATCCGGGGTGAGGACCATATATCCGGGAAATACCTGGGGATACTTAAGAAACAACGTATACATCATGATCCCGAACAGCTATATCGGGAATAAGTATGTAAAGGTTTATATCCCCAAAAATTCCTTCTATACGCCGACAGGAACCTTCTTGAATGAGGGCACCTGGGTTCACATCAATCCTCCGAAAAAGGGGAGCAGAACAAACTCTGCAGGCAATAGAGCAGGGCAGGCAGGTCTTTTGAACATAAACGATCTGCTTGACGATGAATATGTAAATTACTCCTTTGAAACCGATGTGGATGAAAACGGTGACGGCGCAATGCTCCTTTATGATAATGATGCGGAAGAGGGAGCAGGGCTAACCTTCTATCCTGTAGAGAAGGGGTATTTCGGTGATCCCGTATCGGTATCGGCACCGGAATTTGAAAAGCATGATACCTATGATGCCTTTATCCAGCAGATAAAGAAGTTATCTGAAGATGAGTATCTGGTGGCAGCGGGAAATCTGTATAAAGAACAGGACTGGACCGATGAGAGCAAAGAGCCGGATTATACGATCTACTACGATCTGATGGTTCTTGACGGAAGCGGGAAAGTTAAAAGCGAGCGTATTATCAAAGTGGACGAGGTAAGCTGCAGCGGGATCATAGGGAATAAATTCGGTGTTGTCGTACCTTATGATGACAGTGAGGACAGCCAGGTTCTTACATATTATGATCCAAAGGATGAAACAAAGGATGATAATACCTATACCATAAGCGCAGACATATCGAATATCGAGCTCTTTACCGGAGGCGGAGGCTATACTGCCCTTAAGCAGGTGGGTGATGATATAGCCATTGCTCCCGCAGGGGATGCCTGGTTCATTCTTTCAAAATCCGGCGCTGACGAAAAGCTTTATGATGTATGGAATGCTTTTGGTGAAGTGACAGGACTTGATGCCGTGGAGTACAGAAACGGCACGTATTATACGGCGGTCTATGATGCTCCGTCAACGAGTGCAAACGAAGTCCCTGATGAAACAGTAACAGAAGATGAAGCGGTGGCTGACAAGAACTTACTTGCATCCGCCTTGGAAGATGCTCCGGAACCGGAGCCTGCTGAGACTTCAGGGGAGGAGGATTATTATGAAACCGACGGAAGCGGTTTCTTCATAAGATCTTATACCTCACTGAAGGCCGATAAACCGGAAAAGGAAGCTTATGTCGTACAAAACGTAAGTGAACTCCGGGCTTTGGATCAGGGAGTCCTGGCCTTTGACAAGGATGCCGGGGGTGTGCTTTTAAGCTCCGATATGTCAACCCTGAGTGAAGAGAACGGGCTTTGCATACATGATGCCTTTACCCTCTCCGGGGATGGTTCCTTCCTTGCGCTTTGTGATGAAAACGAAATGGATGATGGCGGAGATGTGGTGGAAACTGAGGAGAATAGCGATCCGGGTGAAGAGGATATGGATGACGTGGACGAGAGTCTGCTTGTATTCTATGAGCTTATTCCTCCGGAGAACGCAGGCAAGGCTGAAATAAAGCCTGCGATCAAAACTACGGCGCCGGCTCCGGGAACCGTTGGAGTAGAGTATTTCACGGAGATTCTGGCTGACGGTGATGTTCCCATGACCTTCAGTATATCTGATGGTCAGCTTCCGGAGGGACTCCTGCTCGATCCGGACATGGGTGAGGTGACGGGTATCCCTGAAAAGACCGGTGAATATAAGGTTACCGTTACAGCCACAAATGAGGCAGGGTCTGATTCTAAAGAGCTGACCTTTAAGGTGGACACCAAGGAGAATGCCTCCCATGTTGCGATATCAGGGGTACAGCAGTATGCAGAGTATACCGGTAAGGCGGTAACCTTCCCTGAACTTGCCGTAACCTATAACGGCAATGTCCTTAAGAGCGGAACTGATTATTCCGTAAAGTATACCGATAATGTAAAGGTCGGAGAAGCAAAAATCAATGTGACCTTAAAAGGAGCGCTTTCAGGAAGTGCCACTCATCAGTTTGAGATCATTCCTTCGGATATCGAGGGCGATGGCTTTGAGGCAGAGGATATAGTGCTTAAGAAAACCGGGAAGGCGCAAAAGCCCGTACCGGTTCTGACACGTAACGGAAAGAAGCTTAAGGCCGGAGTTGATTATACCGTAGAAGGCGATGAGCCGAGAACTGAGGCGGGCAAGTGGACTTTAACCCTTAAGGGAAGCGGAAACTACGAGGGCGAAAGGGAGGTTTCATTTGAGATCACTGATCTTGCGCTTATGAAAGAAGTAAAGGTTAAGAAAATCCCTGCAAAGACCTACACGGGAAATGCGATCAGACCTCAGAAATCAGAGCTTACCGTAACCTATAAGGGAAAAGAAGTATCACATGATGCCTATGACCTGACCTATTCGAATAATACACTTCCCGGAAAGGGATATGTGATCCTTACGGGAACCGGAAAAGAATTTGCGGGATCGCTTAAGGTTTCCTTTGATATAAAGGGTACAGCGTTAAGCAAGGCGATCGGAAAGCTTAAGATCCCGGCGCAGACTTATGCAGGCACAGAACTTTACCCTGTGGATTCGGAGCTTATGAGCGCTGCGGGGATCACACTTAATGAGGGAACCGACTATATCTTAAGCTATCTGAATAATGATAAAGCCGGGACGGCGACTGCAGTCTTTACAGGAACCGGAGGCTATACGGGTACTGTAAAGAAGAACTTTAAGATAAATAAATGTGATCTGAAGGATAACGACAAGATATCGATCTCAGTTGATAAAGCATACTACGCGAAGGGCGGAGCAAAGCCTTACCCTGCGGTAAAGATCAAATTATCAGAGATCGATGAGGAAAGTGGAAGTGTAGAAATCAATAAAACTCTGGAATACGGAAAAGATTACACTCTTTCCTGGAGTTCAAATAGGAAAGCCGGACAGAAGGGAAGCGTTACGATAAAAGGCAAGGGCAGCTATACCGGAAGCAAAACGGAAACCTTTGATATAGCAAAAAAGCTTCTCAGTGAAAACAGGATAGAGGCTATGGATGTGCTCTATAAGACCGGAGGGACTGCAAAAGACTTCCTTGCAGAGCCTGTTATCTATGACGGAGCTGACGGTAAAAAGCTTGCAGCAGGGACTGATTACGAAAAGACATATAGTTATTATTATGCAGAGGATACGACCCTTGCGGATAAGACTGAGCGTAAAGCAGGCAGTGAAGTTAAGGATACCGATCAGATCCCGGCAGGCACTGCGCTTAAGGTTAAGGTAACAGCCGGAGCAGACAGCAGCTATTCGGGAGAAGCTTACGGTGAATACAGAGTCGTTTCAAAGCTTGTTAAAAATGCTTCGTTTAAGATAAACGACAAGACGTATACGGGCGAGCTTGTAAAGCCTGAGCTTTCCGATATAACAACGGATCTTAAAACCGGGGAATATGAGATAATCGAAAACCCCGGCTGCGTTAAAGGCACAGGCTACGTGGTGATCCACGGACTTGGAGACTTAGGCGGCACGAAGAAGGTTACCTACAAGGTGTCAAACAGGAAGATACAGTAAGCGAAATAAATAATTTCGCTTACTATAAAGCCTCCGGCGGATGCGCCCGGATTTTGCAAGGAAATATGCCGCTTTCAGCGGCCAAAATCCGGCGCAGTAAACGACAAAACGAAAAGAGTTTTGTCGTTTACTATAC
>JAFPZU010000049.1 GCA_017417105.1 Lachnospiraceae bacterium | reverse complement strand
TTTATGTAAACTTCACCAGCGGCAGCACCGGCACCCCTAAGGGCGTAGCCGTGGGACATCGCTCCGTCATAGATTTTATTAACGGATTTACAGAGATCTTTGGTATTGATCAAAACGACATAATTGCAAATCAGGCTCCCTTTGACTTTGATGTTTCGGTAAAGGATGTCTACAGCGGTCTTGATACAGGAGCAACTGTTCTTCTTATCCCAAGGGATTATTTTTCGAATCCTTCAGCTCTTATGGATTACCTTGCTGATCATAAGGTCACAACGCTGATCTGGGCAGTCTCCGCCATGTGCTTTGTTTCCATAATGAACGGTCTGGAATACAGGCTTCCGGAGCATATCCGCCTGATCATGTTCAGCGGCGAAGTAATGCCCGTAAAGCATTTGAATAAATGGCGCAGTTTTCTGCCTGATGCAACTTATGTAAACTTATATGGTCCTACCGAAATTACCTGCAACTGTACCTATCACATCCTCGACAGGGAATACGAAAAGGATGAAGTGATCCCTGCAGGTATGCCCTTCCCAAACGAAAAAGTCTTCCTGCTTGATGATAAGGATCATCTCGTTGAGGAGCCGGGAATAGAGGGAGAGATCTGCGTATCCGGAACCTGCCTTGCTCTGGGCTACTATAAAGACCGGGAAAAGACGGCTCTCTCCTTTGTCCAGAATCCGCTTAATGACAGATTCCACGAGCTGATATACCGCACCGGCGATATCGGACGCTACGATGAGGAAAACAATATAATCTACGTCTCCAGGAAGGATTTTCAGATCAAGCACATGGGACAGCGGATAGAGCTTGGCGAGATAGAGGTATCCGCCATGGCTTCGGACGGCGTAGAGCGTGCCTGCTGCCTCTATGATGAAAAGAAAAAGAGGATCATCCTTTTCTACACGGGAGATATCGAAAAAGGCGAGCTTTCAAAAGCCCTGCAGCAAAAGCTTCCCCAGTTCATGATGCCACAGAAAACCATCCGGCTTGATGACATGCCTATGAATAAGAACGGCAAGATAAACCGTAACACCCTGAAAGGAATGATCTGATATATGCGCATTCTGTTTTTATTCCAGGTATTTGATTTCAAAAGCTCCACGATCTACCTTGATCTTGTACGGGAATGCCGGGACAGGGGGCATGCGGTGACGCTGATCGCAGGCACAAGTGACAAAACCCTTCCTGACGGTGTCATAGATGTGGAGGGAATAAGAACCGTCTATATGAAGCTTCCTGATCAGTTTAATGCAGGCTCTGCAAAAAAGGCGCTGATACAGCTCTCCATCCCCGGCAGGATGAAAAGCATATTAAAGGATGGATTTGGGGGCGACACCTTTGACATCATCGCCTATCCAACGCCTCCCATAACGCTGGCGCCGGTGCTTAAATACTGCAAAAAGCATTACAAAAACGCCATACGGTATCTGATGTTAAAGGATATCTTCCCGCAGAATGCTGTGGATCTTGGCATGTTTTCCAAATCATCACCCATATATCACTTCTATAGAGGAATGGAGAAAAAGCTATATGAAAACTCCGACCGGATAGGCTGCATGTCGGAGGCTAATATAGAATATATAAAAAAGCATGAACCTTATATCGAGGATAAGAAGCTTGAATACTTTCCAAACACCGTGGCTTTACATCCTCTTGAGGAACCAAAGTCAGAAGAAGGCTTTGAATCCTCTGACAATATAAAGGTTGTCTTCGGCGGAAATATGGGGCGCCCCCAGGATATTGGGGGACTTCTTAAGGGTATAAGAGCCTGCTCCGACAGGACAGAGCTTAACAGTGTTTTCTTTTATTTCATAGGCGACGGCACGGAAAGCCCCATGATTGAAGAATATGTCAGAAATGAAAAACCTGTTAACTTCACCTACAGGCACAGGCTTGAAAGAGATGAGTACGAAAAGCTTCTTGCAAACGCAGACTGCGGTCTTATAAGCCTGTCTCCTGACTTTACGATCCCGAATTTCCCCTCCAGGATCCTGTCCTATATGCAGCTTGCAAAACCGGTGCTTGCTGTAATTGATGAGGCCACGGATATGGATGAACTGATAAGTGAAGCAGGCTGCGGTCATTCGGTTCTGGCAGGAGACCCGGAAACCTTCGTATCCGGTGTCAGATGGCTTGTCTTCCATAAGGATGAACTTAAAGAATACGGAATGCGCGGCAGGAAATATCTTGAAAAATACTTTAACGTCGGCGTCTCGGTCGACATCCTTGAAAGGGCCTACAGGGGCTGACGGTATAATTCATCGCGTGGCCTGATGCCAAACAGTAACTGGCTGACCCTATTTCCCGGAGTTTCTCTCCCAGAATATCCCGTCGCGGTAGCCCTGTATCGTTTTGTCGGCCTCTGCCATCTCAAGCCTTTTTTCGGCCCAGATGCAATATCTTTCATTCTGCTCTATCCCGAGATAATGCCGGCCCAGTTTCTTCGCGGTGACAGAAGTTGTGCCGGATCCCAGAAAAGGGTCAAAGACCATATCCCCCGGATCCGAGCTTGCAAGTATAAGCTTTGCTGCAAGCTTTTCCGGTTTCTGGGTAGGATGGGCAGTGTTTTCGGCCATGGACCAGTAGGGCACCGATATATCATCCCAAAAGTTTGAAGGATGGGTATTTCTGAAATTTCCCTCCTTTGTTTCCTCCCAATCCTTGGGTTTCCCCTCCGTCCTGTAAGGCGCTATGACCCGACGACGAACCTTGACTGCCTCAAGGTTAAACTTATAGTCATCAGATACAGTGGCAAACCAGATATCTTCAAGGCAGCTTTTCCAGTTACCCTTTGCGCCCCTGCCCTTTTCTCTCTGCCAGGTGATACGATTCCTTATCTTAAAATACTTTTTCAGAACCTCATATACCGAATTTCCCGATCGCCAGTCACAGCATACATATATGGTGCCGTTATCCTTCAAAAGCCTTCTTGTATGCTTTATCCAGTTTTCCGTATATTCTTCATAATCAGTATCTGAAAGTTTCTTAAAGCTCTCACCGTTAAAATCCTTGTCAAGATTATACGGCGGATCAGCTATGATAAGGTCCGCAAAGCCCTCCGGGAGCTTTTTCATAAGTGTCAGAGAATCCCCCAGGATCGTAAGGTCCCGGATATCAGAAGGAAGTTCCTGATCGGCACCCGGACGCAGAACGCGCTTTAAGAACTCCGCCCCCTCTTCGACCCCGAAGTCTATGGTCTTGTTTCGTGGTGACTTCATCAGCCCCCGAGCTTTTTAACCAGCGCGTAGATTGCCTTGGCATTATTGAAATTTTCCGGTATTATCTCCGATGCAGGTATTGAAATATCATACTCGTCATCAAGGGTGCTTATAAGCTGAATGATATCAAAGGAAGTAAGGATCTTTGAATCTATGAGATTATCAGCCGTTTCAAAATCGATATCATCCCTTACGTCTTCAAGTATCTTTATAAGTTCTTCCATAGTCTTAATACTCTCCTGTCCATGTATGAGCTATATAATAAGTCCGCCTCATTTTATCATCTAAATCTCTTATCCTCAAGCAAGCGTCCGCAATACCGTCTGCGCAAACATCAACGGTTTTTGAGCGCCCCGATAAGCTTTGCCGTATATTCTCTCCGTCCCTTTGCGGACATATGGTTCATGTCCTCAAAAAACTCCGCGTTCTTTGAATCAAAGTCCACATCGGAAGCCAGTATGTAAGGCGCGCTGTTCTCATCAAGAAGCTTTATATATTCCTCCCTGTATTTTTTGAAGGTCGGATCCTCCTGAAGCCTGTAGTAGCAGGGGCTTTCAAGGAATAAAAACTCCTGTCCGTCTTCCCTGCATTTCCGAATTATGTTAACTACAGCTTCTGCCTGTGCCTCTACAAGAGTCTTATCCGATATATCAAACTCCTCTCTTTCAAGCACATCCTGTCCGGGAGAGGGCGTTTCATCAGTCTTTGCGCCCTTATAGTATCTTGTGCCGTAAAAAGGCTCCGTCACGGGAAAAGTAATAAGGTCATCCATCCCCGACGTTATGAAATACTCATACATCATGGGAAAGTCCGTGTTGCCCGCATCATACATGCTCTCCCAAAGCTCCCTCTTTCCCTCAAAGCTTAGATCCCATATCACTCTGGAATCAGAAAGCGCCACTTCCTGGGTAAGCATCATGGGTCCAAGCTCAAAAACCATGAGTCCGTACCTGTGATCCGATCTTCTCTTTATCTCATCATACTGTATAGAGGTTGCCACCAGCTGGTTTCCCCCATAGGAGATATCGTAGACTCTGCCGTCATACTCTTTATCCATCATCGGCATATCCACATTGGCGCGGAAAGTTGAAGATCCGATAAAAAGCACATCAAGATCCCCTGTCTTTATCGCATCATTAATGCCCCTGTTCCTTATGGGCATTTCACACGAATATACATTTTTAAATCCAACGGCAGCTGCTGTAACCAAAAGGGCCGCTATAAGAGTCAGTATTACTTTCTTCATGTTACAAAATCCTAAAACGCCTGGTACATAAAATTAGATCCTCCGGCCACCTGGAACAGAACTATAACCGTCAGCATCGCAAATGCATAAATATATCTGTGCCCTGTAAAGGCCTTTTCATCCTTCTCCTTGGCGATCTCTATAACCGCCTGGGCAATTACAAGAACCGCAAGTATAAGAATTGATGCCGCCGCCTGGTTGCCGTTGCCAAAAGGCACCATGGCTGCCGCGATCTCAGATCCCGATATCCTCGTATCGGTAAACACCCCCTTAAAGATCGCCACCATATCGCTAAAACTCTCCGAACGGTAGATCATCTCGCCGAAGCTTAATATCACAAGCGTTCTTATTACCTGAAAGATCTTAATAAAGATATTATCGGGATTCCAGTGTATCTTTGCATTCAGCTTCTTCACATAGGACTGGGTGCAAAAAGATACAAGCATCACAAAGGCAAAATATATACCCCAGCCAAGATACGACGACTTTGCTCCATGCCAGATGCCCGTCACTGTCCAGACAAGCATTGTCGGGAATATAAGCCTTAAAGTCCCCTTCTTTGCCTTTGTGAAAATCTTTCCCAGAAGTCTTGACAGCTTCCTGTTCCATCCGGAGGTTACGGAAGGCATGTAAAGATGGTTCATGAACCACTCGTTAAGGGAAATATGCCACCTTCTCCAGTATTCCGGAATGCTCTTTGAAAGATAAGGTCTTCTGAAGTTCTCTTTGAGGTTTATCCCAAGCATCTTTGATATTCCGCACACTATATCCATGTAACCTGAAAAGTCCGCATACATCTGCACAAGATAAAACAGGGTGGCAACTATGAGCGTAAGTCCCCCGTAGCCCTTAGGATTTGAGTACACGGTATCTATGTAAAACCCTACTCTTCCCGCGATCACAAGCTTCTTGAACACCCCGATAAGGATCCTGTAGCCACCCTCTTTGATATTCTGCCTGTCATAGCGGTGATAAGTTACAAGCTGATCATGCATCTCCTGATAGGTTCCTATGGGTCCCTGGGTCAGCTGCGGGAAATAAGAGATGAAAAGCGCATATTCCGGAAGGCTCTCACATGGCTTTATCTTCTTATCGTAACAGTCATGGGCATAGCCTAAGGTCATGAAAGTATAAAAGGAGATCCCCAGCGGAGCAATAAGATCACGTATTCCGAAATTAACACTGTATTTGAAAGCGATCAGAAGTCCGAGATTGATCACTATGGTTAACATAAAGTTCTTTTTAACCGGGTTTCTCATCAGGTACCAGGTTGAAACAATAGAAATCGAAATGAATATTATGTAAACAGGATTTGACCAGGCATAAAAAAAGGCATTGCCTATAAGGAGCACCTTCCACTGATTCTTCTCCCCTGCGAGGTAATACGCCGCAAGGAAGCAGCACATGAATATAAAAAAAGGAAGTGAGATCAGACTCATGTCAGCTTATCCCCTGTATCAGCGCTCTTGTGCTTTATGTCAACCATTTCCAGGATATCCGTAAGCTTATCTATCCTCCGGGTTTCCCGTATCCCGTTAAGATACTCCCTGTCCCGGTATATGCCCTTATCTCTTATGATCCGGGCTGTCCTGACAGGAAGACAAGATGCTATATAAAAATCCTTTGCCGGGTTATCCCCGACATATATCATCTCCGAAGGATCGATCTTAAGCCTTTCACAGATGGTAATAAAGCCCTTCGGATCAGGCTTTCTGAATTCTGCCCCGCCGAATTCATCGTTCAGTACGATCTCGTCAAAAAAGAAGCTTACCCTGTCTGCCCTCTCCTCTTTTCCGGGAACCTGCGGCAGATATCCCACTGCTGAATTTATCTTATTCCACTGTCTTTTGGGATCTCCGTCCGAAATGATCCCCGTAAGCATGCCCCTTTCCTTAAGCCCTTTAAGGGTCGGGTATACATCCTCATAAAAATGCAGGCCTGCCGGATGATCCCTGTAGATATGTATCAGCTCCTTAAGCTCCTCCTCTTCAAGGGGAACTCCGTAAGCTTCAAAGAGCCGGTTAAAAACCCGGGCGTAAGTTTTTTCTGAAAGCTCCCAGAGCTTTGCATTAATATCCTCTGCGCTTTTTCCCAGTCTTTTGGAAAGCCTCTCCGACATATATCTGTAGCCGCTTACAACAAACTCATACTCTGAAACCAGAGTATCGTCCAGATCAAATATAACGGCTTTTATTACTCCCTCACTTCTCAAGCTCATTATCCTCATTTAGCATGATGGAGGCATCAAATCTTAAGAACGTAACATTCTCCCTGAAGTCCTCTCTCCGCTGAAGCATCTCTCCCGAAAGCAGCCTGTACAGATTCTCACAGGAATCAGCCCCTGCCATGATGGACATGGGCGCGCCTCCTCCGAATCTGGGATTGATCTCTATATACTCGATCCCCCGCCCGGTCCTCATGCACTGTATTGTTATATGCCCTATGGGCTTAAGCCTCTCAAGAAGCTTTGTAACATCCTCTATTATCGCTTCATCCCGAACGATACGTCCCTTTGCGATCTCTCCGCTTCTGGTTGCGATCCTTATCCGGGGAACCACCGTTATTATCTTCCCCTCAAAATCCAGGAAACAGTCTATCGTATATTCCGTTCCCTCCATGAAATCCTGAATGATATATCTCCCGTCCCCTATAAGCCTCCGGTAGGTATCGATCTCCTCCTTATCCTCAGCCCTGAAAGCATTTATAGAGGATGACCCGTCAAGAGGCTTGATAAATAAAGGATAGCTGACCTTTCCCGCCTCTATCTCCCCATCAGATATCATCCTGGGCACCAAAAATCCGTTTTCCTCAAGCCACCTTTGGGTATTGGTCTTATCCCTGCAGATCCTTATGACCTCATATGAGGAAATAAGAACCCTGGCCTTCGTACTTCCCTCTATCTCCTCTTTCCTCTCAGCCAAAAGCAGCAGTTCAGTATCAATAGTCGGAACAATAAGGGATACGTCGTGCCTTACGCAAATATCTATTATCGCCCTAACATACCCGTCATTATCCGAAATATATGGCACCTGCTCCTTAACATCAGCAAAATAAAGGGCCGGAGCGAGATTGCTGGCATCCGCTGCCACGATCTTCCCGCGTATCCCCAGTCTGTCCCGAGCCGCCTTGAAGCAGTTGACTAACTCCACCCGCCTCCCGGCCGAGAGCACCAGTATATTTATATCCCTAACTTCACCCATACCTATAAACTACACTTTCAAAAACTATAATTGATCCATCAAAACAGAGCCATCCCGTGAGTGTCCGGGCGTCTGATGTGTTTGGCGCAGTTCTTTTTCACGTCGTTATGATTCTTAGAAAGCGCTTCACAATCAGGGGCGAGGGCACATGGATGTGCCCGAGAGGTCATACTGAACATGGATGTGAATATGACCGTCCCCGTCCTCTCCCAAAAAAGCACCCGCGCTTTCTTAGAATCATAGACGTGAAAAAACAACAAGCCAAACACATCAGACGTCCGGACACGCCCTCTTGGAGCCGCCATTACTCTTTCGTTCCAGTAAAGAACTCCATGGTGGCCGCTGTCCCCGACGAGATTCCGTCCCTTTTTATCACCGCCGCCACAGTCATAAACACTATCTTAAGATCCAGCAAAAACGAGATATTCCTCGTATACCAGACATCATACTCAAACTTCTTCTCCCAGGAGATGGCATTCCTCCCGTTAACCTGCGCCCATCCCGTAAGCCCCGGCAGCACATCATGCCTGTGAGCCTGCTCCTCATTGTAAAGAGGCAGATACTGCACAAGAAGAGGCCTTGGTCCCACAAAAGACATCTCTCCCTTAAGGATATTAAAAAACTCAGGAAGCTCATCAAGGGAAGTGGATCTTAACTTCTTGCCGAAAGAGGTGAGCCTTACTTCATCCGGCAAAAGCTCACCGTTCTCGTCCCTCTCATCCGTCATCGTCCTGAATTTCATAAGCCCGAAGATCTTCCCGTTAAGCCCCGGACGCTGCTGCCTGAAAATAACAGGCGATCCGAGCTTTACCCTGACAAGGATCGCAAGCACCAGAAGAACCGGCGACAGGATCACTATCGCACTGAAGGAGATTATTATATCCAGTATCCTTTTGAAAAACTTCCGATACATTTATTCCTCAGTCAAAGGTCTGTCTGACAGCCCTTATTATCAC
>JAFPZU010000048.1 GCA_017417105.1 Lachnospiraceae bacterium | reverse complement strand
CTATATCGTCCGTGCCGTCAGTGGAATTATTGTCATATACATAGATATCCGCATCCGGCAGAACGGCTTTGAAATCCTCAACTACCCTGCGTATGGATTTTGCCTCGTTGTAACATGGTATCAGAACCGCTGTCTTCATTCCGCTTGCTCCCTCAGATCTATCACTCTCGCGCCGTACTCTTCCGCTCTTTTTGCTATCTCCTGCTCTGTCGGCATGATGCCGGTTTCTTCATCCGGTCTTATTATCCTTACAACCCCCGGAACCGCTGCATAGGGCAGCACCTTCGCCCTGAGCTGTTCCGTCGTGTAATCAACGATCAGAATACTTTCTCCATAAGCCGGACGCTCTCCCGCTGCCTCAAAGAATTCCCTTTCGATATCATCAATCTCCGCTACAGCCTCTCCGTACTCCCGCTCAAAGCCTGAGGGTATCAGGGTCTTCGCTACATAGGAGAAGTTTACGGTACAGGCAAGGAGCAGGATGAACGCCGGCGCGATCCATTTTAGCCTTATCCTTGCCGTAAGGAATATATACAGTGCGGCGTACAGCAGGGCTCCGAAATAGGTGGAGATGTATCTGTCGTAGCTTGATAACGAGAGCGCCTCCCATTCCTCAAAAACGAAGAGATAGATGTATATCATCACGAGAAGGTAGCCTGCCATGCCTGCAAGGATCATGGCAAAGGACAGCTTCCTGCGGCCCGTCCCCCGTCCCTCTTTGGTGTATATGATAAAAGCAAGGATAAATAATACAAGTATTATAGCACTTGTAAGGCCTGCTGTGCCGTCATTTAATCCGTAGGTGAAAAGTTTTGCAAGAAAGGCTTTTATCGTGGATTCGGTATATTCCGGTAGTCCGCCGTGCCCTGCGGCAAGGTTTCTGTCCAGATTATCCGAAAGGTAGGTGGTATTCCCCTTTATCCGGCAAAAGACCTTCCAGGAAAGCCAGAAGGAGCCGGTGGAAGCTGACAGGATCAGGAACTTAATTACAGACTGCGGCTTCTTAAGCTCCGTGTTTTTCACAAAATAAACTCCTATGCAGACCGCTGCCAGAATCAGGCTCGTCGTCTTCATCATGGCAAGAAGGGTCACCGAAAGCACTATCCGGATATAGGAAAAGATATCTTTTGTATCGTCCTCCAGAATGTATACCAGGCTCTCTCCGAAGATGACAGTTGCAAGTATATCCGTTCCAAGGCAGTGCAGGAACTGAAAAGACATGAGAAACGGCAGCATAAGTCCTGCGGCCGCCCTGCATAAATAGCGGATAGTATCATCATCCTCCCTCTTATGGAAAAACTCCGAAAGGGCAAAAAGCATAAGCGTCCAGAGAGTGAAGAACATGGAGCTTTCGCTGAAGGAGCCCCTAAGCTTAAACACAAAGTAATCCATATACTGGACAGGTGGGAAATAATCCCTGTAAAAAGTGCTCGCCATGCCTCCTGTTGGCACTCCGTCCACGTAGAACATATCTTTTGGCATGATCGCCCAGTAGTGAAAATCATCGAAATTCGTAACCCTCATATGCAGGCTTATAAACCAGAGGATAACGGGCATGATAAGAAGGATCAGATTACCGGGATCAAGAAAGGGCTGTCTGATATCTGTCTTTTCCTTGAAGCTCAGATAGAGTAAAGCTGCGCCCCCGAACAATTCATAGAGAATAAAAGCCCCGGTAATATGACCGATATGACCGCTGATGCCCAGAAGATAGATAAGGAGCATAAAAAGATACACTCCGGCAGGAACTGTCTCCGTAAGCTTTCTGTTAAATTTTGACGCCGCAAACAGTGAGATCATATGGGTGAAATGACAGCCGTCAGTATCACAAGGGACAGATAACAGGCAAGGATTATGTATGCCCTTATATCCCAGGCTTTATATATCAGGGGTTTCATCTTCGTCCTGCCTTCTCCGCCGTGGTAGCATCTTGCTTCCATGGCCATTGCAAGGTCATTGGCTCTTCTGAACGCGGATACAAAAAGAGGCACCAGAATGGGAACCAGCGCTTTTGAGCGCTTTATGATCCCTCCGGATTCAAAGTCTGCCCCTCTGGCCTGCTGAGCCTTTATTATCTTATCCGTCTCTTCCATCAGTATGGGAATAAAACGCAGGGCTATGGACATCATCATGGCGATCTCGTGAACCGGCAGGCGGAAAAGGCGCAGAAAGCCAAGACCTTTTTCCATGCCGTCGGTAAGGTCATTAGGAGTTGTGGTAAGGGTCATGAGGGTTGAGCCAAGTATAAGGTATGCGAGTCTCACCGCCGTAAAAATGGCAAGCTTCAGCCCCTCCTTTGTAATAGTGAAGACCCAGAAAGATACCAGTTTTTCACCGCTTGTAAGAAACAGGTTAAAGGCCACCGTTAACAGCATGATAAAAGCTATTGCCTTCATTCCTTTTATCATATAGCCAAAGGGGACCTTTGAAAGCCTTATCATGCATATCAGAAAAACCGTGGCCACGGCGTAGCAGGCCACCTTCTGTGAGATAAAAAGCGATATTATGAATATAAGAGTACCTGCAAGCTTTACTCTCGGATCCAGCCTGTGAAGCCTCGACTCTGCCTGATAGTACTGTCCGAGGGTTATCTCCCTAAGCATGGTTCACCGCCCTTATGATCGAATCCGCGGCTTCCTTTACCGTGATCGCGGTCGTATCCACGTCAAAGCCCGCTCTTTTGAGTCTTCGCATTATGTAGGTGACGCCCGGGGCGGAAAGCCCTATAGTCTCAAGCTTCGAGGCATGGGAAAATATCTCTTTCGGGGTGCCGTTCATGAAGACTTTTCCCTTATCCATTACCACTATATGATCCGCATACTCCGCCACGTCATCCATGGAATGGGATACGAGGACTATCGTGATACCCTGTTTGTCGTGAAGCTCCTTTATAAGCCCCAGGATCTCATTTCTTCCTTCCGGATCAAGGCCGGCTGTAGGTTCGTCCAGAACCAGAACCTCAGGCTTCATAGCGAGCACTCCAGCCAGCGCCACCCGGCGCTTCTGTCCGCCGGAAAGTTCGAACGGAGATACATAAAAAAGCTCGTCCGGAAGCTTTACATCCTTAAGCGCACGATAAGCTGCAAGTTCGGTGTCCTTCTGAGACAAACCCAGATTTTTCGGTCCGAAACAGACGTCCTTAAAAACGTCTTCCTCAAAAAGCTGATGCTCCGGATACTGAAACACAAGGCCGACTTTACCTCTCAGCGCCTTCATATCATAGTCACGGTCGTATATATCCTCACCATTGAAGTATATACTGCCTGAGGAAGCCTTAAGAAGACCGTCAAGATGCTGTACAAGGGTAGATTTTCCGGATCCGGTATGACCGATAAGCCCCAGAAAATCCCCGTCCGGGATCTCAAAGGATACGTCATCCAGCGCTTTTACCTCATCAGACGTGCCTTTGCTGTATATGTAGTTTACATGGTCAAGTATGATCGACATAGGCTCTGTATCAGTTCCTCATCTGTCAGTATTCCGTCCGGGATCTCTTTAAGACCCCGTTTTTTGAGCTCTGCGGCAAGCTTTGTAGTCTGGGGCACCGTAAGGCGGAGTTCTTCAAGCTCTTCAAGGCGCGAAAAGATCTCCCTTGGTGTTCCCGTCATCCTGATCTCACCCTTTTCCATCACGAAGACACGGTTTGCGTATATTACCTCCTCCATGTAATGGGTTATAAGGATGATGGTAATATGTTCTACGTCATTTAAGGCGCGCGCCGCCCTTATGACATCCTTCCTGCCCGCAGGATCAAGCATAGCCGTGGGCTCATCCATTATGATGCATTCGGGATGCATTGCTACTACGCCTGCTATTGCCACTCTTTGCTTCTGCCCGCCTGAAAGCCGCATTGGCGAATGCTTCCTATACTCCCACATTCCAAGTGTTTTAAGCGACTCTTCCACTCTTTCCCAGATGCCTTTTGTTTCAACCCCCATATTCTCGGGGCCGAATCCCACATCCTCCTCCACAATGGAGCCTATTATCTGATTATCGGGATTTTGAAAGACCATTCCTGCCTTCTGGCGTATGGAAAGAATGTTTTCCTCCTCCGAGGTCTTCTTACCGTCTACCATGACATAGCCTTCGGTAGGATAGAGAATGGCATTTATATGCTTCGCGAGAGTGGATTTCCCTGAGCCGTTACCGCCAAGGATGGCAATAAACTCGCCCTTTTCTACGGCAAGCTCCACATCATTAAGAGCCCTGTTGATGGAGGATACATTTCCTTCTTCATCACGGCGTATGTAATCAAAGCTTAGATTGTGCGTTTCTACGATAGACATACCGCGCTCTATCATACATAAGAATAAAGAAAGGGTCAAGGCGATTGCCCTGACCCTTGTGGAAAATCCTGATTCTTAAACCAGCTCCAGCAGCACTTCCATGGCTGCATCGCCGCGGCGGGGTCCGATCTTTACGATACGGGTATATCCGCCCTTACGATCGACATACTTAGGAGCTATCTCATCAAAAAGCTTCTGGGGAAGATCCACCTTTTTCGTGTTCTGCTTCCTCTTTGCGCCTTCCGTCGGAACCTCCGTTACGGGATAGAGAACCTTAAGCATCTGGCGTCTTGCATGAAGCCTTGAAGGCAGATCTTTTTTGATCTCCTTTTCTACCTCATCATAGACAGTAACCTTCTTGCCGTCCTTCTCCTCTTTGATGCGCTTGCCGTCCTTGTCCTTGCGGGCAACCTTGGCTGTTACCTTTACGGTCTCAAAGTTGTCTTTTTCCTTTACGGCAAGGGTTATGAGGCGCTCTGCTATCTTCTGAACCTCCTCGGCTCTTGCCTGGGTGGTCACGATCTTTTCATGAAGGATCAGAGCCGTAACCTGATTCCTAAGCAGTGCTTTTCTCTGTGATGATGTTTTTCCTAACTTTCTGTATTCCATTTTTTCTCCTTCCTTTCAGGACCGGGACACACTCATCGGACTTACTGTCCCGGCGGACGGGATCATACCACCCGTGGATTTACGTATGACTCCGGAAAACTCATTATTTCCTAAACGTTACTCTGACAGAGGAAGTCCGTTTCCTGCCCTGAGCTCCAGTCCGAGATCCTTGAGCTTTTCAAGAACCTCCTCCAAAGACTTCCTTCCGAGATTTCTGACCTTCATCATCTCGTCCGAAGTCTTGTTCGTAAGCTCGGATACAGTGTTAATGCCGGCACGCTTCAGGCAGTTATAGGATCTTACCGAAAGCTCCAGCTCGTCGATGGACATATTCATCACATCGACCTTTACATCCTCTTTCTTTGCGGACATAACCTCCGCAAGGCTCGCAGCATCCGAAAGATCCACAAAGAGGTTCAGATGCTCGGAAAGAACCTTGGCCGCAAGGCTCACCGCATCCTCAGGGGTCAGCGCCCCGTTGGTATATACATCAAGTGTCAGTTTGTCAAAGTCTGTCTGCTGACCCACACGGGTGTTCTCAACGCTCATGTTCACACGCTCTACCGGCGTATAGATCGAGTCAATGGAGATAACTCCTATGGGAAGCTCCGGGCTCTTATTCTGCTCTGCCGATACATAACCCCTGCCTCCGGTAATGGTAAGCTCTATGTAGAGCTTCGCATCCTTTCCGCTTAAGGTTGCTATGTGCTGATCCTTGTTGACTATCTCAACATCCTGATCGCACTGTATGTCGGCTCCTGTAACCTCGCCTTCGCCCTCGCACTCGATGTATGCTGTCTTCGGCTCATCCGAAGAGCTGTTGTTGCGAATGGCAAGATTCTTTATGTTTAAGATGATCTCCGTGAGATCCTCTTTCACTCCGGGAAGAGTGGAAAATTCGTGAAGGACTCCGTCTACTTTGACCTGGCTCACTGCCGTTCCCGGAAGTGACGACAGCATTATCCGTCTTAACGAATTGCCTATCGTAATGCCATAGCCCCTCTCCAGAGGCGTACAGACAAACCTTGCGTACTTTCCGTCTCCGGATGTGTCCTGTATTTCTATCTTTGGTTTATCGAATTCGAACAATCGAATACCTCCTGACTCCGGCTTACGCCGGGTACCCTTTTACAGCATCAGTTATACGGAATTACTTAGAGTACAACTCGACGATAAGCATCTCGTCAACGGGAACATCTATCTCTTCCCGCTCAGGAAGCCTCTCTACCGTACCCTTGAAGTTATCAGGATCTGCTATAAGCCATGCCGGTACGGCACGTCTTCCCGTAGCTTCAAATATATCCTTTATATGCTGTGATGATCTCTTGTTCTCTCTGATCTCGATGACATCACCCGGCTTCACGCTGTATGAGGGAATAAACACGGTCTTTCCGTTTACGGAAAATACCTTGTGATCAACCATCTGTCTTGCCTCTCTGCGAGTCTTAGCAAAACCAAGACGGAAAACCACATTGTCAAGTCTTCTCTCAAGCATGATCATGAGGTTGGGGCCTGTCATGCCCTTCATCTTGTCAGCCTTTTCATAGTAATTCCTGAAAGGCTTCTCAAGCACACCATATATGAACTTAGCTTTCTGCTTTTCGCGAAGCTGAGTTCCATACTCACTTATCTTTCTTCCGGACCTTCTTACCTGCCTTGTGGACTTCTTGTCATAGCCCAGATACACAGGATCCAGTCCCAACGATCTGCATCTTTTCAGAACAGGTTCTCTATTAACTGCCATATGTCTATATCCTCCCTAATTAAACTCTTCTTCTCTTGGGCGGACGGCATCCGTTATGCGGAACCGGCGTCACGTCCTTGATACTCGTTACCTGAAGTCCGGCGGCAGCGAGAGCCCTGATAGCTGCTTCACGACCTGAGCCAGGTCCCTTGACCATGACATCCACAGACTTCAAACCATAGGGAAGGGCCGCTTTGGTGGCAGTCTCTGCCGCCATCTGAGCCGCATATGGAGTAGATTTCCTTGAACCTCTAAATCCCAGACCACCGGCACTAGCCCATGAAAGAGCATTCCCCTGAGCATCCGTCAAGGTCACGATCGTGTTGTTGAAGGATGACTGAATATGTGCCTGTCCGTGTTCAACGTTTTTTCTGATGCGCTTTTTTGTACCTTTTTTCGCACCTGCTTGTGATTTACCAGCCATTAAAACTAACCTACTTTCTTTAAATAATCAGTTACCTTGCTTCTTACTTCTTCTTGTTTGCGACCGTTCTCCTGGGGCCTTTGCAGGTCCTGGCATTTGTCTTGGTCTTTTGTCCGCGGCAGGGAAGACCTTTTCTGTGACGGGTTCCCCTGTAGCAGCCGATCTCTGTGAGACGCTTGATATTCATTGCGACTTCACGTCTGAGATCACCCTCGATGACCTGTGTCTTATCTATGACATCACGGATCTTGGTAACTTCCGCATCGGTAAGATCCTTACAGCGGGTATCGGGATTGACACCTGCATCCTTAAGGATCCTCGTAGCTGAAGACCTGCCGATTCCGAAGATATATGTCAGTCCGATCTCGACACGTTTATCTCTGGGCAAATCAACACCGGCAATACGAGCCATAAGTGAGTTTCTCCTTTCTTATAAAATTGATATAAGCTTATCAGGCAGGGCTTTTCAGCCCTGAACCTGTTTATGCTTCGGATTCTCGCAGATTATGCGGATCTTTCCTTTACGTCTTACTACCTTGCATTTTTCGCAGATAGGTTTTACAGAACTTCTTACCTTCATAATAAATATCCTCCTTCCTTGAAAAAAGCCATAATTACGTACTGTTTCAGTCGCAGCGCCTATGTTCAGAGCGCACTAGCGACTATGATAACACAGCTGTTATCCCATTTCAAGGATTTTTTTATTTGTCTCTCCAGGTGATCCTGCCCTTTGTCAGGTCATAGGGCGAAAGCTCTATGGTCACCGTATCCCCGGGAAGGATCTTTATGAAATTCATACGTAACTTCCCTGAGATATGGGCAAGCACCTCGTGTCCGTTCTGAAGAGCCACCCGAAACATTGCGTTTGGAAGCTTCTCTACTACTTTTCCTTCTACTTCTATGACATCTGCTTTTGACATATCCACCCCTCACTCAAGTATTGATGTGACAGCCTTGAAAACATCCTGAACATCCTGCGTTCCATCCACGGTGTGAAGGATATTCTTCTTATCATAGTAGTCAATGAGAGGCTGTGTCTGCTCATGATAGACCTTAAGCCGGTTTGCAACGGTCTCGGGCTTATCGTCATCCCTTATTATAAGAGCTTCTCCGCACTCATCGCAGATATTCTCCTTCTTCGGAGGAATAAACTCGGTGTGATAGGTGGCTCCGCACTTAGGACAGGCGCGTCTTCCAGACATCCTTTTAATTATGTTCTCATCGGGTACTTCCACATCGATGGCATAATCTATGATCTCACCAAGCTTCTTAAGCTCCGTATCAAGCGCTTCCGCCTGAGGGATGGTTCTTGGGAAGCCGTCCAGGATGTATCCTTTTTTGCAGTCATCCGCAGCCGTTCTGTCAAGCAGAAGCCTGACAGTCAGCTCATCCGGGACAAGCTTTCCCTCGTCCATATAGCTTTTTGCTTCTTTACCTAACGCCGTGCCTTCTTTTATATTCCTGCGGAAGATATCTCCCGTGGATATATGGGGCAGTCCGTACTTTTCAGCAATCTTCTCTGCCTGTGTGCCTTTTCCCGCTCCGGGGGCTCCCAGCATTATTATCCTCATAGACCGGCCCTCTTTATGATAAGAAACCCTTATAGTTTCTGACGACCATCTTGGACTCGATCTGCTTCAGAGTCTCAAGTATGACACCCACGATGATTATGAGTGAAGTGCCGCCAAAGGTTACGCGGGCATTGAAGGCGCCGTTGAAGAATATCGGGATCATGGCAACGATCACAAGACCTACCGCGCCGATGAAGATGATATAGTTCAGTATCTTTGTAAGGTAATCACTGGTGGGCTTGCCGGGTCTTATACCGGGGATAAAGCCTCCCTGCTTCTTCATATTGTCTGCGATCTCCAACGGATTGAAGGTGATCGAGGTATAGAAATAAGCAAAGAATATAACCAGCAGGATATATACCAGCGCACCCAGGGAATACCAGGGGGTTGCGGCATTAAACCAGTTACTGGAGCTTAAAGCCCTCAAAATATGTCCCCATACGGAAGTTCCGCCTGACTTTCCGAAAAGCTGGGCGATAACTACAGGGAACTGCATGATGGATGATGCAAAGATAATAGGGATAACGTTTCCGGTATTGACCTTCAGCGGGATATAAGTGCTGTTTCCGCCGTACTGTTTTCTTCCCTGCATCTTCTTTGCATACTGTACGGGTATCCTGCGCTCAGCATCATTTAAGAGGATGGTAAGGACTATCGTCACGAGGATGATCGCAAGGATTATTACTCCGTTCAGGATCATGTATGCGATGGGACGGCCTGCAACGAACATTGTGTACAGGCTTGTCATGTCATCAGGGATCCTGGATATGATGTTTATGGTCAGGACTATGGATATACCGTTTCCTACACCAAACTCAGTTATCTGCTCGCCTATCCACATAAGGAAAGCAGAGCCTGCAGTGAGCGTACAGATAACAAGAATAACATTAAGGGCATTATACTCCTGAAGGATGCCCTGTCTGCCGAAACCGATAGCCATGGCAAGTGACTCTATAAGAGCCAGGCCTACAGTCACGTATCTTGTTATTGCAACAAGTTTCTTTCTTCCCTCTTCACCTTCCTTCTGCATCTCCTCCAGTGCCGGTATGGCTATGGTAAGAAGCTGGATTATGATGCTGGATGTGATGTAGGGGGTTATATTCAGCGCAAAAAGCGACATGTTCTCGAAGGAACCGCCGGTGAATGCATTGAAGAAATTAAATGAATCCGAATCTCCGGTCACCTGCGAGAACCACTCTGCAAAGAAGTCCCTGTTTATTCCGGGAACCGGAAGCTGGCATCCGAGACGGATGACAATGAGCATCAGAAACGTGAATATAATGCCGTTCCTGATATCTTTTATCTTGAAAGCATTACGTACTGTCTCAAACATCAGATCACCTCGGCTTTTCCGCCTGCTGCTTCTATCTTCTGCTTAGCTGCCTCAGAAAAAGCATTTGCCTTTACAGTAAGCTTCTTTGTTATCTCACCGTTACCCAGGATCTTTAATCCGTCCTTTGTATCCTTGATGATGCGTCTTTCGATCAGATCCTCTGATACGACTGTATCACCGCTCTCATAATACTGCTCAAGCTGGGATACATTTAATGTAACGAATTCCTTATGGTTGAAGTTCTTGAAGCCTCTCTTGGGGAGACGTCTGTACAGAGGCATCTGTCCGCCCTCGAACCCTATACGGGGAGCGCCGGATCTTGCCTTCTGTCCCTTATGTCCGTAACCTGCGGTCTTTCCGTTGCCTGAAGCATGTCCGCGGCCTTTTCTGTATCTTGCTGACTTTGATCCCTTCGCGGGATGAATCTCATGTAATTCCATTTTTTTCTCCTTTCGCTATACGCAGAAACAAGACTTCCGACAGATTACAATTCAGCGCATGGCCTGTGCGCTGAATCGTAACATGGAAATCTCTGTTTCCACTCGCTTTCATTTACTTAAACTTCTTCTACTTTAAGCAGGTGTTTTACCTGTTTTATCATTCCCCTTACAGCATCATTATCGGGAAGTTCCACTGTGTGGTAGGTCTTGTGAAGGCCAAGAGCCTCTACCGTTTTTTTATGCTTGGGGAGCGCTGCTATAGTTGACTTAGCAAGCGTGATCTTAAGCTTCTTTGCCATTATGCACGCACCTCCTCTACCTTCTTGCCTCTCTTACGGGCCACTTCCTCAGGGGATGTGATCTGCTGAAGGGCATCGATAGCTGCCAGAACGACGTTCTGCTTGTTATTTGAGCCAAGTGACTTGGTACGGATGTTCCTGATTCCCGAAAGCTCACAGACTATACGGGCAGGACCTCCGGCTATGATACCGGTTCCTTCGGGAGCTCTCTTTAAGAGTATCTCTGCTCCGCCGAAATGTCCGATGAAGTCGTGGGCTATGGAGCCGTTCTCATCAAGAGCTACCGAGATCATATGCTTTTTGGCATCCTCTCTGCCCTTTCTGATAGCCTCAGGGATCTCGGCTGCTTTGCCAAGACCTACTCCTACGTGGCCTTCCTTGTCTCCTACAACCACCAGGGTGGAGAAGCGCATGTTACGACCACCCTTGACGACCTTTGTGACTCTCTTGATGGTTACTACCTTGTCGTCGAGTCCGTCTTCAGGCTCTCTGTCGTTTCTGGAATTTCTTCTTCTGTCTCTGTTATCTGCTTCCATCTGTCCTCTCCTTTCCCTTAGAATTTAAGTCCGGCTTCGCGGGCTGCGTCAGCCAGAACCTGTATTTTTCCGTGATACAGGAAGCCGCCTCTGTCAAAAACCACTTCCTCTATTCCCTTAGCCTTTGCGCGCTCGGCTATGGCCTTGCCTACGCTCTCAGCTGCCTCTTTATTATCTGTAAACTTCAGCTGACCTTTGATATCCTTCTCCACTGTAGATGCAGCCGCAAGTGTTGTGCCTGCCTCGTCATCTATCACCTGGGCATAGATATGTTTGTTACTCCTGAACACTGCAAGTCTCGGTCTCTCTGCTGTACCGCTGAAGCGGTTCCTGATACGCAGATGCTTTTTTTGGCGTATCCTGGATCTTGATTCTTTCTTGATCATATTTGTCCTTTCTGGTTTTCACCGCATAAAAAGTTTTTGCTCTTTATGACTTACTTCTTACCTGTCTTACCGACTTTACGCCTGATAACCTCATCAGAGTACTTGATACCCTTGCCCTTATAAGGTTCGGGACTTCTCTTCTCCCTGATGACTGCCGCATACTGTCCTACGGCTTCCTTGCTGATACCGGATACTATTATCTGGTTATCCTTGACCTCTGTGGTGATACCTTCAGGGTCTTCCATCACTACGGGATGTGAATAACCGAGTGAGAGGGTAAGGGTCTTGCCCTGTTTTGCAGCCCTGTAACCTACACCGTTTATCTCAAGCGTCTTCTGGAATCCGTCGGTAACACCGACTACCATATTGTTCAGGAGAGACCTTGTAAGGCCGTGAAGTGCCCTTGTCTCTTTCTCATCATTGGGTCTCTCAACCTTGAGTTCGCCGTCTTCCTGCTTTATCGTAAGCACTGCAGGAAGCGCTCTTGTAAGCTCACCCTTGGGACCCTTTACAGTCACATTATTATTTTCTGCCACATTGACCGTCACTCCCGACGGTATGGCGATAGGCATTCTTCCGATTCGTGACATGCCCGCAACCTCCTTATCTCTTTACCATATGAAAGCAAGGACTTCTCCGCCGACTCCCAGCTCCCTTGCCTTCTTGTCAGTTACTACGCCTTTATTGGTGGAAATGATGGCTACACCAAGTCCGCCGAGAACCTTGGGGAGCTCGTCGCGTCCTGCGTAGATACGCAGTCCGGGCTTTGAGATCCTCTTAAGTCCTGTAAGCACCTTCTCTTTTTTATTGTCGTTGTACTTGAGCTCGATCTTTATGTGCTTGAAATCGCCCTTTCCGGCGTCAACGAGCTCATATTTCCTGATGTATCCCTCGTCCTGAAGGATGCCAGCGATGGCAAGCTTCATCTTGGATGCAGGGATCTCGACTGTATCATGTTTTGCAGTATTTGCATTACGTATTCTTGTCAGCATATCTGCAATCGGATCATTAGTCGTAAGCATTTATCTGATCTCCTTTCTTTCCGTTTACCATGAAGCTTTCTTTACGCCGGGTATCTGACCTTTATATGCCAGTTCTCTGAAACATATACGGCAGATTCCGTATTTCTTAAGGACGGCATGAGGACGTCCGCAGATCCTGCAGCGGGTGTATGCCCTGGTTGAGAACTTAGGCTTTCTCTGCTGCTTCCTTTTCATTGATAATTTTGCCATATTATACCGCCTCCTGTTTCTCGAAAGGCATGTTAAAGAGTCTTAAAAGCTCTCTAGCCTCTTCGTCCGTCTTTGCCGTCGTCACTATGATGACATCCATTCCTCTGATCTTGTCGATCTTATCATACTCGATCTCGGGGAATATGATCTGCTCCTTTATTCCAAGAGCGTAATTTCCACGTCCGTCAAAGGAATTTGCGGATACGCCCCTGAAGTCACGGACACGGGGAAGCGCAAGGTTTACGAGCCTGTCAAGGAAGTCATACATCTTGTCTCCCCTCAGAGTGACCTTACAGCCGATGTGCATGCCTTCCCTGATCTTGAAGTTAGCCACAGCCTTCTTCGCTTTCGTGGTCACTACATGCTGACCTGTGATCTTTTCAAGATCTGTCACTGCTGAATCAAGAAGCTTGGCATTATCCTTTGCTTCTCCGACACCCATGTTCACAACGATCTTTTCAAGCTTGGGGATCTCCATCACGTTCTTGTAGCCGAACTTCTTCTGCATGGCGTCCCTTATTTCCGTATTGTATGTATCTTTATATCTGCTCACTTTTCAGGCCTCCTTCTCAGTCTATGACATCGCCTGTGGACTTTGCGATACGTACTTTCTTGTCTCCGTTTACCTGGAAACCGACACGGGTAGGCTTTCCGTTGTGCACATACATCACGTTGGAGATATCTATCGTACCCTCCTTGTGGGAAATGCCTCCGTCCGGGTTGCCTGCTGAGGGCTTCTCATGCTTTGTTACCATGTTCACTCCCTCTACCACAAGCTTGCCGTTCTTTCTGTCCACGGAGACCACCTTGCCCTGCTTGCCTTTATTCCTGCCTGCGATAACCTGGACGGTATCGCCTTTCTTTATCTTTAATGTCGCCATGATGACCTCCTTATAATACCTCGGGCGCCAGTGAGACGATCTTCATGAACTGCTTGTCACGAAGCTCTCTGGCTACCGGCCCGAATATACGTGTTCCTCTTGGCGTGTTGTCTTCTTTTATGATGACAGCCGCGTTCTCGTCAAAGCGGATATAGGATCCGTCCTTGCGGCGTATGGATTTCACCGTACGTACTACAACGGCTTTCACCACATCACCCTTTTTCACTACTCCACCGGGTGTGGCATCCTTTACCGTGGCTGTGATGATATCGCCTACACTGGCATATCTTCTGGTCGAGCCTCCCATCACCCTGATGGTGAGGAGCTCTTTTGCGCCGGTATTGTCAGCGACCCTGAGTCTTGTTTCCTGCTGTACCATTTTCTGCTCCTTTCAGGTGATTATTTAGCTCTCTCTATGATCTCGACGAGTCTCCATCTCTTTGTTTTTGAGAGGGGACGGGTCTCCATTACCTTAACTGTATCTCCGACATTTGCTTCGTTCTGCTCGTCATGTGCATGAAGCTTGTATGTACGTTTCACGATCTTTTTGTAAAGGGGATGACGTACGTTGTCCTGAACAGCTACAGTGATGGTCTTGTCCATCTTGTTGCTTGTGACCTTTCCTGTACGGGTCTTTCTCAGATTTCTCTCTTCCACGTTTATCTCCTTTCCGATCAGGCTTCAGCCGATTTTTCGGTAATGACCGTCTGAATACGTGCTATGTTCCTTCTGACCTCTTTAATGCGGGACGAGTTGTCCAGCTGGTTTGTCGCATTCTGGAACCGGAGATTGAAAAGCTCTTTCTTCGCTGCGGTGAGGTCAACCTTAAGTTCCGTTCCTGACTTTGCCCTGAGATCCTCTAAATACTTATCTGATTTCATTAGTTGTCACCGCCTTTCGCTGCTACCTCTGCGGCAAGATCGTCTTTCGAATAGATCTTGCACTTGCAGGGAAGCTTGTGTGAAGCCAGTCTCAAAGCCTCTCTTGCGACTTCCTCGGATACGCCTGCTATCTCAAACATTACCCTGCCCGGCTTTACTACTGCTACCCAGTACTCAAGCGCACCTTTTCCGGATCCCATTCGGGTCTCTGCGGGCTTTGCCGTTACCGGCTTGTCCGGGAAGATCTTTATCCATACCTGGCCGCCACGCTTTATATATCTGGTCATGGCCACACGGGCAGCCTCTATCTGATTTGACTTTACCCAGCAGGGCTCGAGAGCGACTATACCGTACTCACCGTATGCGATGGTATTGCCCGAATTTGCCTTGCCCCGCATCGTTCCGCGCATTTGCTTACGATGCTTTACTCTCTTTGGCATTAACATTATCTGTCACCCTCCCTCCTGTTGTTTCTTCTTCTGTTATTGTTTCTGAGGTTCGGATCCTCCGGCATATCATCCTCGGATACCGCATATTTGTGTCTGCCAAGAACCTCATCCTTGTATATCCATACCTTAACGCCGATCTTTCCGTAAGTGGTATCGGCTTCAGCAAAACCGTAATCTATGTCAGCACGCAGTGTCTGCAGCGGGATCGTTCCCTCGGAGTAGAACTCTCTGCGGGCGATATCTGCCCCGCCAAGTCTTCCGGATACGCTTGCCTTTATTCCCTTTGCACCGTTCTTCATCGTCCTCTGCATGGCAGACTTCATGGCACGTCTGAAGGAAACACGGTTCTCAAGCTGGCTTGCGATATTCTCTGCAACGAGCTGGGCATCCTTGTCGGGGCGTCTTACTTCCCTGACATCTAAGACCAGGCTGTCCTTTGAGAGCTTCTGGAGCTTCTTTTTGGTCTTCTCTATCTCAGCTCCGCCTTTGCCCATCACTATACCTACCTTTGCGGCATATACGATGACTTTGGCTCTGCCGGCAGCTCTCTCGATCTCAATTCTTGAGATCCCTGCCTGATACAGCTCTTTTTTCAGAAATTCCCTTATCTTGTAATCCTCTATGAGGTTGTCTGCAAACTCGGTGTCCGGTGCAAACCACCTCGAACTCCAATCCTTTATGATACCTACTCTGAGGCCATGGGGATTAACCTTCTGTCCCATATATTAGCTCCTTTCATCCAGTACAACGTTTATGTGGCACATTCTCTTTAAGATCCTGTATGCACGACCCTGTGCTCTGGGCTGTATGCGCTTGAGCATGGGACCCTGTGTTGCGTAGCATTCTGCCACGTAGAGCTTTGTGCGATCCATTCCGTTGTTATTCTCTGCATTTGCTATGGCCGAGTTCACGAGCTTTAATATGACCTCTGATGCATACCTGGGATTATATGTGAGTATCGCGATCGCCTCGTCTATATTCTTGCCTCTGATGGCATCCAGCACGAAACATGCTTTCTGTACCGGAACCCTTGCATACGACAGCTTAGCGTGCGGTCTCTTCTCCCTGTTGTTTTCGTTTCTCTCCCTTTTTATCTGGGATCTATGTCCTTTCGCCATGGGTTAATGACCTCCTTTTCCCGTCATCTCACGCCGGACTTTGACTCTGACGCTGCGTGTCCGCGGTATGTTCTCGTGGCTACAAACTCGCCGAGCTTATGTCCGACCATGTCTTCAGTTACATATACGGGAACATGCTTTCTGCCGTCATGTACTGCTATCGTATGTCCCACAAAAGAAGGGAAGATGGTGGACCGGCGTGACCAGGTCTTGATCACCTCTTTTTTCCCTGATGCATTCATTGCATCTATCTTTTTCAAAAGGCTCTCATCTGCAAACGGTCCTTTTTTTATTGAACGTGACATCTGTCTTTACCCTCCTTAACCTAGTGCCTTACCGTTTCTTCTTCTCACTATCAGCTTGTTGCTGGCCTTCCTGGATTTCCTTGTCTTGTAGCCCAGTGCCGGCTTGCCCCAAGGAGTGGAAGGTCCGGGACGTCCGATAGGTGCGCGTCCCTCACCGCCTCCATGCGGGTGGTCGTTGGGGTTCATGACCGAACCTCTGACCGTAGGACGGATGCCCATATGACGTATACGTCCTGCTTTTCCGTAATTTATAAGGTTGTGGTCTATATTGCCGACCGTACCTATCGTGGCTCTGCACTCTATCGGTACCATTCTCATCTCGCCTGAAGGAAGCTTAAGCGTTGCGTACTTTCCTTCCTTAGCCATGAGCTGTGCTGAGGTTCCGGCGCTGCGGACCATCTGTCCGCCCTTTCCGGGATAGAGCTCTATGTTGTGAACCTCGGTACCTACCGGTATATACCTGAAGGGGAGGCAGTTTCCGACTCTGATCTCGGCCTCAGGGCCGTTCATTATCGTCATGCCGTCCTTTAATCCTTCCGGGGCGAGGATGTATCTCTTCTCGCCGTCCGCATATATAAGGAGAGCAATATTTGCGGTTCTGTTAGGATCATACTCGATACCTGCTACCTTTGCCGGTACTCCGTCCTTATCGTTTCTCTTGAAATCTATGACCCTGTATTTGCGTCTGTTTCCGCCGCCCCTGTGACGAACGGTTATCTTGCCCTGATTGTTTCTTCCTGAATTCTTTTTCTTTGATTCAAGCAGGGACTTCTCGGGAGTGGACTTCGTTATCTCCGAAAAATCCGATCCCGTCATGTTTCTTCTTGACGGTGTATAGGGCTTATATGTCTTTATTCCCATCTTTCGTTTCCTTTCTTTATCTGAATATCCTTATCGTCCGGTGTCTTTTCCGGGCCTAATCTTTTCTCAGATGATGTCTTACAGTCCGGCAAAGATCTCTATATCCTTAGAACCCTCGGTAAGCTTGACTATTGCTTTCTTCCTCTTTGCCGTCATGCCTTCCACGTAGCCTCTTCTGCGCTTCTTGCCGGGAAGGTTCATGGTGTATACCTTTTCAACCTTGACTCCGTCAAACATCTTTTCGACGGCTTCCTTTATCATGGCCTTGTTGGCTTCAGGCATCACATAGAATGTGTACTTTCTTTCCGCCTGCATGTTCATTGACTTTTCCGTGATGACCGGGCGGAGGATCACGTCGTAATATTTAAGATCAGCCATTATGCGTATACCTCCTGTATCTTAGACACTGCAGCCTTTGTGGCTACGACGGTGCTGTACTTCATGATGTCATAAGTGTTGATGCTGCCTGCCTGTACCGTAGCTACTCCCGGCAGGTTCCTTGCTGAAAGGATCACGTTCCTGTCCAGTGAATCAAGGACTACAAGCGCTTTGTTTCCAACCTTCAGCGCATCGAGCACCTTTCTCATCTCCTTGGTCTTAATGCCCTCAAGCTTAAGATCGTCAAGGATGATCAGCTTGTCAGCCTCAACCCTCGAAGTAAGGGCGCTCTTAAGAGCAAGCCTCTTCTCTTTCTTATTAAGCTTGAAGCTGTAATCCCTGGGAACCGGTGCGAATACCACTCCGCCGTGTCTCCACTGGGGTGATCTTGTGGATCCCTGCCTTGCATGACCTGTGCCTTTCTGTCTCCAGGGCTTTCTGCCGCCGCCGGATACCTCGGATCTGGTCTTTGCCTTCTGCGTACCCTGTCTGTTGTTTGCAAGGTACTGTGTAACTGCCATATGTATGAGATGCTCGTTGATCCTGACTCCGAAGATATTGTCGTCAAGCTCCATTGAGCCGGTCTCTTTTCCTGTCATATCGTAAACTTTTACGTTTGCCATCTCAGGTTTCCTCCTTCCTTATCGAATTATTTGGAGACCTTTGTGGTCTCTTTGATGGTGATCAGAGCCTTCTTTGCTCCGGGTACCGCTCCTTTTACAAGCAGCAGATTCTTCTCGGCATCGGCGCGCACTACTTCAAGATTGCGGACCGTAACCTTTACAGAACCCATGTGACCCGGCATTCCCTTGCCCTTGAAAACGCGGCTGGGTGATGATGTGGCTCCGTTGGAACCCTGATGGCGATGGAACTTGGAACCGTGCTTCATGGGCCCTCTGTGCTGTCCCAGTCTCTTGATGGTGCCCTGAAAGCCTTTTCCCTTTGAAATGGCCGTAGCATCCACCTTGTCGCCGGCTTCAAATATATCAGCCTTTATCTCTGCTCCTATCTGATAATCAGAACAGTTCTCAAATCTGAACTCTCTGACAAACTCCTTGGGCGTAACACCCGCCTTCTTGAAGTGACCCATCTCGGGCTTGTTCGCTCCGTGCCTGTGAGCTACGGATCTCTGACCGCCCTTGTCCTTGGTCACGATCTTCTCTTTCTTCTCGCCGAATCCTACCTGTACGGCTTCATATCCGTCATTCTCTATCGTCTTAAGCTGGGTTACGACACAGGGACCTGCCTCCAGAACCGTTACCGGAATAAGGATTCCATTCTCGTCGAAGATCTGTGTCATACCTACTTTTTTCGCAAGTATTGCTTTTTTCATTTCTTATCCGTCCTTTCCGTCTCAGTTCTTTTCTTTCATCTTAATATCGATGTAAACACCCGCAGGCATCTCCAGACGCTGAAGAACGTCCACCGTCTTCTGGGTGGGCGCTATAACATCGATAAGTCTTTTGTGCGTCCTCTGCTCAAACTGTTCCCTCGAATCTTTGTACTTATGTACTGCACGAAGGATCGTGATCACTTCTTTCTTTGTGGGAAGGGGTACCGGGCCCGAAACATCGGATCCGTTCTTTCTCACTGCCTCGATGATCTTTGCTGCGGACTGATCCACCAGCTCGTGATCATAAGCTTTTAATGTGATCCTCATTACCTGTTTTGCCATAAAAAAAGTCGCCTCCTTAATTAAAATTGATCTAGTCGGTGACTGTACACATTGCCGCGTGTGTCCTTTATATATTAAAGGCAGTTTGCGGCCTTACTATGTCCGGAGCCAGTTCCTTATAAGGCTTTGCTCCATCCAATGTCTGTACAGTGACTTCGTCGCCAGTATCTATGACTTGACATTTGCTCCACGAAATTACCTGCCAATTCTTACGGGCAGCAACTTCCGCTTCTTAGCTATCGCGTCACGGCAAGAGCTAGATTACCACAGTTTCAGGGGCAATGCAAGAAAAATTTTTACTTTTTTTACGTAAATACGAGATAGTTTACGAATGTGAGGATAAGATTGTTATTATATAGAAGCTTTACGAATTCATTTCCGTTCACGGCAGCGAAGAATTCCGGGCTTCCCTCGGGTCCGAAAAACAGCAGCATGAAGAAAAATACGCCCCATACGATGATGATCCCTCCGATAAAGCCTGCTACACCTCCCAGAAATCTGTTGAGGGAGCTTATAACCGGGGTATCCCCTATTATCCTGAAAAATTTCAGAACCGCCCTGATCAGTTTTCTGAACAGGACAAAGGAAACCGCAAAAGCGATCAGATCCAGTAAGGCCTCATTTACCCTGAAGCCGGACATATCTTCAAAAACGTCATTTTTCAACACGGGTATCACGATCGCCAGGAGCCAGAAGGATAAGAAGGCTGTAGCCACCGGTATCAGAGCCCCTATAAGCCCTGTTCTCCTGCCGGCAAAAAAACATATGAGCAGCACTGCTATTATAATAAGAAAAAGCAGATTAGGATCCATGATAAATACCCTATCTTATCAGCTGTATCATTTTCACGGTTTCCCTGTTCACAAGGATATAGCGCCTTGCATTGTCCGTCAGGGATATCAGGAGAGTGGAGTCATCCAGCGGACCGTCATACTTCTCCCTGCCTTTCATATCATAGATCATCATATGGGTATCGCTGTAGATCACAAGACGGTCTTTATTCACCTGCACATCTATGTAATCAAGGTCAAAGGGGACATTTAAGAGCTCCTCTCCCGCAAGATTGAATACAGAGGCGCTGTAGCCGCCGTCAAGAGCACTCTCCCTGACAAGGACTATGCGATCCTCGGAGTAGAATACCCCCTTTATCCTTGTATCGAAGGTGTATTCATATCGTTTCTCGGGTTTCTGATCACCGGAGAATAAGATCATCCTGTCCGTACCTATGGCAAAGGCAGTGGAATCCTTGAGGAATTTGATCCTCGGTATCATGGTTCCCGGAAAATCGTAGCCGCTCATGTAGTGGTCGCTTTCATTTGCGCCTACTTCTCCGAAATTATAGAAAGCCACGGAGCTTCTCATCGAATCTCCTTCTACTCTTGCATAGGAGACAGCCAAAAGATAGCCGGAAGGCGAAAGGGATATGTCCATGGGATAGCCGGTCTCCGACATGGAGCATTTAATAGAAGCAAGTTCTTCGCCTGCCTTGTCGTATAATCTGATCCAGGATGCCCCGGCATCTTCAAGAACCGCTGCCACCACGCCCTGCCTGGAGATACTGAGATCAAGTATCGGCAGCTTCGTGGAGATCTTTCCCATATCATCCGCGGCAGAGGCCACGTAGATCTCCGTTCCCTGCTCGTCGGCTATGGCCACGCAATCCTCGCAGGTAGCAGCCTGCGGATGCTGCATCTCATAGGTTACGTTCCAGATGGCCTTTCCGTTTCCTTCAAAGGCCTCGGCCCCGTCTCTTGAAAGCTTAAGGATATGTCCGTTATATGCGATGTACTCGGACGTATCCGAATCCTGCCGCATCTCCTTGGAGATGATTTCGTAGTCATTGAAAGTAGTGTTCTGGTACAGCCGGTGTATAAACCATATGACAAAAACCAGGGCCGCAGCTATCGCTGCGACCCTGAGTACTTTCTTTATACGGTGCCATAAGATCGCTCTGTCGGCACTTCTGTCACTAGAAGATGAACCGTTTTTTACCAATCTGAACCCGGGCATGCACGGATTATATCACCATCAGTAACCACGCGTAAAGTATTACAGGTTCTTCTTTATCCGGGAATATATTCCCTTGCCGTCGAGCTCGTATTTTTCCAGCAGACCTGACCAGGTGCCGGATTCACCGAAGACATCCTGCATGCCGATCCTTATAACCTCTGCGGGATGCTTTGTCGCTGTAAGCTCGGATACTGCGGATCCCAGGCCTCCTATGACGGTAGCCTCCTCAACCGTAAATATCTTCTTTGTTTCCTTTGCAGCCTTCAGCACTATCTCTTCATCCAGAGGCTTTATGGTGTGGATATTGATAACCCTAACCGAAACCCCGTCCTTTTCAAGAGATTCTGCTGCCTCGAGTGCATAGCATACCTCAACTCCGGTGGCGATTATCGTAATGTCCGATCCGTCCTTCATGAGTATGCCCTTGCCCAGCTCAAATTTGTAATCAGGCTTATCGTTTATCACGGGAGTAGCCGCACGGCTCGTTCTCATGTAGAAAGGCCCGTTCATTTCCAGGGCAGCCTTAACCGCCGCCTTTGTCTCAATGTCATCCGAGGGACAGACAACGGTCATTCCGGGGATCGTCCTCATAAGAGCCAGATCCTCCATACACTGATGGGAAGCTCCGTCCTCACCTACCGTTATGCCGGCATGGGTTGCTCCGATCTTTACGTTAAGATGGGGATAGCCTATGGAGTTTCTCACCTGTTCGAAGTTCCTTCCTGATGCGAACATCGCAAAGGAGCTTATGAAAGGGATCTTTCCGCAGGTTGCAAGTCCTGCAGCTATACCCGTCATGTCTGCTTCCGCTATACCGCAGTCTATGTGCCTGTCGGGAAACTTCTTCTGGAATATGCCGGTTTTTGTCGCATTCGCAAGGTCGGCATCAAGCACCACAAGATCAGGATACTGATCTCCAAGCTCCGCCAGCGCTTCTCCGTAACTCTGTCTGGTCGCTACTTTTTTTATCTCGTCACTCATTTCAAGCCCTCCTCTATCTTATCGAGGTCTGCCATGGCAGTCGCATACTGCTCGTCATTAGGAGCGGTGCCGTGCCAGCTTACGTTATTCTCCATGAAAGATACACCTTTGCCCTTTACCGTTTTTGCCACGATGCAGGTAGGTTTGCCCTTCGTTGCCCTTGCCTCTTCAAAGGCCTTTTCGATCTGATCGAAGTCATTTCCGTCTATATTGATGACATGGAAATTGAAAGCCTCAAACTTCTTGTCTATGGGATAAGGCGAGCAGACCTGATCTATGGGACCGTCGATCTGAAGGTTGTTATTATCAACTATGACACAGAGATTGTCCAGTCCTTTTGCTCCGGCGAACATGGCTGCCTCCCAGATCTGTCCTTCCTGAAGCTCGCCGTCTCCGCACAGG
>JAFPZU010000047.1 GCA_017417105.1 Lachnospiraceae bacterium | reverse complement strand
CTTTCGGGCAGGAAGAGTATAGCAGGAGATGTGCTTTCACTTGAGAACCATACATTTGATTTCACTGTGAAGGAGGACGGCAAGACTGTCGCTACCGGTCAGAGTGATAAGGACGGGAATATAAACTTCACGGTTGACAGTAAATATGGTGAAGGAAATGTCATAAAGTATAAGGCAGCAGATAAAGGGATACATACTTATACGATCAGCGAGACTGCACAGCCCGGATTTATAGGGGCAGCTGATAAGACTGTAACGGTTACGGTCACGGATAACGGAAACGGAAGCCTTACCGTAAGCCCGGGCAGCATTGCTGAGCAGATCAACTTTGTCAATACTCCTACCGAACTGAAAATCAGTAAGGTTGATGCCACAAATAATGAGGAGATCGCAGGAGCAAAGCTGCAGCTCTACAAAGCAAACGGATTTTTGGACAGCCTCCTTCATGGTGAAAAGGGCGATCTTGTGGAGGAGTGGGAGTCTGATGGAACCACCAGGACCATATATGGTCTGGAGGCAGGAGATTATATTCTTCACGAGGAGTCTGCGCCTGCAGGTTATAAGGCTGTTAAGGATACCGGGATCAAGCTTAAAGAAGACGGAACCGTAGAGGTGGAGTCAGGCAGTGAGGTTGTCAAAGCAGCAAACAACAATGTGACAGGTCTTATCCTTGTTAAGGATGGGCTTGAGCCAATAACAATAACCAAAGTAAAGGATGATGAGAAAAAGAACAGCGCAACGCCCGAAGTCCTTACCGGAGCGGTATTCTCCGTAACAGAGCCTGACGGCACGGCACTTCCTGACGGATCCGTCGTGGATAAGATGGGCACTGAGGGAACCATAACCCTTAAGGGACTTGAGACCGGAAAGACATATAAGCTTACGGAAGAGACGGCGCCGGACGGATATAAGAAGGCAGAAGCCGTAGAATTCAGGCTGGTATTTGATGCTCAGAACAAACAAAGAAAGATCGAGATAACAAGCGGCAGCGGTTCTGTGACTCATGTTAATGCGAATGGGTTCAGGGTCGTGGATAAACCGATCGAATTCAGGATAGTAAAGTATGCGTTTAATGATGAGGGAAAGCCGTTCCTTCTGAAGGGTGCTTCATTACAGATCCTTGATTCTGGTGATAACGTGGTAAGGGATGGCATCACTTCCGGAGATGCAAAGGATGCGGTTGTGATAGATACACTGAAACCGGGTCAGTACAGGCTTCGCGAAATCAAGGCACCGGAAGGATATCTGATAGCCGATGATGTCAGCTTCACAGTAGGAGATGACGGAATACTTACCGGAGCAGGGATATCCGTGGAGACAGAAGACGGAAGCCGTGTGGAGATCCCGACAGTATTCTCCGAGGATAATATCTACTATGTAAAAATGATAGATATTAAGGACAGGACTTTTGCCGGCAGGAAGGACTGGCGCGACGGAAATAATCCGGAAAGACCTGAGAGCATTACGATCAATCTGGAAAGAAAGCTTCAGGGCGCGTCTGAGGATAAGTGGGCTGTATACAGGACTACGACCGCAAACCGAGATGGTGGGTATGTGTTTGCATTTGTGAGCACGAAGGAAAATCCGCTTTATGAAAAGGATCCCAGAGGATACAGATATGAGTATCGGATAGTCGAGGATAGTGTTCCCGACGGTTATATCTGTGTAAAGAATGACGGAAGCCTTAACACGGACAGGATAGCTGAAAGGATAAATGATAACTATGTTCTTTTCAATCAGATCAAGCAGGAGAAGATAGGGGTTAAGGTACATAAGACCTGGCAGACCGGCGGGGTAAGTGACTCGAAGATATACAACGGATTTAAGGTTAAGCTTCAGAAGAAAGTGAACGGAGATTTCGTTGATGTCACGGATGAGAATGGCAATGTGCTGGAGCAGTCAGTACCTGCACAGGGCGATATCACTTTC
Source organism: Lachnospiraceae bacterium (assembly GCA_017417105.1). Taxonomy (GTDB): domain Bacteria; phylum Bacillota; class Clostridia; order Lachnospirales; family Lachnospiraceae; genus NK4A144. Next base: position 9,714 of record JAFPZU010000047.1, on the reverse strand, counting down.
GAAAATCTTGATAAATATGATGATCAGGGATATGAGATCATTTACAGAGTTGTTGAGATTAATGAAGGAAATACTTATTCCTGGTCAGCTGACAGCGTTACAGAGGCCTGGGGTGTCGACAGTACGGATGGCACCGTCGATAATGTAATAAATCTGGGCCTTGTCAATGATCATAAGAAGATGGAGGGTGAGGTCACGCTCTACGGCAGGAAGACCATGATGTCGACCACGGGTGTGGACAAGAACCTTTCCGGATTTACCTTCGGGCTTTACGAGAAGAACGATGGCGGAGAGTATGTTCCAGTAGCGGGTGTACCGGCAGCGACAAGCGGAGAAAACGGGGAGTATCAGTTTGGACCTATAAAGTACGGTGAGGATCAGATAGCTGACTACACATATTACATAAAGGAAGAGGATAAGGCAGGATTTACCTGTGATGTAAACGAAAACGGTGTTCAGAATGAGAACAGATACCATCCGGTCCGTGTAAGCGTTAAGTATGCTGATGATAAGCATACGAGCCTTGTAGTGACTGCCGATAACAGTGCCTCCAATCCGGTTGTGATAAAGAATAAGTACGATGCGACAGGGAATATTACATTCAATGTGAGCAAGTCGATAGAGGAGGGCGGTTCATGGCCTGCAGGCGCTTCCTTCAGAGTAAGGATAACCGACAGAGTGACCGACAGCAGACTTGCGAATGAGAGCAAGGATCCGCAGTATATCACTCTGACTGAGAATGCTCCGACAGGAACTGTTACTTTCCCGGGTTACAAGATGGCGGCAGAGCATATCTTCACTATAGAAGAGGTTAACGGAAACAACGAGGTACTCTCGGGAAGAACCGTTGATAATATCACCTATGGAGCGGCAAAAAGTGCGACCGTGACATTCACCGATGAAAAGGCAAGAACCACGGGAGTACTGGATACAAAAGTAAACGGCGAGACCGGGACATCGGTAGTTGAAGAGATTAAAAACGGCTATGCCGCAGCAGGTGAGTTCGCTCCCAAGGTACTGAAGGTGTTGACCGGAAGAGATCCTGCAGCAGGCGAGTTCAGCTTTGACCTTAGGGATGAAAAGGGTGAAATTCTTCAGACAGTGAAAAACGGCAATAATGGTAAGACTAACGAAGCCGCATTTGGTGCCATAACCTACAGCCTTCAGGATCTTGCCGGAGCTAAGGAGAAGACATTTACTTATTACATCACTGAGGCGGTCACTGAAGGCAACGGTATAGATTATGACGTGAACGGGCAGACCTATGAGGTGAACGGTTCCCAGATAAAGGGTCATAAGATATCATTTACGCTTTATGATGACGGTAAGGGACATCTTATTAAGAAGGACGAGACAGGGTCTGACGCATGGACCGTTACCGTTTCAAATACATACAGCGCAAACGGGGAGCTTCAGCTTGCAGCCAAAAAGACTGTAAAGACAGCAGCGGGCAAGGTTATCCCTTACGGGAAAGTGAACAGAAGCTTCGAATTCAAGGTTACTGCGAAAGATCACGAAGGGATCATAAAGACTGTGGCCGGCGAAGAGAAGACTTCCATTACCGCGACTACCGATGCTTCCGGAGAAGCACTGTTTGCGGATAAGATCAAATATGAGGAAGCAGGAGAGTATAAGTATACCATTGAAGAGATAATGACAGACGGAAACGGCTATACGAAGCCTTCGTCTCAGGAAATAACCGTTAGTGTAACGGATAATGGCGACGGAACTCTCACGGCAACCCCGGCTTACGAGGGCGGAGAGGGCTTTGCTTCCTTCGTTAATACTTACGGAGCAGCCGGCGGCATCGATGTAACTGCGGCAAAGATCTTTGATGATTATGTTTATCCTGCGGACGGGTTCAAGTTCTATATTATGGACTCTGAGGGCGGTAACGCCATAGGCGGTATAAAGACGATCGATAAAGCCGGAGACCTGGCTTCCTGGCACTTTGATTATACTCAGGAGGATCTCTTTGAAGGGGATGAGTACAGTACGGAGAGGACACGTACTTATTACATCTATGAAAAGGACGAAAGCGACAGGCATCCTCATATTGATTATGAAGGCGCGAAGAAGTACGCGAAAGTGACTGTTACCCTTAAAAATAAAGGTGACGGAAATCTGGAGGTTTCAAAGGTCGTTGATTATGAAGGCGTGGCACCGGAGAATAAGCAAAGCTGGATCGATGCTCTGCTTGGAAAGGAGCCTCCGGTTACTGCTGACGCTTACTTTAAGAACAGCGTAAAGAAGGAAGGACGTCTTACCTTCAATGCGGTAAAGCTGCTTCAGTATGTGGATGGCGCGCTGGTTCAGCCTACCGAGATCGTTCGCGAGCAGATGAAACAGCTCAGGTTCGAAGTGACCGAGAACGGTACCAAGGTTATGGACGACGCAAAGATCAATATCTCGGTTAATGAAGATGGCACGGTAAATGCAGTCATAGACTTTGGGGAGATAACGTATCATGAAGCAGGCGGACATGAGTATGTTATAAAAGAGACGGTTCCTACGGATTCATTTGAATTCGACATCGACAAGGAATGGATGAAGGGGAAGAAGTTCAAGATCTCCGTTAAGGATCCCGAGACGGTTAATGAGAGCAATTACGGTAAGCTTGAGATAGAGTGGGTCAGCGGTGATGAGTGCTATTCACTGAAGGACAACGAGATAGAGTTCTTTGTCCATAACCCCTGGATCAATAAGATCAAGGTGACGAAGAGGTTCCTTGGAATCGATCCGGAGCATCAGATAAACGGGGGAGCAGAGCTGAGACTTGTAAAGGAAACACCTCTTAATATCTTTGAGCAGGCTATGATGCCTGATGAGGGCGGAGATGAGAAGGGATGGTGGAGAGTTCAGACTGCTGATGAGTCCAGGACATTTACGAATCTTGCCCCCGGAAACTACAGGCTGTATGAGAAGGTAGCGGAAGACTGCGGATTCACCAACAAAGCTCTTCAGGACAATGGCGGATACGTGGAGTTTACCATTGACAAAGAAGGCTATATCGTAACTAAAGATGACAGCACGCCACGCAGTGAGTATGTCCTGGTGAACAGTGCAGAGAATACGGTCGATATCTTCTTTAAGCTTATAAAGACCTGGAGAGGCATGGCGAAGGATCAGGGTACGAACTATCCCCATGTCGATGTGAAAATAACCAGGACGAAGCAGCCTGAGGATATGGCTGTGGGAGAGCAGCCGGAGGTATTTACCGAAACCATCATCACAAAGGCAGGGGATACGGAGACTGTTTACAATACTGGCAAGTATGCTGCACAGTATTGGAGCAGCCGTACAGGAAAGTATGAGGATTATATCTATGATATAAAAGAGGTTTCTGTGCCGGGTTATACCGCTTTCAGTGGAACCTTTAACAGCGCGGAGTATCATGGAACCTCCGGTAACCGCTCAATAGGGAATATGACCGGAAGTGAAAGGGTAGAAACCGTCAGGTTCATAAACACTGTAACGAACAGAAACATAGACATACCTGTACGCAAGAGATGGGCTGACGGCAAGAGCGTGGCTACTCATCCCACTATCACCTTCCATCTTTTGGCAGACGGGAAGGATACGGGCAAGACGCTGAAGCTTCCTTCAGGACAGCTTGAGGGTAAGTTCACGGATCTTCCCGTATATGACGAGAATAATAACTACAAGGCCATCGAGTACAGCGTGACCGAGGATCAGCTGCCCGGGTACAAGACTCCTGTATATACGGTGGATTCTGACGGCGGCTACACCTTTACGAATGAATCGATAAAGACTCAGATAAGGAAGTATGACGCAAACGATACTTCGGCAAATCCGACGGAGCTTGAAGGAGCCGAGTTTACCATCAATAAGGTGGGAGGCGGCTGGAGCGCTACACTTAAGTCAGGACAGACTCTTGAATACGCCATAGGATCTGCCGGATCAGGCGGTATCGTGCCCGGTGACTATGAGATGAGAGAGACCAAGGCACCTGAAGGCTATGCGCTGTCAGCGGTTGTTGCTCATTTCACGGTAGCGGCTGATGGCACGGTTAAGCAGACAGACAGCTGGCTTAAGAGCAACTGGAAGAAGGACGGAGCTATCTGCTTCGAGGATAAGCCTAAATACGGAGCATATCGTATCATCAAAGTAGACGGGGATAATGATGCGCCACTTAGCGGAGCGGTGTTCAAGCTCTACTCCGAGAAACCTGCGACAGGTGGTTCCAGAGTGATATCGAGATATATATCGAACACGGATGTCGTATATCTGCAGGGAACCTATACTTCGGGAAGTGACGGTAAGATAAGCCTGGATGATCTGGAATGGGGTATTTATTACCTGGAGGAGACTCAGGCACCGACAGGATATGCTATTCCTTCAAACAACATCTTCACGTTTGTAGTGGATGGCACGCATAATACGCCGGACAGCCCTGAGTACCTGAAGCTGCATTATATCAAGAATGAGAAGGGTAAGAAGTCAACGACAAGCACCACGACAACTACCACAACAAGTACGACGACGAGTACAACAACCAGCACTACAACAAGTACGAGCACGACAACCAGTACGAGTACTACGACAAGTACCAGCACTACTACCAGCACGAGTACGACAACAAGTACCACAAGCTCGTCAGGAACAGGCGGTACGAGCTCTACAACTACTACCAGTACCAGCGACAGGTATCTGTCCGGAGTGCTTGGATCAAGGGAAGGCGGATTTGTATCGGATGTGCTTGGAGTCAGGAAAATGCCTACATCCGGAGTCCTGGGAGAGAGGATGTCACCTGTTACTGGTGATGACCTGACCCTCAACTTCTGGATCATGCTTCTCTGCGTGGCAGGACTTATCGCCATGAGCTTCGTATATTCCGATGATGACGAAGAAGAAGAGGAAAATGAGGACGGAACAAAAGCAAAGAAGAAAACCCGCAGAGTACGCAGGATGAGAAGCAGGAAATGATCTGAAGTCTTGAGATCATAAGACTATCAATAGCCCCCGGAGCGATAAAATACGCCCGGGGGTTTGTATTGACAAAAACTCAACGTGGCATTATGATGTCACTGGAATGTAGTGACTACTGCGGCGATATTTTTATACGTTGTAGTGAAAAAAGAGTAAAGTGAGTCAGAAAGATAAGGCGAAATTAAGGCTAAAAAGTATTCCTCAGGATTATACATACAGTGAGGCAAAGGCTCTTCTGAAGAGTATAGGGTATATTGAATACAATAAAGGGAAAACATCCGGCTCCAGAGTAAAGTTCTACAGGGCAAGTGATAATTCTGTTATATTGTTACATAAGCCGCACCCGGGAGATCAGATGAGCAGGGGTGCAACAGAGGTATTAAAGGAAATGCTTGAAAGAAAGGGGGATCTATGAAAAACGATATACTTGAGTATAAAGGGTATCTGGCCAAGGTAGTCTTTGATGTGAGTTCACTGTCCTTATTTGGAAGTATTGAGGGAATCAATGACCTCATCACGTTTGAGAGTTCAGATCCTGGTAAAATAGAAGAGGAATTCCATTCGGCTGTTGATGATTATCTGGAATTCTGCAAAGAAGTAGGCAAATCTCCGGAGAAAGCATACAAAGGAAGATTCAACGTGAGGATCGATCCTCTTCTGCATCAGAAGCTTGCAGAAAAGGCTTTCAGAAATAACGAGACTTTGAATGCAGCAGTGGAAAAGGCTATAGCCGCTTATGTTTGAGGTGAGAAAATGGGACTTGAGAGTATATACGGAGAGATCTTAAATGAGCATAATCTGAGGCCTTCGCACAGGGGGAGCATTGCTGATGCGACCATAAGTCTTGAGGGGAAGAATCCCACCTGTGGAGATGATATTTTTCTGGAACTTAAGGTAGGTGAGGATGGAACTATTGAGGACGGAGCTTTTAACGGATCCGGATGTGCCATCTCACAGGCATCGGTTGACATAATGCTGGATCTTATCATAGGCGGGAGCAGGGAAAGAGCGCTTGAACTTTGCGAAAAGTTCATGGGCATGATACACGGAAAGGCAGGTGAAGATGATCTTGAGGATCTGGATGAAGCCTCAGCCTTGAAGGATATCTCTCACATGCCTGCAAGGGTCAAATGCGCGGTGCTTGGCTGGCATACCATGGAAGAGATGATAAAGAATAAACAAAGCACGGGACATGCCCACGGGGAGCATGAAGACTGCACTACGGAATAAACGGAAAAATACCTCGCAAAGATTTCAAAGTAAACGGTAGTACACTAAGCTCGATAATACCTCGCTAAGTGTACCTCGTATGCATGAAATCTAAGCTCGAAAATACCTCGCTAAGATTTCAAAGTAAACACACGGGACACAAAAAGGGACGGTTCATACAAGAAGAACCGTCCCCCCTGTGTTATCTTACTTATTACACCTCTGAACTGAAGAAGCTCGAAAGAGGCGAAGCAGTTCCGGAATCGTAGGATCCCTTGGGATTATAGGAACTGACCTTTGAGATCTGGCTCTCTGCAAGGGATGACAGGATCCCGGCCTTATTCTCCATGACGGAGGCGTAGGAGCCCGAGCCGGAGAAGAGGGATTTTACCGTAGCGCCGGAAGCCTTCTTGAACTTGTCTTCGTCAATCGTAAGCTGGCCTTCCTCGCCTTCCTTGGAGCTTGCGGTTATTCCGATCTGCTCAAGGAGGTTGGAATTCTGCTTTGTAAACGCGACCATGGACAGCGTCCTGCCTGAAACTGCGGAACTCTCCTCGGCGGAAGCTCCGGCCTTAAGAGCCTTATTATAGCTGTCTACGAAATCCTTTGCTTTCTCATAGATCTTGTCCATATTGTAGTTTGACTTGCCCTTGGTGCCGTCCTTGTAGGTAACCTCGTAATCACCCTCGGCAAAAAGGTTCTTGTCGTTGATGGCAGACGCAGCGTTTTTCAGATCCGAGGCAAAGCTCTTCACCTTTGAGTATTTTGCACTTTCCTCTTTTGCTTCATCGGAAGTGGCATAATCCTTTTCCTGCTTTTTGTAATAAGCTTTCAGCAGTTTTCCGTAGCTTCCGTTTTTGATACTGGCGTAATCCCCCAGCATATTGCCGAGGCCCGTTGACTGTGTGGTTTGTGATGAGCCGAAAAAGCTTGAAAAATCAATTGATGACATGGCGTATCTCCTTATCTTGAATTGTACATCCTTGTACTCACTTTAGGTGTCTGCTGATCATGCTTTTAGCGGGACAGGCGGCAGCTAAACCGCATTCCCTGTTATATATATCGGCACGGGACAGCTTTTACTGAACCCGTGCCGTAAATAATCAATACAAGATCAAAGGAGTGAATATCCGTAGCCGTTACAGATGGCATCCACTGGCATCCCTTTCTCGCAGATAGGGCACTTGTCGGGAGCATAGCTTGCGTAATCCGGAAGATCCCTGCTGGAATAAAGAGATCTTATGGGGATATCACCCACCTGGGTTGCAAGCGAGAAGATCGCTGCCACCCCTATGACTTCACCGCCGTAGAACCCTACTGACCTGACTGCACTCTGAAGAGTTGATCCGGTGGAGGCGGTATCTATGAGAACCAGAACCTTCTTGTCGCGGATCATGTGTTTATTATTTTCCCTGAACATCATCTGTCCGCTGGTGTTGTACTCGGGACTTGTGATGTACATGGTCTGATGGGCGTTTGCGGATAAGACGCCGGCCTTTGTGAGCTTGTTTGCAAGATAGGAGCCCACAACCTCCATGTTATTAAGACAGAGGATGGTGTCAACCACATTGGTGCTAAGATACAGCTCCGCCAGCTCTTCACCGGTAGCTCTTGCCTCTCTCTGCCTTGATTTCATGTCCGAAAGATCCATGTAATAATTGACATGGGACTTCGGAGTGATGAAGTGTCCCGGCACGTAACGGAGCACCACGTCTATATTCCTGTGATAATCGATCTTCTTATAATTGTCCATAGTATCCCCCTGTTGTGACAAATTTGTTTTGGTACAAAACATTATATCATAAATACAGCTCATGGAATACCTCGCATTTGAGATGTACCCGGGGGATCGATGAGATGCCGGGTGGACTACGGTGAGACGGTTCTGTTGGAGCCTCTATAGTAAGCGAAATAAATAATTTCGCTTACTATAACGCCTCCGGCGGATGCGCCCGGATTTTGCAAGGAAATATGCCGCTTTCAGCGGCCAAAATCCGGCGCAGTAAACGACAAAACGAAAAGAGTTTTGTCGTTTACTATAAAAGACGGAGTGGCCACCTGAAGCGTCCTACGACACATGTTGAAAATTCCGGGTAATTGATGTAAAAATAGAAAAGTTGTTAGCATTCTGAAGGGGGAGAAAAGGAAAAATGGGTAACACAAATGTGAATGTATCGATAACGAAGAAAATAGCCGTAACGGCTATACTTCTGGCAGTATGTATCGCAAGCCAGTTTCTGAAAAACCTGAGTGTTTATATCACGGGGCCGGTAGTCAATCTCTGTATAATACTTGCGGTTATGACGGCGGGGCTTTCCTGGGGAGTGATACTTTCCGTTATTACTCCGATAACGGCATTTTTTATAGCGGCGAGTCCTGTAATGCAGGCTGTTCCCGGGATCATACCTCTGATCATGTGCGGGAACGCGGTGCTGGCCATAATGGCCGCCGTTTTTTTCAAGCCGGCAGTACTCAAAAGCGATAGACTTCTGAACTTAAAATCTGTTCTTATGGCGGTAATAAGCGCTCTGGCAAAGGGCGTTTTCATGGGACTTACCATAGCGCTGTGGCTGCTTCCCTCCTTTATTCCCGCAGAGAGTCCTTTGAGGGGGAAGATGAGCATTTTTCAGACTACGTTTTCCGTAACCCAGTTTGCGACGGCTCTCATAGGCTTTGTCTATTTCTTCATAGTCTGGATCCCGATCAGAAAGACTACAGAAAAGAATTAAGTCTGATTGCCACATCAATCGGCTGTATCGTATAATCAAACATAACAATAAACGCCGGAAACACAGGGAGATATTTCTCTGTGTTTTTCCTGGTTTTTGAGAAGGAGTGGATTATGATAAGAAAAAATCTTGTGACCATGGCGCTGCCGGTGATGCTCGCCGGAATGATGATGTTAACGTCCTGCGGGAGCAGCGGGGGAGAGCCTGTAAGTGATGCCGGGGAAACTGCGGCAGCGGAAACATCCGAGAGCAGTGATGAGAAGAAAGAGGAAGCTGCTGCAACGGAGAGCGAAGGCAGCGAGGAGGCCGGGAACACCCAGCTTGCCAATCCCTGGAAGGATAATGTATCCGCCGATGATGTGTATAATCTCGTGAACGCATACTTCATTGTTCCCTCGGGAGCCACGAATGAGTCATACCGCATCATGGAATCGGAAAAGCTTGCAGAGATGGATTTCGAGCGCGACGGTCTGAAGTTTACCGCAAGGATGAAGCCTGCTTCCGCCTTTGAGGATATCTCAGGATTGTTCTATGAATGGACAGTAGACGAGCCGGATGACATTTTAGGGGATGAAAGCAGAGCCCGCAGGTTTATTTCTGATGAGGAAACGGTTGACAGCCTTCTCTGGTATGATAAGGCAGCCGGAACCATGTTCTCATTATACACTTCAGACAAGGACTTGGACGGCTTTGACATAACAGCCATTGCCGTTGAAATGTATCAGCCGGAGACTGAGGAGTTCATGCCGGGATCCTTTGTGGAAGAGGCAGCGGGAAAAAATGATTTTACAAGCTATGATGAGGTGCTGTCATACCTGAAGGCCGG
>JAFPZU010000046.1 GCA_017417105.1 Lachnospiraceae bacterium | reverse complement strand
TCAGCGCCGAGCCACGCGCTTGCCGCGGGGCTGCGGCCCAATACACTTGGCTAGCCGGCACGCCGCCCATCGGCGAAGCCGATTCTGCATGGCGGCGTGCGCGTTGCAATTCAGCGCACTGGCTGTGCGCTGAATTGTAACGCAGTTTGGCGCACTGCCGGTGCGCTGAAAAACAATCAGGAATTTCAATAGATTCAGGAGGCTTGTATCATGGGAAGCATCAGAGAAAAATATGACAGCAAAAAGACTGTATTTTCATGCGAGGTTTTTCCGCCAAAAAAGGATCAGCCCATAGAACCCACCATGGAAAAGCTTAAGGATTTTAAGGACATCGCCTGCGATTTCCTGTCCGTCACCTATGGCGCCGGAGGAAGCAATGCGGGACATGCGGTGGAGATCGCCTCATTTATTAAAAAAGACGTCGGAGTCGACGTTCTCTCCCATATAACAAGCGTCGGTTTTTCAAAGTCAAAGCTTGATGAAGGCCTTAAAGTCTTCAGGGAAAACGGCATAGAGAACGTCTTAGCCCTTAGGGGAGACAGGCCAAAGGCCATGACAGATGAGGAATATCAAAACCGTGATTTCTCCCACGCTTCCGACATGGCAGAGTATATCTCCTCTTCCTGTCCCGGGTTTACGATAGCCGGGGCCTGCTATCCGGACAAACATTTTGAGGCAAAGGACTACGACGAGGATATCGCAAATCTTAAGAAGAAGGTAGACAGCGGATGCTCCTTCCTTATCTCCCAGCTCTTTTTCGATAACAACCGGTTTTATAAAATGAAGGAGCTCATGGACAAGGCTGGAATAAAGGCTCCCGTCTCCGCAGGGATAATGCCTGTAACAAGCGCAAAAATGCTGGGTACCACCGTTACCCTTTCAGGTACTTCCGTACCGAAAAGCCTTTCCGACATCATAGCAAGATATGGTGAAAATGATGAAGATATGAAAAAAGCAGGCATTGAATTCGCAATTAACCAGATAAAGGATCTTCTCTCTTCAGGCACCCCCGACGGGATCCATCTCTATGTTATGAACCGTCCCTGGGTAGCCCGCGAGATATTCGCGGAAGTAAGGTAATCGCTGTTCTGCGCTTTGGCTTATTAGCCATGCGCTGAATTCTGACATCAGAATATCAGACAGCTTCCGGCTTCTTATCCCTTGTCATAAGATCCTTCAGCGCCTCTTCAGGCTTCTTTCCTTCAAAGAGGATCAGGTTCACCTGCTCTATTATCGGCATGGGAACGCCGTATTTTTCCGCAAAATGCACTGCTGCCTTCGCCGAATGGACTCCTTCGACGATCTGCTTAACTTCAGCCATTGCTTCATCAGCGCTCTTTCCCTGACCTATTAAGATCCCGGCTCTTCTGTTTCTTGAGTGCATGGAAGCGCATGTTACGATAAGATCTCCTATGCCCGTAAGGCCTTCAAAGGTATCCCTCTTTCCGCCGGCAGCAACCCCGAGACGGGCTATCTCATGTATTCCCCTTGTGATAAGAGCCGCCTTTGTATTGTCTCCGTATCCCAGTCCGTCAGCTATGCCTGCAGCCAGTGCTATGACATTTTTCAGCGCTCCTCCAAGCTCCATGCCGTAGGGATCGTCCGAAGTATAAACCCGGAAATTATCGCTCATGAAGATATCCTGTACAATTTTCGCATCCGTAAGATCTGAAGATCCCGCAACTATTGCTGTTGGAACCCCCTTCCCCACTTCTTCCGCATGGGTGGGGCCGCAAAGCACCACGACCCTGCACTGGGGGATCTCCTGTTTTATTATCTCCGACAGTGTGCAGAAGCTCTCATCCTCAAGTCCCTTTGCAACAGATACTATGATCTGACCGTCAGACACCACATCCTTCATGGATCCGGCCGTTGCCCTTGTAAAGGGTGAAGGCACCGCAAGCACCAGTATGTCCTTATTCCTTACGGCTTCCCCGATATCGGTAGTAAAGACCATATCATCCGGAAGCATGACACCCGGAAGCTTCTCCTTCTGCTCATGATGTTCCTTCAGCATATCTATTTCCGACGCTATGGCAGAATAAACACTTACCTTATGCCCGTTATCCGCAAGATGCTTTGCAAGAGCCGTTCCCCAGCTTCCTGCTCCTATAACGCCCACGCTCTTCATGAAAGCTCTCCCTTCTGCTTAAGATAAACCTTCTTTTCCGTATGATTAATAAGCCTTACGATATTGTTTCTGTGTCTGAAAAGTGCCATGAAGGTAAGAAGGCCTACCAGAATGTCACATTCTACGGCAATGGCAGGCGTTACTGACTTAAAGCACCCCAGGTTAAATGCTCCCATTATGACAGTCCCGATAAAGAAGGCTATGTACATGCAGACCGACCCCAGGGAAACATAGTGGGTTGCAAAGAAGATACTGAAAAAGAGTATTATCCCGCAGATCACCATGAAAGGATCAAGGGTTATTATCATTCCCGCGGTACAGGCTATGCCCTTGCCTCCCTTAAATCCAAGGTAAAAAGGGAAATTGTGTCCAAGGATCGCTCCCCCTGCCGCATAAAGCTTAATAAGCTGGAGCATCTCCGGATTAACCTCCGGCCTGTAAAAGATCGCGAGACAGACAAGAACCGCAAGTATCGTCTTCATCACATCCCCGAAGAATGAAATGAGTCCCGCCTTTGTTCCCATGGTTCTTAACATATTGGTACTGCCCGCATTTCCCGAGCCATGCTCCCTTATGTCTATCCCGTGGAGCTTTCCGTAAATATAGCTTGTCTGAAAAAGCCCGAAAACATAGCCGATAACTATACAGGAAATCCTTAATATCATTCCGTCTTCCTTTCCTTTATTACAAAATGTATCGGTGTGCCCTGAAATCCGAAGGCATCCCTTATGCGGTTCTCCAGATATCTGGTATATGAATAGTGCATAAGCTTTGCGCTGTTTACGAATATCACTATGGTCGGAGGTTTCACGGAAACCTGGGTGGCATAGAGGACTCTCAGCCTCCTTCCCTTGTCGGAGGGCGGCTGCTGCATGGTGACCGCCTCACTTATTATCTCATTCAAAACACCTGTTTGTATTCTCAGGTTCTGATTCGCTATAACCGTATCTATGGATTCAAAGAGCTTCTCAGTCCTCTGACCCGTCTTTGCGGATATGAATAGTATTTCCGCGTAGGGCATGAAAGAAAGGGTCTGCATGATATCCCGGCTCATCTTATAAATGGTCTTGTCATCCTTTTTGACGGCATCCCATTTATTGACGGCGATTATCATTCCCTTGCCTCTGTCATGGGCTATTCCTGCAATCTTGGCATCCTGCTCCGCAACTCCTTCCGTACCGTCTATTATGAGAACCACGATGTCCGCCCTCTCCACCGCCGATACGGTACGGGCTATCATGTAGGTTTCAAGCTCTTCTTTTATCTTATTCTTCCGTCGAAGCCCCGCGGTATCAACAAAGATATACTCCTTACCGTTCCTTTTTACGACGGTATCCACCGCATCCCTGGTGGTTCCTGCTATATCCGAGACTATGAGCCGGTCCTTGCCTAAGTATTTATTAATAAGCGAGGATTTTCCCACATTGGGCTTTCCGACTATTGCTATCCTCGGTCTTTCATCATCCTCTTCGCTTCCCGTTTTTTCAGGAAGGAGCTTTACTACTTCGTCAAGAAGATCTCCCACTCCTGTCTTCTGGTTTGCAGAGATCGGTATGGGATCCCCCAGACCCAGGTTGTAGAACTCGTAGATATCCGCCTCGTATTTTTTGAAGGAATCCACCTTGTTTACGGCTACCACGACCTTCTTGTGTGAACGCCTTAGCATATCCGCCACTTTATCATCAGAGTCCGAAAGCCCCATCTGGACATCCGTCATGAAGATAATAACATCAGCGGTATCAATGGCTATCTGCGCCTGCTCCCTCATCTTTGAAAGGATGATCTCCTTTGAATCAGGCTCTATTCCCCCCGTATCGATAATGGTGAACTGCCTGCCGTTCCAGTCGGCATCGGCATAGATCCGGTCTCTCGTGATACCGGGCTCGTCCTTGACTATCGCTATGCGCTCTCCCGCAAGAAAATTAAAGAGAGACGATTTTCCAACATTCGGTCTTCCGACTATGGCTACTACAGGTTTCAATTCTTAAATCACCTCAAACATTTTTACAAAAGAATACCCGTCTGATTTTACAATGCTTACGGGAACCTGTAAAGCATCGGAGATCATGGGTACCGTCATATCATCAAGAAGCGTTTCCGTCCCGAACCTTAAAAGGGTATCCGGTAAGAAGAGTCTCTCCCCCAGATCTTTTCCCCTAAGCTGCGCCGTTATGTCTTCTCCCGTAAGGAGTCCCGTAACGGTTATCCTCTCCCCGAAAAAAACATTCCGTACGGGATATACCGTAACAGATATATTCGGATAATAACTGCAAACCTTATCCGTAAGGCTCTTTATGACAGGATAGATAAGCTCACCCTTTGCAACGGAAAATCTGAATTCCCTGTTGCTCCCCCTCTCCTCTGACAAAGCTTCCTCCACCTCATCGGTAAGGGATCTTACCATCCCCACGCCGTTTTCTATCTGAAGATATCCGTCATACCGGGAAGCCTCCGGGATGGGAATACCGGCATTTAAGTACCATTCGTCGGATGCGTGTATGAAGTGTGTTCCATGCTTCTTAAAAAGCTTATCCTGCCACCCCTCTATCAAAGCTATGACCTTTTTCGCATCCTCCTTATCAAAGGGCTCAAGGGGATAAAGCCCCTCCCTGAACCTGGAAAGCCCCACAGGCACCACCGATACACTCTCAAGATACGGAATATAGCGGCTTAAGTCGGATATGGATCTTTCAAGCTCCTTCCCGTCATTTATTCCCTTACAGAGAACGATCTGCCCGTTCATGCGTACTCCCGCCTCAAAAAGCCTGTCCGCCTTTTTCAGCGCCTCACCGGCAAATCTGTTTCCCATCATTTTATTTCGAAGTTCCGGGTTTGTTGTCTGAAAAGAAATGTTTATCGGCTCAAGATTATATCTTATTATCCGCTCTATATCCTCATCCGACATATTGGTGAGCGTCACATAGTTTCCCTGCAAAAATGAAAGCCTGCTGTCATCATCCTTAAAATAAAGGGTCTCCCGCATTCCTTCGGGCATCTGGTCAATAAAACAGAAGATGCACTTATTCCTGCATTTTCTATAATCATCCATGATCCCGTCCTCAAATATAAGCCCCGGATCCTCATCTTCAGACTTTTCGATAAGGTACGTCTCCTCTGAGCCGTCTTCGTGCAAAACGGTTATATCGATCTCCGTATCCGCGCACTCAAACTGATAATCAAAGATATCCCCTATCTTACTGCCGTTTACTAAAAGGAGCGAATCTCCCGCCCTTATCCCTGCCTCAAAGGCCGCCGAATACTCCAGAACTTCCTTTATCAGCTTTGGCATCACTTATCAGATATCTACCCGCTCGTTGTAGCTTGCCAGAATCTCCCGGATCTTTTCCGTGGGTGTCTCCACCTTGTCCATTGAGATATCATGGTTTGAAAAATCTATGATCTGGGCTATGAGCTTGCTCATGTCTGCCTCTATGTACCAGTCCCTGGTCAGAAGCTCCGGCCTCCTGTAGTGCAGATTGGTGGTTATTATCCTGTCAAAGACTCCCTTGTTAAAGGCCTCGTCAAATTGCTTAATGCCGTCGGTAAAGAGTCCGAAGGTACAGCAGATAAAGACCCTGTTTGCCTTCATCTTCTTAAGCTGCCTTGCGGTATCAAGCATGGAACCCCCGGAGGAGATCATATCATCCACTATGATCACATCCTTCCCTTCAACGGAATCTCCGAGGAACTCATGAGCCACGATAGGATTCTTGCCGTCAACTATATGGGCATAATCCCGTCTCTTATAGAACATCCCGGTGTCAACGCCCAGAACCGTTGCAAAATATATGGCTCTGTTCAAAGCCCCCTCATCAGGGGAGATCACGACAACGTGATCCGCATCTATCATAAGATCCTCCTCGCCCTGCAAAAGTGCCCGAAGGAACTGATAGAAAGGAGTAAAATTATCAAATCCGCAAAGAGGAGCCGCCGCCTGAACCGAGGGATCATGGGCATCAAAGGTCATAAGATCCGAAACCCCCATATCTGAAAGCTCCTCTATCATCATGGCACAGTCAAGGGACTCTCTCGCCGATCTCTTGTGCTGCCTCGACTCATACATGAAAGGCATGATGACCGAGATCCTGTGGGCTTTACCCGCAACCGCCGCTATGACCCTCTTTAAGTCCTGATAATGGTCATCCGGTGAATACCGGTTCATGAAACCGTTCATCTGATAAGTCATGCTGTAATTAATAACATCTGTAAGGATATAAAGATCCTTTCCCCTTATACTCTCCTCCAGAACAGCTTTGCCCTCACCTGATCCGAACCTCGGAAGCGAAAAAGCCGTCTCATAAGAATCCTGAACATACCCCTGATGCTCCGGATCATTTACCCCCTCAGGAAACCTTTCTTTCCTGAAGCTCACAAGATAATCATCTATCTTATCCCCAAGCTCCCTGATATTAGGCATCACAAGAAGCTTAAGCGGCGCCACCGCCAGCTTCTTCGTAAACACATTATTCTTCTCATCAATAATATCCGACATGGCTATCTCCTCTATTGAATGCTGTTTTTCAATATCTGACTTAGTCCGGATGCCGATCCCGTAACCGACCGAAGAACGGTCGCTAACGGTATCTGGCTCCTAATAGAATACTTTTCAACTGATGTCACGAATTGCTCCGTTGCTAAAGCAACTCCCGCAATTCTAAAACACTCACAATCCGCGCTATCGCGCTTCTTGTTCGTGTTTTGCAGGTCACAAAGTCGTAATGCTTTTCAAACAAGTTTGAACGCATTATGACCTTTTGCCCCTTCCATCACATTATACAATATCATTTCAGTTATAGGGAATATACGAAAACGCATTTTTGAACCAGGTGATCTCTTCTCCTATGATGCTTATGACATCAAACCTGTATGACTGATCCTCCGGCAGGGACATCTTCATGCGGTAATAATCCGCCGTCCGGCAGATGGTGACCTGCTTCCTCATTCCGACAGCCTCCGCAGGATATCCCGTTTTAACGCTCTTCCTGTACTTAACCTCTATAAAACACACAGTCCCGTGATCGGAGGCTACGATATCGATCTCCCCCATCCGGGACCTGAAATTTCGAAACAGAACCCTGGCTCCCTGTTTTTTTAGAAATTCTGCAGCCGCATCCTCCTTAACCCGTCCGACCTTCCTTGTATCCATCACCTTACGTCTATCTTGCTCCGTATCCTCTCCATATCATTAACAAAGACCAGCACCTCAGCCACCACCTCATAAAGCTCCGGCGGTATCATCTCTCCGATCTCCAGATTGGAAAGCGTCTCCGCCAGCTTGCTGTCCTCATGCAGCGGAACATCATTCTCCTGCGCCGTCTCAATGATCTTCTGCGCGACCCTGCCCTTACCGCTTGCCACCACGGTAGGAGCCATGTCCCCCTTCTCGTAAGACAAAGCCACCGCCGTAAGATTCCTGAGATCCTTCTTGTCCTTCTTATTGTCAGCCATAAACCCCCATCTTGCCAACCAAACTAAGGATCTGTGCAACAATTAATTTACATATTGCTGGTCTTTCCAGCCGAGAGCACCTGGAAATCCGGCGCAATATTGTAAATTAATTCCTGCACAGCTCCTAAGCCAACCCGTAGTGGCTCCCGGAGCGGGATGCTTTCAGCGCCGTTCTATTTTCCTTCATCATGTTCTTAGGAAGCGCCAAATTTCAGGAACGCGGGTACATGGATGTACCCGCGAGCGGGTATTGCAAAACATGCCCTTTGGCATGTTTTGAGCGCCGTTTACGAGCGCCATGCGCGAGTGGCGCCGAGGCATGGATGCGAATAACCGCGGTTCCGTCCTATGCCAACACCTCATATGCGCTTTCTTAGAACATGCTGAAGGAAAATAACTACAAGCTGAAAGTATCCCGCTCCGGGAGCCTCAGCCAATAAGCATATTTCACGCCTTGGCATCGAATGCCGTATACTGTATGAGCCTGGTGTTCTTCCCGCGATCAAACATGATCTCCGGCACACTCTTCTTCTCGCTGTTGATCGACACATCGCTGTGCATATGATATCCCCTTGCGTTGATCCTGTCATCAAGCTCCGGCAGATGCTCCGCGATAAAATCGATCATGCTCTCATCCTGCAGAATGAAATGCGTGTTCACAACCCCCTCGGGATTCATGGAAACATGAATATCCATGGTTCCAAGATGGGTCATGTCAAGATGCAAAAGAGCCGATACATTTCCGTCTCCCGACTGCAGCTTCTTCTTGTTGGTGTAAATATAAAGATCCCCGTGCTGCGCTTCCGACGCCATTTTAAGGGGCATCTGCATGTAAGTAAAGATCTGATTCATCTGATTCATGAAATCCACGTTGTCATGCAGATTCTGATTAGCTGCCGCAAGAGTGGTATCCCCCCTCCCGGAAGCCTGCAATATCTCCTGGGCTTTGGCCGTGTCACGCACGACCTTCTGGAAGTACTCCTGCACCTTCTCCTTGTCAGCAACCTCTTCAGGCTTAAGCAGCAGCTCGTTCATGATCTCATTCTTAACAAGCTTGGAATACTCCGGGGTTTTTAACATATGCTTAACTTTATCGGTAAACTCCTGCAGCTGTTCTCCGGTAAGCCCCTCATAACCTGAAGAAACCGCATTCCTCACAAGATTCAGCGTATCCCTTGTGCTGAATTCATCATTTTTCATCCTGTCCGTAAGATTCTTCGGAACCCCGAGCTTGTTAAGCTCCTCCGCAAGCTTCCCCTTCTCTTCAGGAGTGAAAAGCTCTTCCGTAACGTTCGTTACGCTATTATTCCCGTAAAAGTCCGGCTTTGCCGCCTCTTTAGGAAAAAGCTCCCCCTTAAGAGCCTGAAGCAGTCCCCCGGATCTTACTCCCTGCTCCCCGGTTAAAGCCGCGGTCTCAGCAGTCGAACCCTCAGCTTCCAAAGCTTCAGCCCCCGATGCCTCTAAAGCCTTTTCTCCCTGCAAGGCTGCCTTATCCCCTTCGACATTTTGAGCCTTATCTCCCTCCCCGGAAGCTTCCATTGCCTTCGCATCCTTAAGAAGCTCCCCGAGCGCAGGATCCGCCTCTCCCATAAATACGTTCAAAAGCATATTGTTAAGTGAAGGCGATTCTCCCGCAACCGCTGCAAAGCCCTCGGCGATACCGCCCACATGCTCTGCGATCTGATGGGCATTATTTCTGTAGATCTCAAACTGCTCCACGTTTTCAGGAGACAGCGGGATATCAAGAGCCTTCATGTTTACAATCGAAGCCGGTGCCGCATCCGGGTAATTACCTACCGTCCTTGCCATATCAAGCAGGCTGTCCGCGTCGATCCTCATTCCCTGCTCCATCATGGATTTAACCATTTCCGAAGTCCTGGCATCATAAGGAAGATTAGCCTCCCCCAAAGCCTTGGCGACCTGATTCTCCCCCGTAAGGTTTGCGTAAAGCGGCGTAAGCTGCACCTTGCCGTTAACGTTTGAAGTCACCTCAAAGGACATGGTCTGTCCCATCTGAAGGTTCATCATCTGGGAAAGCTTCGCCTGTATGGAGCTTTTGTCGGATAATAAAAGCTGAAGAGACTGCCCCTGCATGTCCATTATCTTGCCCGTGAAGACATCCCCCACGTTCATGTCGGATATCTGTCCCGCAAGAGTAGGCCCCGTACGGACGGGGGAAGCCGCCTGTGACTGGGTGGTATCTGTGATCTGATTATTATTTAAAAGATTGGAATTGACTCTTATATTCATTAATTACAGCCGTTACGGCAACTCCTGTTTTCCGGTCTCATTCAGATATAATTGTGAATAAAAGACCTTCTGTGGATAGGCGTTGCGCCCTTTTCCTTAAGCGCCGCCCTGTGTTCAGCCGTGCCGTAGCCCATATTGCGTTCAAAACCATAGCCCGGATACTCCTTCGCATACTCTTCCATCACCCGGTCCCTTGTGACCTTGGCGATTATGGAAGCAGCGGCGATGGATACCGATTTCGCATCCCCCTTTATGATGGACTCCTGTCTTATATCGATCCCCGGGATGTTAACGGCATCCACAAGTATTATATCGGGTCTTACGCTGAGATTATTTATAGCTTCCCTCATGGCCTCATATGTCGCCTGAAGGATATTTATCTCGTCTATCCTTGAAGGCTCCACCCTTGCAACGAAATAAGAGACGGCCTTCTCCCTGATCTCATCAAAAAGCGCCTCCCTCTTCTTGTAGGAAAGCTTCTTTGAATCGTTAAGATACAGTATCTCGCAGTCCTTCGGAAGTATCACGGCTCCCGCCATAACAGGCCCCGCAAAAGGCCCTCTTCCAACTTCGTCAACCCCGCAGATATACTCCGCATCCGCAAATTTACGCTCATATTCCGACATGAGGTAAAGCCTCTCCCGCTCCGCCTCAAGCTTAAGCCGCGCCTTTTCTTCCCTCTCCGCCTTTGTCATTTAATCCTCCCAAGCTTACTAAAAGGGGTAAGCCTTAATATTACCTTTCCCCTGATATTCTCATCCCTGACAGATCCTGCCTCCAGCATCCTGCTGTCTATGGAATTATTGCGGTTATCCCCAAGCACGAAATATTCATCCTCTGCCAGGGTGATCCCGGCTCCCCCCGCTCTTCCGGCATCCCTCATTATCTCCCTTGCATATCTGTCATCCAGCACCTCATCATTTATATAGATAAGCCCGGTCTCGTCTATTCTTATGCTCTCTCCCGGAAGTCCGTATACACGCTTTATAAGAAGCGAATTTCCTGCGGGAAACACCACAATGTCGTACCGATTTATATCGTCTGTTATCTTACAGATCTTTTCAATCAGGACATTATCCCCGTCATCAAGGGTGGTCTCCATGGATTCGCCTACGACAACAACCCGCTCCAGAACGAACGCTCTTATTCCCACGGCGATAAGAAGCACCGCAAGCATGTAAAGACTGAAGCTTAAAGCGCCGCTTTTCCTTCTTTTACGACTCTCAGGGCGTTTCAAGAGTGATCCTCCCAAGCTCTCCGCCCCTGAAGGCTGTGAATAAATACTCCAAAGCCCTTTCCGTATCAAAAAGCCCGCCTGATTTCATCATGGATCTGCTCTTTGCAACCTTCTCAATGAAAACTGCCGTATCATCATTTTGATCGATCCCGTATCTTTCCTGCAAAACTGATTGAGCCTTCGAATTAAGAACCCTAATGAGCTCCGTAAGAAGATCGTCCCTGTTTATCGCCTCATCATTCATGGAGCCGATAAGAGCCAGGTTTATCTGGGAATTAAGATCGTCGATCCTTGGCCATAATATCCCCGGAGTATCCATAAGGTCCACTCCGCGCCTTACGGATATCCACTGCTTGCCCTTGGTGACACCGGGTTTATTCCCTGTCTTTGCGACGTTCTTTTTACAGAGAGCATTTATAAAGGTGGATTTGCCGACATTCGGTATCCCTGCCACCATAAGCCGCACCGGGCGGTTCTTTATCCCTCTTTTAAGATCCCTCTCCCTTTTCTTCCCCGCCGCCTCGTCTATTGTTTTAAGGACAGACTGCATACCGCTCTTATCCTTGCTGTTAAGCGCTAAAGTATATAATCCGTCTTCGGTATAATGTGTGATCCAATCACGCGTTATGCTTTCCTCGGCAAGATCCGCCTTATTTAATACGATTATCCTCTCCTTGCCTGCCCCCAGGCTTTCGATATCCGGATTTCTCGTTGAAAAAGGAGCCCTTGCATCAACAAGCTCCACTATGATATCTATAAGTTTAATATCCTCCGTCATGGTCCGTCTTGCCTTGGCCATATGTCCCGGATACCAGTTAAAAGCCATCAGCGTATCCTCCCCGCGCCGGTATGAAACTCTGTCGAGTACCACAGGCACGATTTCCGGCTAAGCGGAACAGATTTACCTTGCTGTAAATCCCGATAACAATTACAGCCCCCATAATAACATATGAGCGGCGATCTGTTAAATGTCAATCAGGGGACGGTTCTATGATTGACTCTGAATCCGTATATGCTCTGATCATCGTCCCCTTTGGTGGAAGTCCATGTGCTCTTGGTAAAAAGCCCTCCGCACTCAGCGCAGACCAGCTTCTGGCTGAAGAGGTTCTTGCGGTACTGGTTTGTTTTCTTTTTGCTCTTCCTGATAACCTGCGCCAGCTCGAACACCTCTTTCGACACAATGGCTTCATGGTCGTCCTCGATGTAGTAGCTTGGCAGCTCACCTTTGTTCTTTACCGACTTATGCGTCAGATAACTCTCCGTATAGGTCTTCTGTATCAGCGCATCTCCTTTGTATTTTTCATTCTGAAGTATGCTGAGCACGGAGGAGCAGCACCACCTCCCTTCCCCGGACGGTGTGGGGATGCCATCCTTCTGAAGACCCCTCACTATCTCTGTCGATGACTTTCCGCTTATGTATTCAGAGAAGATCCGCCTGACGATCTTGGCCTGCTCCTCGTTTATCACGGGTTTCCCGTCGGGGCCTTTGTCGTAGCCAAGGAACCGGCTGCAGCCCCTGCTGCTCCGCTCCCTGATGAGAGCCTGTACCTTATCGAAAGTCTCCATGTCGATGATGGCTTCATGCGTCTCCTCCGCCATATACCTTGTGTACTGGCCTTTGTTCCTTATCCTCTTCTTTGAGATGGGGTCTGTAACCACTGTCTTCTGAAGGAGCAGATTTCCCGTGTAGGTAATATTCTTGAGGATGTAGAGGACAGCCTGGTCATCAAAGCCTGCTCCCCGGATGGTCTTATGCCCTTCCGCGGTAAGCTCCTCTGCTATCCGGTTACTGCTCTTGCCGCCTATGTAATCCGAAAAGATGCGGCGCACAACCTTGGCCTGCTCCGGTACGATGGTA
>JAFPZU010000045.1 GCA_017417105.1 Lachnospiraceae bacterium | reverse complement strand
TAAACGACAAAACTCTTTTCGTTTTGTCGTTTACCGCGCCGGATTTTGGCCGCTGAAAGCGGCATATTTCCTTACAAAATCCGGACGCATCCGCCGGAGGCATTATAGTAAGCGAAATTACTTATTTCGCTTACTATAATACTTTATTAAATACAGGAGGCAGTTTTGAGTCCTAAAACATTCAAAGGCGGCATCCATCCCAAGGATATGAAAGAGATCTCGATGGATCAGCCTATCACAGTCCTGGCGCCCGGAAAGGAAATGGTCTTTCTGATGTCTCAGCATATAGGCGCTCCGGCAAAACCACTGGTA
This sequence comes from Lachnospiraceae bacterium, assembly GCA_017417105.1. GTDB lineage: Bacteria > Bacillota > Clostridia > Lachnospirales > Lachnospiraceae > NK4A144. The sequence goes on along the minus strand of JAFPZU010000045.1, from coordinate 13,271 downwards.
AAAAAAGGGGATACCGTAATGATGGGGCAGATGATAGCAGAGGCCGGAGCCTTCGTATCAGCGCCTGTATTCTCTTCGGTGTCCGGAACCGTAAAGGCTCTTGAGAAAAGAAAGAACGCTCTCGGAGATCCGGTGGATGCCATTGTAATTGAAAATGACGGCCTTGATACGGAAGTTTCTTATTCTCCGGCAGAGCTTTCTTCCCTTAAAAAAGAGGATATCATAGAGCGGATAAAAAATGCCGGGATTGTGGGAATGGGAGGCGCCGGTTTTCCTACCCATGTGAAACTCTCACCGAAGGAGCCCGATAAGATAGATCATATCCTGGTAAACGGCTCCGAGTGCGAGCCTTATCTTACTTCCGACTACAGGTGTCTTTTGGAAAACAGCGGGGAGCTCGTGGGCGGTCTTGAGTGTATACTGAAGGTCTTCCCCGGAGCCCAGGGAGTCATATGTATAGAGGATAATAAACCCCTTGCTATAGAAAAAATGAAATCTGCCGTTTCCGGCAAGGAGCGGATGAGAGTTGAAGTAATGAAGACCAAATATCCGGAGGGAGCGGAAAGATCCCTTATCTATGCGGTAACGGGGCGTTCCATAAACTCTTCCATCCTTCCAGCGGATGCAGGCTGTATCGTAAATAACGTGGATACCGTCATTGCAGTATATGAGGCCGTGATAAAGGGCAGACCCCTTATGCACCGGATCTTTACAGTGTCGGGAGATGCCGTAAAAAACGCCAGAAACTATGATGTGCGCATCGGCATGTCTTACGCCGATATCCTGGAAGAAGCCGGAGGCTTTAAGGAAACCCCGGAAAAGATGATATCAGGAGGACCCATGATGGGCTTTGCCCTCTTCGGCCTGGATGTCCCCGTTACAAAAACAAGCGGAGCCATAACCTGTTTTCTTAAAGATCCCGTAAAGGAGAATCCCGCATCGTCCTGCATCAAATGCGGACGCTGCGTAAAAGGGTGTCCGGCGCATCTTATGCCCTGCGATCTTTCGGATATCGCAGATCACGGCGATAAGGAGGCTTTCACTGAGCGTTACGGCATGGAATGTGTCGAATGCGGATCCTGTTCATATGTCTGTCCTGCTAAGAGGCCTCTGGCTTCAAGCATTAAATCAATGCGCAGGACCATACTTGCGGAAAGGAGGAAATGATAATGGAGAATAAATACAGTGTTTCCCCGTCACCGCATGTAAGGGATAATGTAACTACGGAAAAGATAATGGGGGCGGTTCTTATAGCCCTTATTCCCGCTTCTTTAGCAGGCGTTATCTTCTTCGGGCTGCATGCGCTTATCGTACTGATCGTTTCTATAGTCTCTTCGGTACTTTCGGAATATGTCTTCGAAAAGATAACGAAAAGACCGGTAACGATAAAAGATCTTTCGGCTGTGGTCACCGGTCTTCTTATAGGTCTCAACATGCCTCCGGAAGTGCCGCTCTTTATTCCGATACTGGGTTCGGTATTCGGTATCATAGTCGTAAAGCAGTTATTCGGAGGGATCGGACAGAACTTCATGAATCCGGCATTGGGAGCAAGATGCTTTCTTTTGATCTCTTTCTCTTCTCAGATGACTGATTTTTCGGTAAAGGGGGGATGGGTTGGAAAGACTGCTTATGATGCAATATCCTCTGCTACCCCGCTTGCAACCTTAAAAACCGGAGTATCTTATCCTCTGGGAGACCTGTTCCTTGGTAATATCTTTGGAACCATAGGCGAGACCTCGGCTCTTGCCCTCCTTATCGGAGCCGTTTTCCTTCTTTTCATAAAGGTCATAGATCTTCGCATACCTTTAAGCTATATAGGGACTTTTCTGGTGCTTGTTCTTATTACTTCAATCATACGCGGTTATGAGGCGCCTTTTTACTTTACCTTATGCGAGGTTTTTGCCGGCGGTCTGATGCTTGGAGCCTGGTTCATGGCAACCGACTATGCCACATCTCCCATGACAACAAAGGGTCAGATTATATACGGTGTCTGCCTGGGGATACTTACCTTCCTTTTCAGGATGGTCTCAAAATCTGCCGAGGGTGTATCCTACGCAATAATCTTCATGAACTGTCTGACGCCCATGATCGAACAGTTCACAAGACCTTTGGCCTTCGGTATAGTCCGCAAAAAGAAAAAGGAGGAAAGAAATGGATAATAATGGATCCTCCTTAAAGGAGATACTTATTTTAACCCTTATAACCGTGGTATCCGGCATGCTTTTGGGCTTTGTCTACAATATCACAAAAGAGCCCATCGCTTTAAGCAATGAAAGAGCAAGGACGGAGTCCGAACAGGCTGTTTTTTCTGAGGCAGGATCCTTTGAGGTGCTTTCTGATACCGATTCGGATGCCTTTACTGCCGCTTATCAGGAAAGCCTTGATAATAGCGGGCTCACCGGAGTTAAGCTTAATTCCATAGATGCAGCCTACAAAGATGAAAGCCTTGGTGAAAAGCTGGGCTATGTGGTTGATATTACCGACAGTGACGGTTATGGCGGAGATATCGAGCTGATGGTAGGTGTAACGGTTAAAGACGGATCTTATGTTATAAACGGGATCTCATTCCTGACGTTAACTGAAACCGCCGGTATGGGAATGAAGGCGAAGGAATCGCCTTTTATAGACAGCTTCAGCTCCCTTCCTGCCGATAACATGATCCGATATACAAAGACCGGGTCCACATCTTCCGAAGAGATAGATGCCATAAGTGGAGCTACTATCACAACAAGCGCGGTTGTGAATGCGGTAAATGCCGCCGTGTGCGCCGCAAAAACCTATGAGGAGGTAATGATCCCATGAATATGAGTAAAGATAAACCGTTAGAGCGGATATGGAACGGAATTTACGTGGAAAATCCCGTTTTCTGTCTGATACTGGGTATGTGCCCTACCCTTGCTACGACAACAAGCGCTACAAACGCCATAGGCATGGGACTTTCTACTACAGCTATACTTACGGCCTCAAATCTTATGATATCGCTCTTAAAGAAGGTGATTCCGAACCGTATGAGGATACCCTCATATATAGTGATAATCGCCTCTTTCGTGACTATAGTCGAGTTCTTGATGGAGGGCTTTACTCCTGAGGTTTATAAGGCTCTTGGCATCTATATCCCGCTTATAGTCGTTAACTGCATAATAATGGGAAGGGCTGAGGCCTATGCAGGTAAAAAAGGCCCTGTGGAATCAATCTTTGACGGACTTGGAATGGGAATAGGCTTTACCATTGCTCTCCTGCTCATAGGCTCTGTAAGAGAGCTTGTGGGTGCAGGCACGATCTTCGGGATAAAGGTGACTCCCGGCATATATGTGCCGGTGAACATTTTCATACTTGCTCCCGGAGCCTTTCTTGTCATGGCCTTCTTTGTAGCCATAATGAATAAATTAAAAATAGGGGCTGCAAGACGCACCGGATGGGATCCGACTGAAAATGGCTGCGCTGACTGCAGCGGCTGTGCCCATAGAAATAACTGCTCCGGCAAGGTAAGTTCGGAAGAAAACACGGAGGTAAAATCATGAGCATAATGATGATAGCCCTTACCGCTGCTCTTATAAACAATGTGGTGTTAAGCCAGTTTCTGGGAATCTGCGCATTCCTTGGAGTTTCTAAAAAGAGCAAGTCGGCTGTAGGCATGGGGTTTGCCGTAACCTTTGTTTTAACCCTCTCCTCTTTGGTGTGCGGGGTGATCTACCGGTTTCTTCTTGTTCCCTTCGGACTGGAATATTTAAAAACGATCGCCTTTATACTTATCGTTGCGGCTCTGGTTCAGTTTGTAGAGATGTTTTTGAAGAAGTTTGTAAAGTCGCTCTACGATGCGCTTGGCATCTATCTGCCGCTTATCACGACAAACTGCGCGGTTCTCGGAGTTGCCCTTATCAACGTACAGAAGGACTACGATATCCTTACGGGAACCGTTAACGGCTTCTTTACGGCAATAGGCTTCCTTATAGCCATAGCTATAATGTCCTTTATCCGTGAGAAGATGGAATACAATGATGTCCCTAAGGCTTTTCAGGGCTTCCCGATAGTGATGATAACCGCCGCGCTCATGTCCATAGCGTTCTTCGGTTTTTCATCATTCTGACTATTTGAAAGGGGAATAAATAATGGGTGCTGATGTAATGTTATCCGCCTTCATGGTGGGCGGTGTCGGACTTTTTGTAGGCATATTCTTAAGCATAGCGGCAAAGAGATTTGCCGTTAAGGTTGACGAGCGTGAGGCTGCGGTAATGGAAGCCCTGCCCGGCGCAAACTGCGGAGCCTGCGGTTATTCGGGCTGCGCTGCTCTTGCGGGAGCGATCGTAAAGGGAGAAGCCAAAGTAAACGCCTGCGTTGTGGGTCAGGCTCCCGTAGCGGAAGCCATAGCTGCCATCATGGGTGGCTCTGCCGATACGGATACCGTAAAAATGGTTGCTTTCGTTCACTGCACGGGAGACTGTGAAAAGACTACAGATAAATACGATTACTCGGGAAATGAAAAAAGCTGTTCCGTTATCTCCTTTGCCCCGGGAAAAGGACCTAAATCCTGCGCTTTCGGCTGTATGGGATACGGTGACTGCGTAAAGGTCTGTGAATACGGCGCGATCTCAATAGTGAACGGTATAGCACATATCGATCCCGAAAAATGCGTTGACTGTAAGATGTGTATGAAAGCCTGTCCTAAAAAGCTGATCTCAGAGACTCCTTATAATAAAAAGGTTGCTATAGGCTGCGGCAGTATGGACAAGGGAAAGCCTGTTATAGACGCCTGCAAGGTGGGCTGTATAGCCTGCACCAAATGTGTCCAGGTATGTCCCAAACAGGCTATCCTGATGGATGGAAACCTTCCTGTTATAGATTATGAAAAATGCGTTGGCTGCGGTCTTTGCAAAAACAGCTGTCCGAGGAAGTGCATTGTCTGAAGGACATTTTACAGGGAAGCTTATATCAGTAGTAATAACTGCCGCAGTCTGTTTTTTGCTTACAGGCTGCGGCAGCTTAAGTAGTGAACCACTCTCCTCTTCGGATACACGTCTTTATTTTGATACCAGTGTTACTATAACTATCTATGATGATGACGAGATTAAACGCGAAGCTCTTCTTAAGGGCTCTTTTGATATCTGTGAAAAGATGGAGCATATCCTGTCCGCAAGACAGGAGGATTCGGAGCTTTATCTGCTGGATCACAGGGACGGAGGTCTTTCCGGAAACCGATCAGCACAGTTTTCCGGGGCAGAGATCACGGTGTCCGATGAGCTTGCTTCCTGTATACGGACGGGTCTTGAAGCCGGAAGCTTAAGTAACGGAGAATTTGATATTACTATCCTCCCCGTCTCTTCTCTATGGGAATTTAACGGTGAAAGCAGTGAGATACCGGCAGATAATGAAATACGTAAGGCGCTTACTCATGTGGATCAGAATAAGGTCATTCTTACCGGAAACAAACTAAAATTTACCGACCCGGATACAATGATAGATCTTGGCGCAGTGGCAAAAGGTTATATTTCAGGAAAAATAAAAGAGTACTTAAAGGCTCAGGGATGCGAGGGCGCAGTGATAAATCTGGGCGGGAATATCAGCACCCTCGGAAAAAAGGGTGATGAACCGTTTACCGTAGGAGTGAGAAAGCCCTTTAGCTTAAGAAATGATATAGCTGCAAAGATAATTCTTTACGACGGCTGTGTCATCTCCTCCGGAACCTACGAGCGGTGTTTTACAAAGAACGGGAAGCTTTATCACCACATTCTGTCTGCTAAAACCGGCTATCCCGCAGACACGGAGCTTTCCCAGGTGACCCTTATTGGATCGGATGATATACTCTGCGATACCCTGTCAACAGTCTTTATGCTCACGGGATCAGAGAAAGCGGAAAAGATCCTTGAAACTGAAGAATATGATATAAAGGTGATCTTTACCGATAATGAGGGGAATATGACCTTATATGACAGAAAATCCGGCGAGAGGCAGCTGTCCCTGGGTGAGACTTTGGACTTAAGATATGAATAACAGGTACTTAAAAAGGAATGATCTTCTGCTTTTGGGATTTATTTCCTTTTTTGCGATCATTATGCTTATCTTTTTTGCATTTAATGATGTAAAAAAACTTGATAAGGCCTGTCTTACAATAACTGAAGGCGGAAATGAAAAAGGTACCTATCCTCTTGATGAAGATCGCATAATTGAGATCAGCGATAAAAATGTGTGCGAGATAAAGGACGGTGCGGCATATATGAAAGAGGCCGATTGTCCTGACAGGCTCTGTGTCGGAGAAAAGCCAATCTCTAAAAATGGCGAAACCATAGTCTGCCTTCCAAACAGAGTGATCCTTAAGATAACTGAAGGAGCCGCTAAATCTCCGGGCGAACCGGATGCCGTAGCCTATTAAGCAGTATTGTATCAATTATTCCGATAATAACTCCGGCCGCCTCCCCTGCTATCAGGAGAACGGGGAGATATCTGATAATTTCAGGGGTCAGTGAAGCTATACAGGCTGCAAGGATCTGACCGGTATTAAACAAGGCGCCTCCCGCAGCGCTGACTCCTGTCACTGTGAAGAACCTGCTTTTTTTCAATATGTTCATAACAGGAAGACTTATAAGAAGTCCGGTAAGACTGTAAAAAATCCCAAAGACATTTCCGAAAAGAACACCTGAGAGGATTATCCTTATAAAGGATATGGTAAAAGCTTCCCTGAAACCGTACAGGTATAAAACTACAAGGATAACGATATTGGGAAGTCCAAGCTTGACTCCGGGAACCGGAAACCTGAAAGGAATAAGATATTCCACATATCCCATGATAAGGGCAAGCGCTGTTAAAAGCCCGAGAAAAGCAGTTTTTTTTGCGGTAAAGTGACAGGCAGGATTCATTCAGCCGCGTATGCTGCAATGCCGCCTTTGCCGGACGCCTTTACCTTATACAGAGCCTGATCCGCAAGCTCCAACATGGCTCCCATGTCCTTTGCGCTTTTGAGAGCATGCTTATCAACATAGCCTATGCTTACGGTTACAGGTATTCCGGATTTGATCGAAGTCTCCTTTATCCTGTGGCTTAAGGCTCTAAGCCTTACTTCGGCTTTTTCCGGGGTTCCCGGGATCACTCCCACAAACTCATCTCCACCCCAGCGGCAGACCTGATTTTCGTATCTTACCATTCTTGTAAGCTGGTCAGACACAAGCCTTAAGGTGGAGTCTCCGGCATTGTGACCCCACTTATCGTTTATCTGTTTGACATCATCAACATCCATAATGAAGAGTATCGCCTCTTCATAGTCCTTCTTACGGTAATTCTGGCTCCACCAGATCATAAAGCCTTCCCTGCCGCAAAGACCTGTAAGCTTATCTCTTGAGGCTTCCTCAAGATCCCGCCACATCCTTATCCTGGAGGGAGAAGTTGCGTAAACCAGGATTGCGGACTGCCCGTCTTCTTCTTCGTTTCCCGAGGGGATAATAAGCTCATCGCCGTCCTTTAAGTGTATCCTGGACCAGGGTTCAAGAAGCTTTCCCCTGTATTTGATCCCATTAGTGGTCTGAAGGGCTGTATAGACAACATCTTCACCCTGGGTATCAAAGACCCCGTGATCCCTTGATACGAACTTACCATATACCGGGATGTCAGGAAGGGTTCCCTCTGCAGGTCTTCCAAGATGCTGACAGCCCTGAAGTCTGTATTCTGAAATAGTGCGCTCCTGGCACACAAAAAGAGTGGGGCGTTTTAGCGCCTCATCATCCTCTGCTCTGCTTTCAATTATAATCTCAGTATCGCTACCGCACATTATTATCGTCTGCTCCTGTATCTTTTTTATTCAGCGTACCGTCAGTGCGCCGGATTAATTCATATCAGACGTTCTCCTGACCGGGATCCTTACTTCCTGCAGTATCATCGCCTGCATCCTTTCTTTCCCTCAAAAATCTGGCTTTGAAGGATGCCACTATATTATCTGCCGCAATCCTGTATCTTGTAGTCCTAAATGCTTTGATATTCATAAGATGATGCTTATCGGGAAACGGCAGATGGTGTATATATTCCGAAACATTTGCTGCCAGCTCGTTCCTTGCGACTATGGCGCTGTTCTTTGCTGCATTTACGACCGTTGCCGGTGCCTGAGATGCAAGCTCATAGCCTGCCTGCATTCTCTTATCAAAGGCCTTCTGCATGTCTGCCATCCTCTCCATCATGTTTGTCAAAGAAGCGACGGTAAGCGCAATGTCAACCCCAAGCAAAAGCATGAATAACAAAGCCAGAAACTCATTCAGCTCGGCAAATCTCCCAAGTCCCAGTGAAGCTAAAAAGGGCATGAAGAATCTTACCACAAAAATCCCCGTAAGGCCAAAAGCGCAGGTGGTGGGAAGACTTATCCTTCCGTTCAGGTTAAGGGGCATATTGGTATAGTCCCACCAGACTGCATGAAATACCTTTTCCAAAAGCAATGAAGTCGAATACTCTATCGTTGCGCTCATCACTGCACAGATCAGAAAAACAAGCCAGGGAGGAGAATTATATCCCTGCTTAAGAAAAGGCACATATCCGAAAAAAATCATCACAAGCACAAAGCCTGAACCGTATATGGGACAAATGGGGCCAAAAAGAAAGCCCCGATTTTCCCAATGTTTTTCACATATTGTGCAATACAGGCATTCATATATCCATCCCGCAAAGGAAATGATAATGAACGTATTAAAATACTGTGCTACCAACATACCTAAGAGCTGCTGTTCCTTATCCCAGTCTGAAATGGCTTACGATGCCGGTAAGGATTCCGGCAGTATGCTGCTGATCCGTAGCAAGCTCTGCAACGGAATCAACCGCTTCTGCAACACTGTCGATGGAGTTTGTAACATCCGCACTGTGAGAAGCTGTCTCCTGGGTGCTTTCAGCTATGCTGGAAACCGCATCGTTTACCTCGTTCATCGAAGTCCTTATGTTATCGGTCATATCCTGGATCCTGGTGGCCAGCTGACCGAAAAGCTCTGCATCATCACCGTACTGTTTACCAACAGCGACAAAGTTTTCGTAATCAGGGGTTACCGTCTCAGTCACAAAATCAAGAAGCTTGTTGCTGCCTGCGGAAAGATCGGAGAAGGCAGCCTGTACGCTGTCTATCGTCTTCTTGATCTCACCTACTGCTTCATTTGTGTCTGTTGCGAGATTATTTATCTCGGAAGCAACTACAGCGAAGCCGCGACCGGCATCTCCCGCTCTTGCAGCCTCTATGGAAGCGTTGAGAGACAGAAGATCTATCTGTCCGGCAATAGATGCGATGGCATCTGCAAGAGTCGAGATCTCTTTCACAACCTTAGCCTTTTCATTGGCTTCGTTGAGCTCTGCCCTTCTCATGTTGGTTATTTCTATAGCGCTGTCATGAGCTGCCTGATTCTTTTTCTGTATATCAAGTGCCCGTCCTGTTATCTCACGTACCTTCTTTTCGGTCTCTGCTGTCTCTGCTGCAAGACCCGTCACGGAATCATTAACTTCCTGCACGGAAGCGGAAACCTCCTCGGTGGCGGCTCCGGTTGACATCATTGCATCATTGACTGCTTCCATGTTCTCTTTTATCTTTGTAAACTCTGCAGAAAGCTCCTCGCTCATTGCGCTTAAGGTGCTGGAGGCGTCATTTACATTATTAGCTTCTGAGGAGATATTTCTTATGATGTCACTGTTACTCTGATACATCTCGTCAAGAGCCTGACTCATCTCACCTATCTCATCGGTACGACGGCTGGAGAGCTTGTTCGTGGTAAAGTTTCCTGCCGCAAGCTCCTTTGCGAAGAGATTGACGCTCATGATGGCTTTTGCTATAGAAGTTGCCAGGATGAATATCAGTATTATGCAAAGCAGGATCGCAACAACGCAGATTATCGTTGAAACTGTCATCATACGTGTAACGGGAGCATTGATCTCTGACTGGGGCATAACGACCAGAAGCTTCCAGCCTACCTCCGGGATCACATCAAAGAATACATCATAGGTCTCGCCGTTTTCTTTATACTCTGACTCGCCGGAATCCGTTGCCATAAGCGTTGAAGCTATGGAGCCAAGACCTGTGCTGTCGGAGGCGACATTCGTTTCCTGCTCGACCTTTGAACTGTCCTGTGTATAAATATAGGTTCCGGAAGAAGAAAGCATAACAGCCCTTCCTTCTTTTCCAACCTTTATGCTTCCGACCAGCTCTGTAATGGTCTGAAGACTCATGTCAACGGTTATACAGCCGATGTAGGAGCCATCCGAACCGAAGATCGGGGCAGAACAGGTAGCCATTACGGTAGCGCTTGACGGGTCATAGTAGGGATCTGTTATGACCGCCTTAAGCTCTGTTATGTTTTTTGCATTCTGATAGTATTCCTGATTGAAATAGTCATATTCAGCGTTTGAATACTCCCAGTCCTCAACGATTTCAGCCCCGTCCTTATACCAGTAGGGACCTACATACTCACCGGTGTATCTGGGATCTCCCTGATAGGCATGAGGTTCGAACCATATACCGCTCCCCAGGATAAGATCGTTGGAATTAACAGCATCGGAGAAAACCTTCTTGTATCCGGCCATATTCATGCTCTTATAGGTCTGACCTACGAAGATTGAAAGGTTTTCCGCGGTAGTTCTGATATTCTCAAGCTTACCGTCAATATCATTTATATTTGCCTTAAGCTCCGACTGAAGGTATTGATCGGATTCCTCCATTATGGATTTTTTGGAAAGTGAAGCGCTGACAACCGTTACTACTACAAGTGCGATAATAATAACAGGGAGGATCAGAGCAAGCATCCTCCATTTAATGCCCATGCCGCTGTTGCCTGAAACCTTAGTCCTGGTAGTATTGTTTTTTGCCATAAGATCCCTCCTGACTGAAAAAATGCCTATACAATGAGCATTTTATCATATATATACGATTATTTCATCCAAAATATGACTTGTTTTACAGGAATAAAAGTTGAAAAAAACAGGTGAGGGCTGTTTTAAAAAGCCGTTCCCGCTTCAAGCAGAGTTTTAAAACCATCAGAATAAAGCTCGCACCTTAAAACATTAAGTGAAAGCTCAGGAAGGGTCCTCCCCTCTTTTTCAAATATTGCAGCTATGACAGGCTCGGGCTTTATATTATCCTTTGAACCGGCAGATACCTTCATGAAGAGGCCTTCATTCCTTATGGATATCTCATGAATAAAAGGCCTTATATCCTTTTCTTTGTATTCCTTATCACCTATACGCAGAATACCGGGTACGCTTTCCATGGTCTTTGTGGAATAAGAAGCCTCCTTTATCCGCCGGCCTTTCTTCGCTTTTTTAACCTCTTTCCGGATAATAAGGACGTCGCTGTCATTAAGTCCGGCTACTGCCTTTTCAATATCAAACCGGGGCTCTTTGCCATTTTTGAAAGATACGAGATAATCCGCGTATCTAACGGATGCCATTGCGTTTTCACACTTTTCGGGCAAAAGCACACAGTCGGTAACTTCAATCCCTTCAGCCTGCTCTCTGTTCATAGCCTCTATAACTGCCTCTGAGGACTCGGCACTTTCAACCTCGAGATCAAAATACTCCGCATCAGACTCGTAGCCTACTGAAAGAGGCATGGCAAAGGACATTTTCTGATGGGGGCTGAAGCCTCCCGAATAAAGGACTTTAAGTCCGGCTCTCCTGTTGACTCTCTGGAAATACCTCTGCGTGTCCAGATGCCCTATATAACGAACCCTGCCGTGTTTTGTGTATTTGATCCTGAGTTTCATCATTTTATTTCTTTCTTTGTCTGAACATCCATTCCCTGATCCTGCTGCCCTGTCTGATATCGGAGACCGCAACCCAGGAGCAGTGGGGATTAACACCCATTATATCCTTCATCCATCCTTCGGGATACTCCGTATAGAGTATCTCGCATAATGACGGCTTTTTTGAAAGCAGCTCGTAGATATCCCTGGAACCCAGATAGAACTTCGAGCCCTCCCCCGGGTTTCCGTAGGAAGCTTTAACGATCCTGTCATCAGAAGCATGAACTAACCATACAGAAGTTTTAAGCAGCACGCTGATATTATCCCCTCCTGTCGCTCCGCATATCGGTACAGCAGCGGCATAAAAACCGGGATTTTCCTTTATTACGCTTAAGGTTCCTATTCCTCCCGCACTGTACCCGTAGATGTAGATCCTGTTGGGGTCAATATTATCATGATCTGAAATAAAAGAAGTTACGAGATTCTGCAGTGTCTTAACGATCTCATTTCTTGACCAGTGCTTTTTCTGGTCGCACTGAGGAGCAAGAATGTAGCAGGGATGGAGGCTCTGCCATTCACTTCTTGCGAACATGGTTCCTATATCATGGATCAGAAGCTGTGACAGATTATCGTCTCCGAAAGCGTCTGCCCCGTGGAGATATACGGCCAGAGGACTTTTTTTTTCCGTATCGGGCTTATAATACCTGTATTTGAGGTAAAGCGAACGATCCTTAGGATCATGCCAGATCCCGGATGAGAAAAGATCGCACAGCTCTTTATTGTCCTCGGAAGGCTTATCCCAGTCTTCAGGCCAGACCATGATCAGTCAATCCTTTCATATATCTCTTCGGCTCCCACATCCCACAAAAGCTCGTAGTGTGAGAAGACATAGTTTCTTGTATCCTCATCGTCAAAGGCCTCCATTTCCTCTGACAGAATGTATCTGGGCTGTACGACATCAAGATACTGCAGGACGTTGGTTTTTATCTGCGGATTAAGATGCAGGAAATACGGAAGATTAACGGGATACCGGTTTGCGGGAAGCAGCTGGTTTACCTCATAGAAGATCATTCCGGATTCCAGATCATACATACGATCCCATTCTTCCATGGGAACTATATCCAGTACCTGCTTGCACTCTTCCACGTAAGGATCAGATTCCCTTTTATACAGATCACTGTTTTCCCTTATCTTAAACATAGTGCTTTCGTAATAATGGGCAATGACTATTGCAATAAGGATGATCCAGAGTACCCTCCTCTGTATCGTGATCCTTTTTTTGTCGGGACGTATACGCCGGGGCTTTTTTTCCGGGACTGCAGCAGATTCAGTTTCGAAAACAGTATTATCTGAAGCGGTATTCATACCCGGTGTTTCTTCAAAAGAAATTACATCCGAAGATATTGTCTCCGGGTTTGAAGCCTCTGCTGGCGAAGTATCTATGGAAGTATAGTAAACGACAAAACTCTTTTCGTTTTGTCGTTTACTGCGCCGGATTTTGGCCGCTGAAAGCGGCATATTTCCTTGCAAAATCCGGGCGCATCCGCCGGAGGCTTTATAGTAAGCGAAATTATTTATTTCGCTTAC
>JAFPZU010000044.1 GCA_017417105.1 Lachnospiraceae bacterium | reverse complement strand
TGGATGATTCGCCTCTTTTCTGCGATCCGGAGCGGATACAGGGGACACATACCAGATGCTTTATAAAGGTACAGGATGGCTGTGATCAGTTTTGTTCTTATTGTATAATACCGTATGCCAGGGGTCGGATAAGGTCGAGGCCTGCATCAGAGATCATTGAAGAAGTCAGGGAGTATACCGAAAAAGGCTACAGGGAATTCATACCGACGGGAATCCATATTTCTTCCTATGGAAAGGACAGACCGGAGGATAAAGAGGATCTTGCAGAGCTTATCCGCCATATGGCAGGAGAAGACGGAGTAAGGAGGATAAGGCTCAGCTCCCTGGAGCCCCGCACCATAACGGAGGAATTTGTCCGGATGCTTAAGGGGACAGATAAGCTTTGTCCTCACTTTCACTTAAGCCTGCAGTCCGGATCGGACTCTGTGCTAAAAAGGATGAACCGTCACTATACAACTGAGGAATATATGCAGGCGGTAAGTCTTCTAAGACAGTATTTCACGGATCCCGCGATAACTACCGATATAATCACCGGCTTTCCCGGGGAAACCGATGAAGAATTTGAAGAGACAGTGTCCTTTGTTAAAAAAGTCGGATTCTACGAAACCCATGTGTTCAAGTATTCGAGGCGAAAGGGAACAAATGCGGACAGGATGGAGGGACAGCTGCCGGACAGGGTGAAGCAGGAAAGATCCGGGGTTCTTCTTGAGCTTAATAAAGAAAGAAAGCGGACGTTTGAGGATCTCTATACGGGAAAAGACCGCAGAGTGGAGGTTCTTTTTGAGGATACGGAAGAGATCGGGGGAAGGGTCTTACGGACAGGATATACAAGAGAATATATAAAGGTTTATACCGATGACCGGGGCTGCAAAGAAGGAGATATCGCAGAAGGGTTCATCAAAAGACAGGGAAATATCATGGTTTATGAGACGCAAATGATAGCGTCTCATAAATCCGGCTTCGCCGGACAGGTTTCTTCGAAACCTGCCAAAGTCCGGTATTGAAACACTTGATGTGTTTCAATACCTATAGTATTTGGAGCATAAGAATGGAATGTTATCTTGATAATTCAGCAACGACAAGGGTTGATCCTGAGGTTGCGGAGCTAATGAATAAGATCATGCTGGAGGATTACGGAAATCCGGCAAGTCTTCACAGCAAGGGGTTTGAAGCGGAAAAACATATAAAGCGGGCGAAGGAGATACTGTCAGGTATCTTAAAATGCAAAGAGAGCGGACTCATATTCACCTCAGGCGGAACAGAATCCGATAATACGGCACTTTTCGGGGCATATTACGCGAATAAAAGAAGAGGAAACCGGATCATAACGACGAGGATAGAGCACCCGGCGGTCTTAAGATGCGCCGAACAGCTTGAAAAAGAGGGGGCGGAAGTCGACTATCTTGATGTGGACAGTGAGGGTCACATAGATCTAAAGCAGCTGGAGGCTTTATTATGTAAGGAGACAGTCCTTGTTTCCGTGATGCATGTAAATAATGAAACCGGTGCAAAAGAGCCTGTGGAAGAGATCGGAAAGATGATACACAAGCTTCAGCCGGACTGTCTTTTTCATGTAGATGATGTGCAGGGCTTTGGAAAACTGAAACTCATTCCAAAGGAAGCTCATGTGGATCTGCTGTCGGTATCCTCCCATAAGATCCATGGACCGAAGGGAGCAGGCTTTTTATACAGATCGGAGAGAACAAAGCTTATCCCCCTTATATACGGAGGAGGTCATCAGATGGGGTTCAGATCCGGAACCGAAAATGTGCCGGGGGCAGCGGGCTTTGCTTTGGCCGCGTCAAAGCTTTACGAGGATCTGGATGCCTCTTATGCACATATGACAAACCTACGGGATACCATTGTTGAAGGGATATCGGGGATTGAAAACATTAAGATAAACGGAGGAGATGTACCCTATATCATATCCCTTTCGGTAAAGGACGTGCGCGCCGAGGTGCTTTTGCATGCTCTGGAGGAAAAGGGGATATACGTCTCGGCAGGATCCGCCTGTTCATCCAATAAACCCCGGGTATCGGATACACTTAAGGCTATGGGAGTGGAAAAGTGGCAGACGGAGTCCACGATCCGGATTTCGTTATCTCCACATACCACCCAAGAAGAAGCAGATTACGCGGTTTCGGCTATCAGAGAGATCGTGCCGGGACTTCGGAGGTTTGTGAGGAAGTAGCCTATGTATCACTTTTTTGCAGATCCGTCGGATATATCGGGACGGGATATTTATCTTCGAGGGGAAGATTATAATCATATAAAAAATGTCCTGAGGATGAAACAGGGAGAGGTCATATCGGTTTCCGACGGGGTGTCAGGGAATGAATACCGCTGTCACATCGAAGATTACGCAGAAGATTTTGTTCACTGCAGGCTTGACTTTATAAAGGAAAAAGATACAGAGCTTCCGGTTAAGGTGTATTTATTCCAGTCTCTTCCCAAGGGAGACAAGATGGAGTTTATTATCCAAAAGACCGTGGAGCTTGGAGTTACAAAGATCATACCGGTAGCTTCAAAGCGCTGTGTTGTGAAGCTGGATGAAAAAAAGGCCCGCAGTAAAACAGAGCGCTGGAGGGGAATAGCGGAGGCCGCCGCAAAGCAGAGCATGAGAGGGATCATCCCGGAGATAGGGGAGGTTCTTCCGTTTGAAGAAGCGCTGAAATATGCAGAAATCCTTGATATAAGGCTTATCCCCTATGAGCTTGCCTCTGATTTTGGAAAAACCAGAGATATCATAGAGGGGCTAAAGCAGGATCAGAGTCTTGCCATTTTTATAGGACCTGAAGGGGGCTATGCGGAAGAAGAGATAGCTGCGGCTGAAAATGCGGGGGTTATTCCCGTAACTTTGGGACGCAGGATACTTCGGACGGAAACAGCGGCTATGACAGTAATGTCATGGCTTGTATACAGGCTGGAGTCATAGATGATAAAGAGTATCAGAAATAACAAACTGGTCATATACATACTGCTTTTTACGACGGTCTTTATTCTTGTCAATATAGGTCTTGTTGTGTACTACGGAGGCAGTATATTCAAGATCCTGGCGGAGGCTGAAAAAGGAAGCCATATAGGCAAGCATTATGCCTTTATCTGTGAAAACTCCCAGGATGAGTTCTACAAGGCCATATTTGAGGGTGCCAGCAAGGAAGCGGAGGCAGAGGAGGACTATCTCGAGAATATGGGCGGCAACCTGGTGGTTACCCATGACAAGTTCGAGCTGATGGAGCTGTCCATCGATGCCGGAGTAGACGGAATAATAGTCAATGCGGGAGAAAGTGAGACCATGAAGGAGCTCATTGACCGGGCCGATAGTGAAGGAATCCCGGTCATAACGGTGGGCAGTGACAACACATCTTCGGCAAGAAGATCCTACGTGGGATACGGATACTATGATCTTGGCATCAATTATGGAAAAGAGATCCTGAAGAAGGCAACGGATGAGGAAAAGGAAGTGCTGATCCTTATGAGTCCGGATGCAGAGGATTCCAGTCAGAATATCATATTCCAGGGAATAAAGGAGACAATAGAAAGGGCGGATGCTTCAGGAAGCTTCCATCTTGCCACTATGGCGGTTCCCGATACCTCTGCTTTCGGAGCGGAGGAGAGCATAAGCGCTCTTATCATGCGGGAAGAGAAGCTCCCGGATATGATCATTTGCTTAAATGAGATCTATACCACCTGTGTCTGTCAGGCGCTGGTTGATTATAACAGAGTGGGAGATTCCCTTGTATACGGTTTCTATGAAAACAGCACTATCCTTTCAGCAATACGCAAGAATATAATCTATGCCACCGTTACCATGAACACTGACCAGATGGGAAGGTTCTGTATTGAAGCTTTGAGGGAATACGAAGAGTCAGGATATGTTAATGAATATATGCCTGCTGATATCAGAGTCGTGACGGCAGATAATATAGATGACTACCTGAGAGAAAAATCGGAGGATGAAGATGAAAAAGCCTTATGAGCCTCCGAAAGAAAAATCAACGGTGCAGACCAATATGGTCATTCTGACGATAGTTACATCCCTAATAATACTTACCGTCAATATAGTTCTTTTTTTCTACATAAGCCGTGCGATAGACGTTATAAACCGGGTTTATTCCACGAATGTTTCCATCGGAGAGATGTCGGATTCTTTAAGCCGGGTCAGGAGCAGTCTTACAGATTACTTAAATACCAAATCCACGGATTCCATGGAACAGTATTTCGATGCCTGCCAGCAATACAGGGATTATCTGTCGGGTCTTAATCTCAGCGGACAGGGAAGAGAAACGGAAGCCATACTGCAGGATATAGAAGGGCTGTCAGAGACATATCTTGATGTTGCGGATGATACGCTGCAGGCAAAGCGGGGCAGGGTCGTTGAAAAATATAATTCGGGATACGAAAGATCGGAGAAGATATACGGTTATATCAATGCCTATATCTACAGCCTTAACAGCGAACAGTTCCGGAGAAATTCGGAAAAATATGAAGCCATGAGGGCATCCTTAAGGTCTCTTGCGATCCTTACCATGTCAGTTATCGTGGCTGTGGCGGTGATAAACATCCTGATAGTTTCCGTCATGACAAAAAACATAATGGATCCTGTAAGACAGAAAGAGATAATGATGGAGACCCATCTTAAGGATGCCGAGCTTAAGTATCTGCAGGCTCAGATAAATCCTCATTTCCTCTTCAATACTCTGAATGCGGGAGCCCAGCTTGCCATGCTGGAGGATGCGGACAGAACCTCCGGATATCTGCAGAACGTGGCGGCTTTTTTCCGGTACAGGATAAAGGGGGAGGATAAGGAAACCACCCTTGAACAGGAGATTGCTTTGGCGGATAATTATATCAATATCCTGAATGTCCGCTTTTCCGGGGAGATCCATTTTTCAAAGGAGCTTGATAAGGATTGTCTTTCAGTGGCAGTTCCCGGGATGATACTTCAGCCTGTAGTGGAAAACGCAGTGAATTATGGGATAAGAAATATAGAAAGAGAAAAGAAGATCATGCTTAAGGTAGAAAGACTTCCGGAGCTTATAAGGGTTCGTATAGAGGATAACGGTGTCGGTATGACAGAGGAGCGCATAAAGGAAGTGCTTGCGGGAAATGCGGGAGAAAACCCCGTAATGAAAGATTCCAACGGAGTGGGGATAGCAAACGTGATGTCAAGGCTCAGACTTTATTATGACAGAGAAGAGGTTATGCATATTTTCAGCGAGGGTGAGGATAAGGGTACCATAGTGGATATACTTATTCCGGCGCCCGAGGAGGAGACCTGAAATGTACAGGATAATGCTGGCGGATGACGAGGGTATCGTCACGGATTCGATAAAGTTCATAATAGAAAGGGAATTTGCCGGGCTTTGTGAGACGGAGACTGCAAAGACGGGAAGAGCCGTGATAGAGCTTGCGGAGACCTTCAGGCCGGATATTGCCTTCATGGATATACAGATGCCCGGGATAAACGGCATAGAGGCAATGAAGGAGATAAGGAGGACAAACTCCTCTACACTGTTTATAATCCTCAGCGCCTACGATAAATTTGACTACGCAAAGGAAGCCATTAATCTGGGAGTTATGGACTATCTAAATAAACCTTTCAGCAGGGAGATGATAGTTAACGTACTCCGAAAGGCGATGAAGCAGATAGATGCCGCAAAGGAAAGGCGCCGGCAGGAGCTTTCCATAAGGGAGAAGATAGAGACCGTTACCCCGGTGATAGAGAGCGGCTTTATTTATTCCATTCTTTTCAAAGAAAGCCCCGATGTCATGGAAAACTACAAGAATCTCCTGGGAATAGAAGAAAGCTACGGTTACATGATGGTTTTATCCGTGATAGATGCGGAAACCGATACCGAAAACCCCGTTGGGAGCGGCATCAGGGTACAGCCGGAATATACCAGGATGCGGGATATGATAAAGGGCAGGCTTGGCTGCGTGACGGGACCTCTTTTATCGAATAAGATAATCTGTTTCTTTCCAAGGAAGAGTATTAAGATGGAATACGATGAAAGGGTCAGGATAATAGAGCGCAGCGAGGGACTTCTTAAGGAGCTTCTTGAAAAAACGGGAGTCAGCGCAAGGATAGGGATAGGTTCAGTGCAGCCTTTGGAAGCAGCCTCGGATTCTTATAAGGATGCCCTTGAGGCGCTTCATGTCTCCAATGCAGGGGTTGCCCATGCAAGTGATCTTCCCGTGGGATGTACCTATGAGCCTGAATATCCCATGGATCTTGAAAAGCTTCTTTTCTCAGCAGTAGCCTCAGGAGATGTGGGAATGACAAGGGAGTATGCCACAAGATTCTTTGCCTGGATGAAGGAAACACACCCGGATGCCCTGATCGACGCAAAGCTTAAATGCCTGGAATTTGTACTGTGGGGAGAAAGGCTTTCCTATCAGTCCGGGGGCATGACGTACAGATTTTTGCGCCGGTCGGATTATCTTCCCTCCGTGACGGAGTGCAGGGGCTTCGACGAACTGGAGGAGTGGTTTTTGGGCAAGATAAGCGAAGCCGCCCGGAACGTTACGTTGAAAAAAGAAGAGAAGCTGGGCAGTCTTGTGGAAGAAGCCAAGCTTTTTATCATGGAGAATTATTCAAAGGACATATCACTTGATGAGGTGTCGGGAAAGGTGGATGTCAGTCCTTATTATTTTACAAGACTCTTTAAAGAAGAAACCGGAGAGACCTTTTTGGAATACCTGACCGGGCTCCGAATGGACAAGGCGAAGGAGCTTATGAAGGATCAGAGCATATCGGTAAAGGATATCTGTACCCGGGTAGGATATGCCGATCCGAACTATTTTTCAAGGATCTTTAAGAAAGCGGTGGGGATGACCCCCACGGAATACAGAGCAGGAGAGATGCAGGATAAATGAGAGGGAATAATTGTCTCAGGAGACTGATGGTTTTGGTGGTCCTTTGCGTGTTCTGCCTGACAGGATGCGGCAGCAGTACGGAGGATCGGGGAGAGCTGGCAGAAAAAGCCGATTCGGACGGAGAGATACAGATAGGTATAGCCTTTGACAGCTTTCTCATCGAACGCTGGGAGAGAGACCGGGATATCTTCGTTTCAAGAGCCAGGGATCTTGGAGCTACGGTAAATGTCCAGAATGCCAACGGAGATGTCTCTAAGCAGAAGGATCAGATAAAGTACCTTATTGAAAAGAATATGGATGTTATAGTCCTGATCCCTGTAGACAGTTCGGCGCTTCAGAAGGAGGTTCAGGAAGCAAGGAGCGCAGGGATAAAGGTGATAGCCTATGACAGGCTTGTAACCGATGCGCCGCTTGACCTCTATGTTTCCTTCGACAATGAAAAGGTCGGAAAGCTTATGGCGGATGCGATAATAGACGAGCTTCCCCTGGGAGGCAGGATCATGAAGATAAACGGTCCCTCAAAGGATTTTAACGTTTCACTTGTGAATAAGGGTTTTGATGAGGAAATAAAGGGTCATGGGATAATAGCGTTCGATACGTACTATGCGTCGGAGTGGAAGGGAGAGGAAGCCTTTAATTATCTGTCCGAGAATCCGGATAAGGCTGACAGAGCCGATGCGGTCATGTGCGGGAACGATTCCCTGGCGGGGCAGGCCGTAAGATATTATTCCGAAAAAAGACGTGCGGGGAAAATACCCATAGTGGGACAGGATGCCGATCTCGATGCCTGCCAGAGGATAGTCGAGGAAACCCAGACAATGACGGTCTATAAAAGCATAGAGCAGCTTGCAAAAAAGGCTGCGGAGTCTGCCGTACAGCTTGCAAAGGGCAATACAATTGCGGATGTTTCCGTGATGCAGAACGGAAAGTATGAGATACCCTTTGTCAGCATCTCACCCATAATGGTAACAAAGGATAATATGGACAGCGTCATCATAAACGGAGGCTTTCACCTCCGGGAAGATGTATACCTTAAGGAAAGGCAGAACTAAAGAACTGCCTGTACGCTTAACAGCAATAGATGTGGTATAGCACAAAATTTCTGACACAAGTCAATTTTGTGCTATTTCATTTTTGTCAAGGAACAGATCATCTGCAATTATTTCCTGTTTTTTTAAACCTCCCCGTATGATAGCATCATATTCGTAAAGTGATTTTGTGTTCCGATAACAATCTTCGGAATACACGATTAAAATTCCAAGGGAGGAAATAATTATGAAGAAAAAGTTACTCAGTGCTATTCTTTCAATGACAATGGTAGCAGCTTTGCTTGCCGGTTGTGGCAGCTCAGCAGCTCCCGCAGCTGACACAGCAGCTCCTGCAGCAGAGGCAGCAGCAGAAGAAGCAGCTCCTGCAGAGGAAGCAGCTCCCGCAGCTGATGCAGCAGCAGACGAGGCAGCTCCCGCAGCTGACGCAGCAGCTCCTGCAGGCGGACTTAAAGTTGGCGTTTCAATGCCTACCAAGGATCTCCAGAGATGGAATCAGGACGGCGCAAACATGGAGAAAGAACTTACCGATGCAGGATACGAGGTTGATCTTCAGTATGCATCAAACGATGTTCAGACCCAGCTTTCACAGGTTGAGAACATGATCTCCAGCGGATGTAACGTTCTCGTTATCGCAGCTATCGAGGGTTCATCACTTGGTGAGGCTCTTGACATGGCAAAGGATGCAGCTATCCCGGTTATCGCTTATGACCGTCTGCTCATGGATTCAGATGCAGTTTCTTACTATGCAACATTCGATAACTACAAGGTTGGTACAGTTCAGGGTACATATGTAAAAGATACCCTTAAGCTCGACACAGAGCCAGGTCCTTTCAACATCGAGTTCACAGCAGGTGATCCCGGTGACAACAACGCAGGATTCTTCTTCAACGGCGCATACGACGTTCTTAAGCCTTACATAGATGAGGGCAAGCTCGTTGTTCAGTCCGGCAAGACCACTTTCAATGACGTTGCTACACCTTCATGGGCTACAGAGACAGCTCAGTCAGAGGCAGAGAACAGGATCTCCTCATTCTACACAGACAAGGATATCGATGTATGGCTTTGCTCAAACGACTCTACCGCTCTTGGTGTTGAGAATGCTCTTGCAGCAAACTATAAGGGTAAGTATCCCATCATCACAGGTCAGGACTGCGATATCGAGAATACAAAGAACATGATCGCAGGCAAGCAGTCAATGTCAGTATTCAAGGATACACGTACACTTGCAAGCCAGGTTGTTAAGATGGTTACTCAGATC
Source organism: Lachnospiraceae bacterium (assembly GCA_017417105.1). Classification (GTDB taxonomy): domain Bacteria; phylum Bacillota; class Clostridia; order Lachnospirales; family Lachnospiraceae; genus NK4A144. Next base: position 4,413 of record JAFPZU010000044.1, on the reverse strand, counting down.
CTTAAGGATGAGACTGTTGATGTAAACGATACAGAGACCTACAACAACAACGTTATCACAGTTCCTTCATTCCTTTGCGAGCCTGTATTTGCAGATGCAAACAACTACAAAGAGCTCCTTATCGATTCAGGATACTACACAGAGGATCAGCTCAAGTAATAAGAGCAAGTACTCAAATTTAACTGAACGGAAATTTGGGGCGGGCAATGCCCGCCCCATTTCACTATGATATAAATCCATATCATCGGTTACAGGATTAGTGGAGCCGGATGATAATGTGGTAATTATTTAGAGGAGAAGGTTGACTGAAAGGAGGGAACAGCTTTGGCAAAAGAATTGCTGAGAATGGATCACATAACGAAGCTTTTTCCAGGCGTAAAGGCTTTGGATAACGTGAACCTTTCTGTTGAAGAGGGAGAGATCCACGCGCTTGTCGGAGAGAACGGAGCGGGAAAATCCACACTGATGAACGTCCTAAGCGGAATCTATCCGTACGGAACCTATGAGGGTGATATCGTTTATAACGGCGAGGTATGTAAGTTCCAGAAGATCAAGGATTCCGAAGAAAAAGGAATCGTCATCATCCATCAGGAGCTTGCCCTGGTTCCGCAGATGTCCATAGGCGAAAACATGTTCCTCGGAAACGAAAGAGGAAAGAAGAACGCCATTAACTGGAATGAAACATACGGTGAGGCAGACAAATATCTTAAGATGGTCGGTCTTTCCGAGTCTTCAAGGGTTCTGATAAAGGATATCGGAACAGGTAAGCAGCAGCTTGTTGAGATAGCAAAAGCTCTGGCAAAGCATGCAAAGCTTCTTATCCTCGATGAGCCCACATCCTCCCTGAATGAAACTGATTCGAGACAGCTTCTTGATCTGATGCTCGAATTCAAGAAACAGGGCATGACAATGATAATAATCAGCCATAAGCTTAATGAGGTCGTATATGTTGCGGACAAGATAACGGTCATCCGTGACGGCTCCACTGTGGAGACCATGGACTGCCACAGCATGGAGATCAACGAGGACAGGATCATCCGCGGAATGGTCGGCCGTGAGCTTACGAACAGATTCCCCAAGAGAGAGGGAGTTAAGCTTGGCGATATCAATATGGAAGTTAAGGACTGGACAGTCCATCATCCGCTTTATACAGAACGTAAGGTTGTGGATAACGTAAACCTTACCGTAAGGCAGGGCGAAGTTGTCGGTATATATGGTCTCATGGGAGCCGGACGTACAGAGCTTGCCATGAGCATATTTGGAAAATCCTACGGCTCCGGCATCTCCGGAACATTGAAGGTTCACGGTCAGGAAGTGGATCTTAAGGATTCCAGGGCGGCAATAAACGCAAAGATCGCCTACGTTACCGAAGACAGAAAGGGCAACGGTCTTGTCCTTACCAATCCCATAAGGGTCAATACATCCCTTGCAAACATGAAGGGTGTCAGCAATAACGGCGTTATAGATCAGGACAAGGAATACCAGATAGCTGACGAATACAGGGAGAAGCTCAGCACAAAGACACCGTCTGTGGAGCAGAATGTAGGAAACCTTTCCGGAGGAAACCAGCAGAAGGTGCTTCTTGCCAAATGGATGTTCACCGATCCCGATATCCTCATACTCGATGAGCCTACAAGAGGTATCGATGTCGGAGCAAAATATGAGATCTACTGTATAATAAACGATCTCGTTAAGGCCGGAAAATCCGTTGTGATGATATCCTCCGAGCTTCCCGAGGTCATAGGAATGAGTGACAGGATATATATCATGAATGAGGGAAGGTTCGTTGGAGAGCTGAATGCCGAAGAGGCATCCCAGGAGCGCATAATGGCTAACATTGTACAGTCGGGAAGGGGTGAATGACATGAGTATAAATATCAAAGATGTCCTGAAAAAATATACGATGGTATTTGCCCTTATAGCGGTTATCATCTTCTTCCACGCGATGACCGGCGGCAAGATGCTTCTGCCCCAGAACGTGAATAACCTTATATCACAGAACGCATATGTGTTCGTACTTGCGGCAGGCATGCTCTTATGTATCCTGACGGGAGGAAATATCGACCTTGCCTGCGGATCCGTAGTCTGCTTCATCGGCGGCATCGGCGCAGTCATTATGTCAAAGAACATCAGTCCCGTGGTCGCTGTTATCGTAATGATAATCGGTGGTCTTTTAGTCGGAGCCTGGCAGGGTTTCTGGATCGCCTATGTCAAGGTGCCTCCTTTCATTACAACACTGGCAGGCATGTATGCTTTCAGAGGACTGTCAAATGTAGTGCTTCAGGGATTTACGGTGGGTGTAAATAATGAAGGATTCCTGAAAGTGTTCGGAGGCGGAGCTGACTGTTATATACCGGACTTTCTGGGAGGAGGAAGTCTTAACATGACCTGTGTCTTAACAGGCGTGGTTCTGGTGGTCATATATGTCGTCATGGTTGTAAGAGGGAGAATGGCGGCGATCAAGGCCGGATATGATGTAGGACCTTTCTTGGGTGAAGCGATAAAGATGGTCATTATAGGAGTGGCCGTGATGTGGTTCTTCATCACACTTGCCAACTATAAAGGAATACCTACGTCTCTTATATGGATAGGGCTGGTGCTTTTAGCATATGCATATATTACCTCGAATACCACGATGGGACGTTATCTGTATGCAGTCGGAGGAAACGAGAAAGCAACCACTCTTTCCGGTATCGATCCCAGGAAGGTTTACTTCTTTGCATACGTGAACATGGGTCTTATGTCGGGACTTGCCGGAATACTTACGATCGCAAGAGCAACCCAGGCTCAGCCTACTTTCGGACAGGGCTATGAGATGGATGCCATTGCAGCCTGCTTCATCGGCGGAGCTTCAGCGTACGGCGGTGAAGGAAACGTATTCGGTATCGTAATCGGTGCTCTGCTCATGGGTGTCATCAACATGGGAATGAGTATCATGGGCGTGGAAGCAAATTACCAGAAAGTGGTAAAGGGTCTCGTTGTTCTTATAGCTATCATCTTTGACGTAATGTCAAATAAAAAGAAGAAGTAAGGGAGGAGGAGTCATGAAGAATAATAAAGCAGTAAATGTACTGAAAAAAAATGCAATGCTTATAGTCCTTGTCCTGGTATATATCTTCTTCACTGCAATGACAAGCGGTCAGATGTTTCAGGCAATGAACTTCAATGCTCTTATAACACAGAATGCATACGTATTCGTATTGGCTACAGGTATGCTGATGTGTATGCTGACAGGCGGTAATATCGATCTGTCATGCGGATCCTTTGTATGTTTCCTGGGAGCCATAGGCGGAATACTTATGACTGTCAAGCAGGTCAACCCCGGGATATCAATCCTTATCATGCTTTTAGTTGGAGTGGTATACGGATCGGTTCTTGGATTTATCATAGCCTATGTAAATATACCGCCCTGGATAGCAACCCTTGCAGGTTATCTGGCATTCAGAGGCTGGGGAACGGCGCTTCTCAGCGCAAACAGCACAACCGGAAGTATCTCACTTGCGGCGAAGAAGGGATTCCTTGCGATATTCTCCGGAAAGGTCTTCTCAACTCCGGTGGGAAAGCTTAACATAGTATGCGTTGTTGCAGGAATCATAGCAAGCGTGGTAGTTGTTGCGGTATCTTTCATGAGCCGGGCCAACAAAGTGAAGAAGGGCTACGAAGCGGAATCAGTTGTGTCATTGCTTATTAAATGTGTGCTTTCCGTAGCCGTGATCATGCTTTTTGCAGTAAAGCTTGCACAGGCGGGAGGTATTCCTACCGTACTCATCTGGGTCGTGGTGATCGTTTTGATCTATAATTTCATAACCTCAAGAACCACTCTCGGCAGATATTTCTATACCATAGGAGGAAACGCCGAGGCTACAAGACTCTCAGGTGTGGATACAAGGAAGATCATGTTCTTTGCATACCTGAACATGGCGGTTCTGACGGTTATAACGACTTACATCGTAACGGCAAGATTCCAGGCGGCGAACTCGACAGCAGGAACCAACTACGAGATGGATGCGATAGCAGCCTGCGTTGTGGGCGGAGTTTCCGCATACGGCGGAGCCGGAAACGTCTTCGGTATGGTTGTCGGTGCTACGCTTATCGGTGTCATAAACCTTGGAATGTCCCTAATGGGCGTCGATGCAAACTGGCAGAAGGTTGTCAAGGGCGTCGTCCTTCTGGCAGCCGTGGTGTTTGATATCCTCGCAGATAAGAAGAACAGCACGAAGTAAGTTAAAATAAAAAATATCAGCGAGCCGCGCCGGTCTATTGCGCGGCTCGTTTTATAGTAAGCGAAATAAATAATTTCGCTTACTATAAAGCCTCCGGCGGATGCGCCCGGATTTTGCAAGGAAATATGCCGCTTTCAGCGGCCAAAATCCGGCGCAGTAAACGACAAAACGAAAAGAGTTTTGTCGTTTA
>JAFPZU010000043.1 GCA_017417105.1 Lachnospiraceae bacterium | reverse complement strand
GTAAACGACAAAACTCTTTTCGTTTTGTCGTTTACTGCGCCGGATTTTGGCCGCTGAAAGCGGCATATTTCCTTGCAAAATCCGGGCGCATCCGCCGGAGGCTTTATAGTAAGCGAAATTATTTATTTCGCTTACTATACTCGCGAACGAAATTAACTGCCGATTTGAAAAGCCGTTCCGCGGTATATGCGGTTAACCTAAATTCGTGCCTTCGGCACTCATTAACGTTAACCAGTATATATACGACGACACCGCAACGTAAAGCAAGTCAATTTCGAAGATTATATATCAGCAGTTCCTAACCCTTCGCCATCCTATAATTCATGGACACACATTTTTATCACAACACTTATTTACACCCTCTCGGGAAGTATCTTAAAGCTTACCGTCCTTTTCCCTGCATAATCCCCGGCGCCTACTATAACCGCCTTCCCCGTTCCGGTCTTTACGTTCGACGAATAGCTTATGACCTGAAGGTTTGTACTGGCGTCAAAACAGGAACCGTCGGAAGCCTTGTAATAAGCCCTTATTCCCTCCTTGGTGTCATAAAGCCCTACGAGATCAGGCTTTATCTCCTTCCCGGTATAATAGAATTTGTCGCAGGAGAAAACGATACCTTTCATGCTGTGGGCTGCAACTCTGTACTCCGCAGAAACAGTTCCGGTGTAAAAACCCTTTCCTGTTGCGGTAACCAGAAGGACAGTTCCTGCAGGGATCAGATCCCTGGGATCAACGCTCTGCCCTGCCATCCTGCCGTGAGTAACATATCCCTTACCTGCTTTCTGCTTCACATTTGTATAATCCCTGTAGGTATAGGATAAGACCTTCTCATAATCAACACCTGACTGAAGAGCTTTCCCGTTTGTATCATAGAGCGCCGGCACCGTCTTGTAGATCCCGGGCTTTGCCTTATATTCAACATTACCGGCTATCATGTCAGCTCTTTCTATATCAGCCTGCAGTATGGAGATCATCCTGGTAATGCTTCCGGTATAATTGCCCTTTCCGGTTATCACGACATAGGGGGTTTTATTCCCATAGGAGTTATTATTGTAATACTTTACGGTATAATCCCTCCCGTTTTTCAGAGTCCTTCCAAGCTCATCGGAAACAACGCTTATCTCATCCTTATCAAAAACCGCTTCATTCTTAAGATAGGTGAGGGAAGCCTTGCTGTCAGACCCCAGGCTTACCGTCATAAGCTTCTCGTTTTCACTGATATTGTAGGGCACTATCTTAAAGGTCAGGTTCTTCTTTCCTGTATAACTGCCCTTCCCTGCCACGTTTATATAGCCTGTTCCCACATCGGTATTCGGTCCGTAAGTTAGAACATAGTCATCCGGCGTAAGGATTCCCTCATCCTTATATGTAAGCGTGGCATCCGGATAGATCGGATCACCCGTATAGGTCTTTGTAGTATCATAAAGAGGCTTTACCTTGACAATATCCTTTAGCTCGAAGTCCTGAACTATTACCTTTATTATCCTCGTCCCGCAGAAATTATCCTGCCCGTCAAGCCTTGCGTAATAAATCCCGTCACGGCTTACTCTTTTAAGCTTATTCAGCTGATATTTCGCATAGGCTTCCAAAGAATAGATCTCGGTAACAAAGTCCGTTTTGCTTCCTTTTCCCTTTAATGCCACTCCGGAATAATAAAGCACCGGGTACACGGTCTGCTCCACGGGATGCCCTTCCTTATCCTTCTTTTCCGCCATATAGACATCCGGGGCATCAAAGCTGCTTCCCGATATATCAGCCTGCAGGATCTGGAAATCAAAGGATCTTGTCTTTTCATAGCTGTCCTTATATACAAAGCCGCTCTTTAAGGTAACCTGAACCCAGGCCTTGCCGGCATCGATATTATTTTTATACTTTGCGGTATACTCCTTCGATGTCAGACGGTAGTTTTTATAATAAACCCGAAGCTCCTCCGCCGTTATCGGATCCCCGGTATAGACATAGGTGCTCTTAAGCCCTCCGACCCAAAGCCCGTCAGGGATGTTTGCAGGATCATACCCAAGATTCTTCCAGTCCTCATCATCGATATCTCCCTGCACATCAGCCTTCGAAACATAAAAGACCGCCTCGGTTATATCACTGTCCTCAAAGGCCGAAGTATCCCCCGATTTAACATAGGCCTTGAAGGTAAGAGTCATCCCCTCATAGGCAGAAGACACCAGTATGGAAGATGAATACTTCTGATAGTTTCCGTTTCCTATCCTGTACATTAAAGTCGCAGTTGCTGACGCATCCGAGGAATAAATACTGATCCTGTCCCCCACAAAAACCCTGGTACCAGATTTGGGACTGAAGGTTGGAGCCTTAAGCTTTGCTTTTACCACGGTAACTATACAGTCGGCGTAAACCTCCTCATTTTCTTTAGAGGAGACCCTGATCCTCGTTACTCCCTCTCCCACTCCTTTTATCTTTCCGGCCTGATCAACGGTTGCTGCCGCAGGATTGCTGCTGTCAAAGATCATCTGCTGGGAAGCCTTTGCAGGAAGCACGGAAGCAAGGATCGTAACCTCCTCACCTACCGGAAGCGTAAGCTTGTAATCAGAAAGCTTTATACTCGAAGGCTCTATCGGTGCATCCTTGAATATGGAGACTGTATACTGAAGGGTCTTTCCTTCTATCGCTCCTTCAACCTTTACCGTAAAGATGTCGCCGTCCTTATAGCTTATGCTGTCCGGTCTGAAGATAACGCAGCCCGGCTGCCCGTAGTAGTCATTATTAACCTCAAAGTATCCATTTGCATTTGAGGAGCTGAAGCTCCAGACTTTCCCGTCCTTTTTCCTTGTGAGGGTAACTTTAATATCATCCTTATTAAGCGTAGTCCCGAAGCTTACGCTCCAGGGAAGACTGGAATCGATCCATTCTACCGGCATGTTCTGGGCAGGCCAGGCAACGATGGGTATGCTTCCAATTTCTCTTTTCCTGTCGAACGAATACATACTCGTATAGGCTCCTACCTGTCCGAAGCCCGTTTCTTTCATGGTGGGATTTAAGATCCAGCGCCTGTGTCCGACTCTGTTTACATTATTGGTATCACCGTCATGCATCCAGGCTTTAAGTACGGAGGCTGCAAGGGATCCATAGTTATACGCGATGTTTGAGCTTCCTGCTCCCTTATAGCCTGTATTATAGAGGTCATCATCCATATCCTGGGGCTTAGTCGGAAAGTGAGACAGGGTATTATTCACTGCATTTAACAATGATGCAGCCTGACACTGCACCGAATAATCGGTTTTAGCAGTTACATCATATTCAAGACCTGCGGTATACCGTATCTGGTTTATGGCTCTTATTCCCGCCTCTATGGCGTTTTCTGAAAGAGTACCTGGATCATAGGGCACCTTCGTACTTGGCGTAGAAGCATAGGCATCCGGAACACTGATGGTCTCTGCCGGATGTGCTTCCATGTAGCTTCTTATCTGGCTCTGGGTTCTGTAAGCTACATCCAGTGAGATGATCGTATCGTCATGCTCGCCTTCATTAAGGCTTCTATCGGACACTTCATCAGCAGTAAAGGGAACATCCACTGCAAGTGGCGGCTCATTAACGAAAGGCTCTTCTGAAAATGTATCGCCTTCCGCATAAACCGCATCAGTGGAACCTTTTTCATCCCCGGTATCATCCGCGTGTTCCGCGGACATTTCAGCTTCTTCAAAAACCTCCGCCGCTTCTTCTGATTCCGCAGATTCCATCCCTGTCTCCGCCGCAAAGCATTCTCCAAAGATCATGCCTGTCAAAAGAGTAGTTGAAAGCAGGCATACAAGCAGTCGTTTCTTCATCCTCTTCACCTCTCATTAGCAATAGGGGAGCCTTTCAGGCTCCCTCCGCATTGTCTTTATTCTCGTCAAGCTGCTGTCTTGAGACGAGATCCGTAAAATATCCGTTCAGAGCCATAAGCTCGTCGTAGGTTCCATCCTCTATTATCCTGCCCTGATCCAGAACTATTATCCTGTCACAGTGCTTAATGGTCGAAAGGCGATGGGCTATCACAACCCTGGTACACTTAAGCTCATCCAAAGATTCGGATACCGTCTTCTGTGTCAGATTGTCAAGGGCGCTGGTTGCCTCATCAAACATCAGTATCTTAGGTTTCGGCGCAATGGCTCTTGCTATCATAAGCCTCTGCCTCTGGCCACCTGAGATGCCCCCCTGACCTTCCGAGATCAAAGTGTACATTCCCATGGGCATCATCCTTATATCATCAGCCATGCCGGCTCTCTCCGCAGCCTCCCACGCAGCTTCAAGAGGAAGCTCCGGAGCCGATATCACGATATTTGAATAAATATCCCCGGAAAAAAGCTTTCCGTCCTGCATCACGGTACCTATGCGGCTTCTTAAAGATTTTAAGTCAATAGTCTTTAAGTCTTTTCCATCATAGTACACGGCTCCTTTCTGTGGAGACTCAAAGCCTAACATTATCCTCATAAGCGTTGACTTGCCGCAGCCTGTCTTTCCGACTATCGCCACGTACTGCCCGGCCCTTATCCTAAGGGATATATCATCCAGCACCGCAGGCATGTCTTCCTTGTATCTGAAGGTAACATTATTAAGCTCTATACTGCCCGAAAGACGCTCAACAACCTGCTTTTCTTCCGCTATCTCCGGTACTGTCTCCATGATGGGCTTTGCCATATCCAGGATCGGTTTTATCTGCGCCACCGCAACAGCCACTGCGGAAAGAGCCGCAAAAGCCGTACTCATCATTCCATAAGCGCTGTTGAAGGCATAGTATTCGGAAACACTCACTCCGTTTTTTACCGCCACGTAATATATGATTATCGTGCCGAAAAGGGACACGGCGCTTACAACCACCTGATTGACCTTAATAAAAAGCGGAGGATTATACATATATGCCGCTTCTTCGGCATAGAGTCTCCCCCATCTTGCAAAGGCCCTCTTCTCCGCTCCTGCAAGCTTTATCTTCTGTATGCCGGAAATAAGGGCATAGCCCATACCGCTTTCCTTGGACTGAAGTTTCATCTGTTCCCTGGAAACCCTCATCTGCATAAGAGCTGCAAGGATAGAGATCACCAGCGTTATAAGCGTTACGGTAACGGCGGGTGTCACAAGGGAAGGCGCGAAAACAAATATCTCCGTTATATACACAAGTGAAAATAAAGAGGTGATCAGGGCTGAAAAACCGACATTGATAAGCACATCCACCAGTGTATTCAGATACTGGCTCCTTCTTGCAAGCTCTCCTGCACTGTAGTCCTTGAAAAAAGATGCAGGAAGCGAAAGCATCCTCATCATTGTGGCAGCCTCAACATTAAGAGTAAGCCCGGCGCTGATCTTCTGCTGATACAGGGTTTTAATCGTTGTAAAAAGCATCGTGCTGATAGCAGTCATTATCATGAAATTTGCCATGGCAAGAAGCACCTGCATGCTCTTTGACTTCACAACGTCGGAGAACAGTATATTGTTGAACCAGGGATTTAATAGTCCTATAAGGGATACTATCCCGCTGAATATAAAGAACATTATAAGATCCCGCTTCTCAGCATTCTCCCAGATATACTTAAAGATATGCCATACCTTAAGCTCCTTCATGGGGAAGGGCTTATAAAAAGCATAGGCCATCCCGGAAAAAAGGCTCTCATTTGCGGAAGTTACCGGAATATATTCTCCGGATACCGGATCCACAAACCTGTAGCCCACAGCCCCGGAGGGAACTAAAGCCACCGGTCTTCCGTCTTTCTTAAAGGTTGTGAGCATGGCGCCTGCGGCATTCTTTCCAAAACCCGGGGTCAGCTCAACCTCCCTTGTCATTATTCCGCTGGGTCTTAAGAGATACTCCAGCACCTCCTCCATGTCCTTCTTGCTTTCAGGAACCTCCCTGAAGGGTACATGGTAATAATGCAGTATCTCCTTTACTGCATCCGTAGTCCTTTCCCTCTCATCATCGATCGCCGCAGAAAGCTTTCTGCCCATGACGGATCCCGCGATCTTTATGAAAGAGTCTTCAAAGGTCTCATCATCCGATTTTTTTCTGGCTTTTATCTGTTCGTCAAACCAACCCATATTTACTCCGCTGTCACAAGCTCGGTATATTTTCCTCCAAGCTTCATTAGTTCTTCGTGAGTTCCTCTTTCCACTACCTTCCCATGATCCAGAACAATGATCTCGTCACAGTCCCTTATGGTTGATAGTCTGTGCGCTATGACTATGGTGGTGACTCCCCTCTCCCTGATTGACTGCACCACCTCATACTCGGTCTTGGCATCAAGAGCGCTGGTCGCTTCATCCATTATTATGATGGTAGGATCCTGGGCAAGGACTCTCGCTATCTCAAGCCTCTGCCTCTGACCGCCGGAGAAATCCTTTCCTCCCTCGGTAAGGCGATACTGATAGCCTCCGTCCCTCTTCATGATATCCTCATGAAGCTTCGCATCCCTTGCGGCCATTATCATCTCAAAGTCTTCGATGGAGTTATCCCACATCTTGATATTATTCGCTATGGTGTCTTCAAAAAGGATGATATCCTGATCGACTACCGCTACGGATCCGGTGAAAACACTGCGGTCTATCTCGTTTATACTCCGTCCGTCAAAAAGGATCTCTCCGCTCCAGGGTTTATAGAGCCCGGAGATCAGTTTTGAAAGGGTTGATTTCCCGCAGCCGGAAGCGCCTACAAAGGCAACGCTCTGTCCGCTTTCAAGCTTCATGCTGAAGTTTTCTATAAGGGGCGGGGCAAGATTTGAATAGGCAAAGGTCACATCCTTCATCTCGAAAGCTCCCGACAGCTTTTTCGATCTCTCTTCGGAAATCTCCTCTGTCTCTTTTATTTCCACGTCAACAGGATAGGATAAGACGTCCTCGACCCTCTCCATCTGGGTTCTCATCTCTATGACACTCTGTCCCGCGTCAATAAGAGACTGGGCAGGAGTCATAAAGGATAAAAGATATCCCTGAAAGGCCAGCACCATACCATAGGTGAATTTCCCCTGAATTATAAGCATCACACCAAGGATCAGGACGATATTATTCACAACGGTACTGACAATGGCGGGAATCGATCCCAGATAAGCATCGAGGTTTAAGAACCTTACATTCTGGGTATTAACGCTTGCCTGATATCCGGACCACTTTCTGAAAAACCCGTTTTCTGCGCCGCTGGCTTTAATCGTCTCTATCATCTCTATACCGGAAACAGTCGTGGCAGCAAGTTTACCCTGATCCCGCATCATGACCCTTGTGATATTGATCCTCTTCCCGGACACTACCCTGGCAACGAAGATATTGACAGCTACGCTTAATACGCCTACGGCTGTCAGCAGGACGGAGTACCTTAACATGACAATCAGGTAGAAGAACATCATCCCGGTATCAAGAACGAGAGGAGCAAAGGTATTGACTAAAGTCCCTGCAATAAGTGAATTTGTCTCCCTCCTCTGCTCGATATCTCCTGCCATTCTCTGAGAATAAAACCTCATGGGAAGTCTTAATGCATGCCAGAAAAAGGTTGTATTCCCGACAACCGCCATCTTACCGTTAATACGAAGTGAATAAATAGCCTGTATCCAGGCAACTACTACCTGGATCAGGGCAAAAACAGAAAGTCCTACGATAAACGGAATAAGAAGATCAGCATCTCTCCCTGTTATAAGCTGATCAAGAAAGACTCTTGAAAAACCTGTACTGATTATCCCGGCAATGGAAGCAATAAGGGTTGTGAGCGCTACAAAGACTATGGCACTCCCCGTTCCTTCCATCCTTCTTCTTGCAAAACCTAAAATGCTTTTGGGCTTTCCGTCAGGTACAAACTGATCCGTGGGCTCAAACATAAGGCAGACACCGGTGAAGCCGTTATCAAAGGCTTCCTCGGTCATGAAATAATTGCCCCTTGCGGGATCATTTACATACACCTTACCGTTTTTCCTGCCCTTAACAACGATAAAATGATTGAATTCCCAGTGCACTATGCAGGGAAAAGTGGCATTTTCCCAAAGGTTTTCAGGCTCAAGTCTGTAACCTGCAGCATCCAGACCGTAGTTTCTTGCGGCTCGGTTTATATTACCTGCCTTGGAGCCGTCTCTGGACACTCCGCAGTCCTCCCTGACCTTTTCAAGCGGAACCCATTTCCCGTAGTACGCTAAAACCATGGTAAGACAGGCCGCGCCGCATTCCAGCGCCTCCATCTGCATTACCACCGGTACCTTGGCTATCCCCTTTTTAACGGGATGATTGATTTTATTAACCTTATCCGGCATGGCAGTTTAATTAGTTACGAATGTGATCGGAGCAACATTCTGTACATTGCCCTGTTCGTCGTGGATATTGATCCTTCCGAAGATGCTCCAGACAATGGCGCCGAAAAGGATCAGAAAAGTTGCGATAAGTATTACCCACACGGAAGGTGTGGTGACTCTGATATAATCATTAAGCTTCTCCGGAGACGACACCCTCTCCAGACTTTTTTCCCTGAAAATTGAATCCGCCATAACAGCCTTACCTTTCAAAAATTAATGATTTAAGACTATGTATTATACCATAAACACTAAGCTCGACAAAACCATTCCCTTTTGTCACTCAAAGCCAGATAAATCTTTTATTTCCGCTATCCGTTCATCTATACTGTCGCATTTTATTTTCCCGTCCGAAACGATCAGAGCCTTGGGAAATGCCTTCCAATCCAGGTCATCGATTCCCGATATCTCATTGTGATACAGCTGCAGCGCATTTCCGTTAATATATTTCTTCAAAAGGGTCTGCAGTATCTCAGACAGATCCGGATTCATTACGCTGCCATACATCTGTAATGCGTCACTGTTTCCAAGAAATGTGGCAGTTGAATCGATCGTGCCTGAACCCAGATTTTCTATCAGCGGTTTTTCATCCCAATACAAAAGATGCACGTTGTTCCCGGTCTCCGAAAGAATTTCCGCAACATGATAGGTACATAACGTAAGCCACTGCTCAACAAGCTCAGCTTTCACCTCAATCCCGGTTGATGCTGCCATCTGCTGCTCAAGGTAAGCCTGAACAGCCCTGACAGTGGTATCTTCCATGTGGTTTGCCATATCGTAAACATCCGCCAGAATTCCCTCCACGTACCTCTTATCCCCCACAAGGGATCTGAATTCCCTCCTTTGATTGCCGGGAATCCCAATGATAAACCTGATGTCAGAAGCGGCTCCCTCACGAAAGGCCTGATATAAGTCTGAAGGTACAAGGTTCCCGTCACAGGTTGGCGCGCACATATTCTGCCAAAGCTTCTCCCCCGCATCCTTCAGCGCTTTTGTATCCAGCTGTAAAAGCTCTTCCATTGTCGAAGTCCCGGTTTCTTTCAGCAAATCCTTTGCCAAAGCTCTGGATGCTTTCGGTGTGCAATGGGCGGATACCGGGTTGCCGTTAAATACAAAGGCTCTCCCGAACAGCCCCTTCGCCTTCTTACTGGCCGCAAGCAGAAGGATAGACGCGGCGCCGGAATCAAAACCGACCACCGTTATCCGGCCCGGATCACCTCCGAAAGATGCAATATTGTCCCTGATCCATTCCATTGCCGCGATCTGATCCAGCAATCCAAGGTTTAAGGCATCCGGACAGGCGTCCCCACCGGGAACCTCGGAAAAATCGATGAAGCCGAAAATGCCAAGGCGATAATTAAAGCTGACAAAAACAGTGTCAGGGTGATCGGATACAAAACTGTCACCGTACAGCAAAGGATCAACCGATCCTCCGCAGGCAAAATCACCGTGATGAAACAGCACAAGAACCGGGTTTTTATCCTTTGTCCTGTCACTGTTAACGCATATATTCAAGGTAAGGCAGTCCTCGCTCTGCCGGTGATGCTTTACGAGCGAGCCTTTGTGTTCCACCTGTATGGCAGAAGCCCCATAATTAACCGCCTCAAATACATCATCCGACGGAGGAAGAGGCCTGGGCGCCTTCCATCTACGCGGTCCGACCGGCGGTTCAGCGTACGGGATGCCCAGATAATTGATCGTTTTCTTATTTCTTTCTCCTACATAGATGCCTGTTTTTGTCTTTACCGCAATGTCTTCATCGTAGGTACCCAAAACCCTCTGATTCTCTTTATTCGTATCCTCAATGTCATCTTTTTCCAGATCAAATACATAGCCTTCGTTTCCATCCCCGTAGAGACTGCGGATCTTCCGGATCTTTAAGGTGCGTATGAACAGGTTTACAAAGAAGCCAAGAATGGGAAGAACCACAACAAATGCGAGTTCCTCTTCCAAATACTCCATCATGGATACTCCCATCAGACGGATCGAAACACAATGTGCAATAAGAAAGATGAGCGGTATCACAACATAGATGAATATCCGGTTTGCCTTTTTTTTCTGTACAGCCTTACTGAAAACGATCCTGCCAATGATTTCCTCTGAAGCAATTCCTAACGCAAAGCTGGCTGCCACGCACACAAACTCCGGCCAGCCGGAAATCCTTGCAATGGTTTCACCAAAGCCATAGCCCAGCGCCGAGATGAACGCCACCATGAAATCATCAATAGTAAAGAGTTTCTTCATTTTCGTTCCTATCCTCCTGAATCGCTCATTCACTTAAAGCCATGTTACAATTCAGCGCACCGCCAGTGCGCTGAACAGTAACAAAGCCATTCCTTATGATACCGCGTAGAAATACCGATAGTTGCAGATATCACAATATCAGCAAAAAATGGAATCAAATCCTGTTGTTTCTATTATTTCCTTTACCGAGTGATTCATATTTACCAGGTTAAAGCTGTTGCTGTCAGTGAGAGCTTTTCTCATTATCAGAAGCACACGAAGGCCTGCGGATGATACATACTCAAGCTCCTTCATGTCAATGCGGATGTCATCATATCCGCCCTTGCTCCCGGCTTTCCTGTAGAGTTCAAGCAGACCGGGGGCGGTGATGGTATCCAGACGACCTGCAAGTGCTACATTAAGCGTTTTGCCGGCAAGCTCAACATCAGCCTTGAAATCATTAGCTTTTCTTAAGGAAGCGTAGTTGGTAGCGTCAACCTCATGGTAGCTTATGTTTCCATTGTCCCCTATCATCCTCCTTACCGCAGGCTCAATCCCGGATATGACAGCTGGAAGATCCATTCCGAAATATCTTATACCGCTTTTGGCAAGCTTTACCCCGCGTGCGGTATACCCGCATGGGAGATCCATTACCTGTTTGACGCCTGACTGCAGGATAAAGTTGTTTGATGAATAGAACCGTGACTCGGGCATTGCGTTAAATACCGGCATTGCCTTAATAAGGGCTGCATGTACCTCTTCCGGTACATTCGCACCTCTTTCCTTCCAGTCAGCCCCGAAAAAGGTAAATCCCAGTTCTTTTCTGAGGTTCTCCGAATCCTCATCCCCCATTGAAGCAACGATCTGCAGACATGAATGAGCCGTACTGTATACGGGATTCACCTCTTCACGTAATTTTTCAATACTGATTTCTTCTGACATAGTACCTCCTATCAGTCGTACCAAATGTTGCTGTAAGGTATTATAACCTATAGATTATCGATTTTCATCAGAAACATACGGTCGTTTATCCTGAAATAATCCCCATCTCTCTGGCTCCTATCCAGAGAGCTTCGTTTATTCTTGTCTGATATCCCTTTCCTGTCGACTTAAATGCATCAACAAGCATGGCATCCAGCCTCAGGGAAATAAGCTCCTTAACGGGGCGATAATACTTCGAATTTACAGGCTTAAATTCTGCCAGATCTTTGTCTGTAAGTTTCGGTGCGTCATCAGTAAATTTCACCTCTCTTTCAGAGGCTTTCTGTATCTCCCTGATCTGTTCTTCAGTAGGCTGATCCCCAGGGTTCAATATCATCGTTTTTATAGCCATTATAAATTCTCCTTTCTCTTGCTGTAGCAAGTCTGGCCGAAATCAGACGAACTTCTTCGCCGACTCTTTCCTCATAAACAACAAAAATGATATTATTAACTCTTCCTATTGTCTGCCACCTGTTTTCAATCGTGTTATTATTGACTGAGATATCCGGTCGTTCGATTCTGTAAGGATCATTAAATATAAACATTGCCGTTTCGAAGTGTATGCCATGATCCTTGTAATTCTTCATATCTTTTTCATCGTCCCATGAAAACCTCATAATGTATTACCTTTCTGTAGCTATATTCATTGTAACATGTTAAGGGATAATATCAACCCAGCGCTATATGGCTCTTATGTAGTTGCTCTTGGCACATTCTTTAGCGGCGCCTTTGATACAGAGGGTTGTCAGGATGTTTACGGCATCGGAAACCGGGATACGAAGAGTGCGGACTATTTCGTCTACAGTCTTTGGGTAAAGATCCAGGCAGTTAAAAACCATTTTTTCTTTAGATGTAAGGTCAAGTCTTACGGTTTGTGCGGGTTCATTATTCCTTCTGCCCTTAGTCACTACAGGATCCTCACACAGTAACCCGAGAGCTTTTAGTATATCATCAGGATCCAAAGCAACCCCGGCTCCCTCTGATATCAGCTTGTTGCAGCCGGCTGAAAGTCCGTCAGTAAGCCGCCCGGGGAGGGCATATATCTCCCTGCCCTGCTCCAGAGCATTTGCAACGGTTATTGAAGTCCCCGACTTTAACCTGGCCTCTATCACAAGCAGGATATCACACATCCCGGAGATGATCCGGTTCCTTGAGGCAAAGTTTCTCCCCAGAGGCGGAGTCCCCACAGGATGTTCTGATATAAGTCCCCCATTGCCTTCGATCATCTCGTAAATTTCACTGTTCTGTTTAGGATACACTACGTCGAGACCACAGCCCAGCACGCCAAAGGATCTCCCGCCTGCCATAAGAGCCGCCCTTTGAGCGATACCGTCAATCCCTCTTGCCATCCCGCTGACTATCTGAACACCGGCAGCCGCAAGATGGGACGCAAAATATTCTGCCATCCTTTTCCCGTACTCCGAACATGCTCTGGCTCCCACTATTGCAACACTCTTCTTCATAGGATCCGGAAGCTCCCCGCTAACGTATATCCCCGAAGGACAGCCGGGAATAAACCTTAGCTTATCCGGAAACTCCTCCTCAAATCTTGAAATATACCTTATCTCAGCCATTCCAGTACCTCCTGTCTATATTCCTGAAAGCTATGGCTTCAGAAAGATGATCGCATCCTATATCCTTTTTCCCGTCAAGATCCGCAATGGTTCTCGCAACCCTGATAAGCCTGTGATAAGCCCTTGCAGAAAGCCCCAGCATATCAAAAGCCTCCCGCATCATCCTCTCCTCTTCCCTTCCAAGCCTGCAGTACCTGTCAATGTCCCTGACCCCTATTTCCGAATTAAACCTTATTGACGTCCCTCTGAACCTTTCCTGCTGTACAAAAACCGCGCTTTCCACCCTGAGCCTTATATCCTCCGAGCTTTCATTCTTTTCCCTGTTCCTTATATCACTGTACTCAATCCTTGAAGCCTCAACGCAGATATCTATCCTGTCAAGCATGGGACCCGATATCCTTCCCAGGTACTTCTGAACGTCCATATCAGTACATCTGCACTTGGTCCTGTCCGGATAATAACCGCATTTGCAGGGATTCATCGCCGCGCACAGCAAGAAACTTGCTGGATAAGTATAGCTCGCCGCAGCCCTCGCAATGGTAACCTCCTTATCCTCCATGGGCTGCCTTAAGATCTCAAGTGTATTCCTTGAAAATTCCGGCAGCTCATCAAGGAATAAAACCCCCCTGTGAGCCAAAGAACACTCCCCCGGTCTGGGTATCGCCCCTCCTCCGGCCATAGCAGCAGATGACACCGTATGATGCGGAGCCACAAACGGTCTTGTATGAATAAGTCCCTGCCCCTCCTTAAGCATTCCCGCAACACTGTAGATCTTCGTAACTTCCATCCTCTCACTGTCATCAAGCTCCGGCAGTATTGTAGGAAGTCTCTTCGCAAGCATCGTCTTCCCTGACCCCGGAGGTCCTATAAGCAGAATATTGTGCATCCCTGCCGCAGCGATCTCCATGGCTCTCTTACAGGACTCCTGCCCATTAACTTCAGAAAAATCCACATCGTACTGCCTTATATCAAAAGATCCATCCGTATCCCGCATGGTACTATAGTTTCCGCCATCATTACCCTCATTAAAGAACCCCCTGACTTCAGCAATGGAAGAAACCCCAAAAACCTCCATCCCCTCAACTGCCAAAGCCTCACTGACATTCCCCGAAGGCACCATACAGGAAGTGATCCCCATCCCTTTAGCCTCGATTATCATGGGAAGAACCCCGTTAACTCTCAAAACTTCTCCTGAAAGTCCCAGCTCCCCAATAACAACCATCCCATCCGCAGCCTCCTTAGGAATTATCCCCAGAACCTTCATCAAAGAAACTGCCACCGCCAGATCATAAGAAGTCCCGCTCTTTTTAATATCCGCCGGAGAAAGATTCACCGTTATCCTCTTCGGAGGCAGAACTATCCCCGAATTCTTCAAAGCAGTCTTAACCCTCTCCCTCGCTTCCTTAACCTCACCTCCAAGAAACCCGACCATCTCAAAAACAGGCAGTCCCTCGGAAACATCAGCCTCCGCCCGTATCTCCCTGCCCATAAGCCCGCAAAGAGAAACAGTCCTGACACAACTGTACATAAAAAACCTCCATTAATTTGTAAAAATTGAAGTCACTCAGTTACAAAAACAGATTTACCAGACATAATGCAGAAATCCCACCCGAAGACCCCGGATGAAACAATCAACTACCGCTATTCCAATCTAAATCGAACCACCGTGTACCTGCCGGGTGCCTGACGTGGTTACACCCGCCGTACTTTACAGGTTAATCCCCGCCTTCTTCAGCGCTTCCCTGTCAATGATATTCCTGTTATCCATGGTCTTCATGACATCCTTGATCCCCAGATCCCCATAAATGAGCTTCTGCCCCAGATCAATGATACGGTTGTCCCCGAAAGAAAGCACCACCGGCTCAAGAATATTAGATGTGTTCTCAGTAATGACAAGCCCCTTGTCCCCATTGGTAAGCTCCACAGTCGTCCCGGGAGCTAAAAGATTGATACTGTCCATAAGAGCCCTGGACATATCAGGATCAAAAAACTCGTCATGCTCCATGAGGAATCTCACGGCTGAAATCTCCGATGTCGGCTCATTGACATCGTTCATAGCTGTCATATCATCAAAAATGCGGGCAAGACAAAGAATCTTAGCCCCAATGACATCCTTCTTGGTATCAAGATCGCTCCCATGATTAAAAGCATTCAGCATTCTGGTGGACTGGGCAACGATCCTCTTTATCGCAGGAGTGGAAAGAAAAACGGACTCAATAATGGTCTCCCCGCGCCGCTTACACTCAAAGATGATCTTCTCATCCTCTTCCGTCTTCTCCTTCTTATCCCGTATCTCATCAGGCACATCAAGAAGCCCGACTCCGTGAACAAGAGCCGCCGTAACCGCCTCATTCTGATCGGAAAGACGGATGTTCATCTTGTGGCTTATCATAGCGCAGAGCATCGCGGCATTAAGGGAATGCTTTGCGATCTCATCCTCCTTGCTTCGAAGATTCTGTACAAAATTGATCCTGTGATCAAGCCTGCCGTAACCCTTGATTATAGAGGCTGCGATATTAGGAAGATTCTTAAGCTTCCGGTTATCATGGATCTCCTTAAGCTCATCCTGTATGGCAAAGCTTGTAGCCTGCTGAAATCTCTCAAACTCAATGTCCTCCTCAGTCATGGGAGGCACAGGCTCTGCCGGCTCCAGAATATAAAGCCCAATTATACCGAAGTTCTTAACACTGTCTATACCCTGGGTCGTAAGCTTCGAATCCCTCTCGTAAAGAAGGACTCCCTTCTTGTTGTAGATAGGCTTTGCAAGCCTCATGCCGACCTTAAGATCTTCCTGTCTTACAAAAATCATTTAAAACTCCTCTCCAGGATCCCTTCGAATTCCTCAGTTGGTATGGGCTTTGAATAATAATATCCCTGTGCGATGTCACAACCCGCATTACGCAGGAACTCAGCCTGCTCCTTAGTCTCCACGCCCTCCGCTATGGTTTTCATTCCAAGCTCCTTCGACATCTTGATCGAATTCGCCACTATGATCTTTCCTCTCTTGGTATCAATAACCTCGTCAAGGAAGAATCTGTCAATCTTTATAACATCAACCGGAGCATCCTTTAACATATTAAGCGACGAATACCCGGATCCGAAATCATCCATCTCAATAGTAAAGCCTACATCCTTAAGCTGTTGCATTATGCCGTAAAGCGCATCGGTATCCTCGGTAAAAAGAGTCTCCGTGATCTCCAGCTCAAGCTTTGCAGGATCGATCTGATACTTCTTAACAAGGTTTGAAAGCTCGGTAACAAGATCGGTATTTCCTATGTGCAGCCTTGACACATTGACCGAAACGGGAATATCGATATTTAATTCCTTAAGTCTTGCAAGATACTTCGCAGTGGCATCCCACATGAATTCATCAATTCTCTTTATGAAACCGTTGGATTCAAAAAGCGGGAGGAAATCACCCGGCATCCTGATCCCCTTCAGAGGATGCATCCAACGAACCAGCGCCTCCGCGCCGCAGATACGTCCGGTCTCAAGAGAAACCTTGGGCTGCAGGTACATAATAAACTCATGCCGCTCAAGAGCCACTTCCATCTCGCTCTCAAGCTCTGCCATCTGATTATCCTTAAGCCTTATATTGTCATCATAGACATTGAAGTTCGTAAGGGTATTGCCCTTTATGTTCTTCTTTGCAAGACGGGCTCTGTCACACATTATCCTGACAGAGATATTTCTTTCGTCTATCTTGTAGATGCCGTAACTTAAGGTGGAGCCGCATCTTGTGGCCTCATCCACATGGAAGGAAAGGGTAAGCTTTTCTATGTACTCAAGAAGCTCATGCTCCTCGTTATATTCATAAAGAATGGAATACATATCCGCCTGATACCTTGCCGCAAGCCCGTCCCAGGGAAGAGAACCATGGATCACCCGTCCAAGCTCCCTTAAGCAGGTATTGCCGGCCTCCACGCCGAATCTGTCATTTATTATCCTGAACCTGTCTATATCGACAGAGATAATGGCAAACTTGCTGTCCGGCCGCATAAGGAGCCGCTCTTCAACACTCCTGTAAAAGCTCTCACTGTTAAAAAGTCCGGTAAGGCTGTCATAATCCGCCCTGAACTCAAGCTCCTGCTTGATCTCCATCTCGGTATTTACATCCTGGATACAGCCCGTGATGCGGGCAAGAGCGTTTCCTATACCCTTTAAGGTCTGGACAGTGATCGTAAACCAGAGCGCCACATTGTATTTATTGATAAGCCTTACGGTCGTCTCATGGGTGTCACTGCCGGATTTAGCCCTGTGAAGGAAGTTCTCATACTTTTCACGGTCATCCGCGTGGGGCGCCAGCCCCTCAAGGAGAGTCCACTCACCGGAAAGCATTCCCTCTGAAACCTCAAACATATTCTCAAAGGTGGTACTCAGATAATAATCCTTATCGGCGGCATCATATTCAAATACATAGATTCCCGTGAGCTCATTCACATGCTCGCTTCTTTCGAAGTTCTTTGCCAGCTCGTTTCTCGCCTGGGAATCCGTCTTTATTTCCCTGAACCGTCTGCTTGTAACATAATCCTGTACGATATCGTGGGAAAGATCATTGATGTCCCTTGCCACAAGGAAAACCTTGCCCTCCTCAAAGATCACGCTTAAGGAATACCAGTGATAGGTGCCGTCCTGATAAAGCAGACGCACCTTGCTGTCAACGGATTCCCTGCCTATCCTTGAAGCTTCCTTAAGTCTTGTGGGAGAGGATGCATACATGAAATCCTCCGCATCATCGGGATAGACCACGTGATTCATGAAATAATCCCGAAGCCCCTCGAAGTCCTCCACTCTCTTTTCGACCATGGAGAGTATGTTCTCTTCACGGATACGGATGCACTTTAAGGTAACAAGGTCTATTTCCCAGATGATATCCTGTATCTTCTGCATCGCCTTGTTGTAATGCATGGTGCTCTCTTTCAGGGCATCAAGCTGGTTGGAGATATCATCCTTTGTGTCCGCTATGATGTAGACCTTGATGTTATTCCTCATGCGAAGACGCGTAGTTCTCGTATGGATCTCACGCCTTAGCCCCGGCGAATAAACATCCGCGTCAACCGATGAAAGATCATCCTGGAATTTCTTTAACGGACAGTCGACGCACTGCTCCGTGCCTCCCTTTATCAGCTTGTAGCAGTATCCCAGGCTCTCTCCCGGTATCCTTTCGCTCAAAGCGTCATTTTTGTATATAAGATGCAGCCTTTCGTCAACCGCATAAGCCCAGGTCTTTATGGGATCCAGGATATTCTTCACAAGCTCGATATCATGGAGCGAAACATTCTTTCCTACGAACTGCTCCTCATTTTTTATATTATCGGAGTAGAGCGCGTAAGTATTCTTATGCTTTTCCTCCGCGGTAATAAGGGCAAGGACAGCCTTTGCGTAAAGCTCCGCAATGTTCATCCTGCCGCCGTCATGCTTAACGGTGGATATACCGATGGAGACAACTTCCTTAAGGTTTTCGCTGTACTCTCCCCAGGTTATCCTGAGCGATGAAATGATGGACGACGCCCTGTCGCATAAGATGATGTCATCTTTTATTCCGAGAAGATAGGCAAGGATCACGCCGTCTCCTCCTATAGCCACCACGTCGGAAGCCCTGAGTACTCCCTTAACGACCTTAACGGCCTCCCCAAAAGCTTTGTCGGCAAGCTCCGAGCCCTTTATATCCATTAATGATTTGTAGTCGGTAAGCTTAATAAGGAATAAGTTCGGAACATCGTAAATCGGAATCTCTTCAAGAAAGTCCGACAGCCCTCTGAAAAAATCAAGCCTTCCTCCATCGCCCTCCGCGTTCTCATAAGGCTCAAGCTCCTCAATGGTTCCCAAAAGGCAGCCGTCTCCGTTCCTTTCGTAGATCTCCATCTGGAACCATCTGAACTCGCCGCTTTTTGTCAGGAAACGAAGATAAGTGAAGTTTCTGTGCGAAAAATCAAAATTCGAAGTTAAGAAAGAAAATGCCCTTTCGCAATCCTCGGTATGAACCTTCCCACCTATTTCCATATTCCCAACAAACGGGGAAATCATACTGTCGCTTGGAAGCACCGAAGTTACGGATGAATCATAGACCATCCTGTCTTCATCCTGATAATACTTAAAACCTACCCTCATAACTCCTCCTGAAAGAGAGCTACAATTCAGCGCACCGCCAGTGCGCTGAATTGCAACGCACACGCCACCATGCAGAATCGGCTTCGCCGATTCGCGGCGTGCCGGCTAGTCAAGTGTTTTGGGCCGTAGCCACGCAGCAAGTACGTGTCTCGGCGCTGAACAGTAAGGACCATAGATAGATATAATTCTATAATCTTTCAGTATAATTATCAACAATAACTTACCTGAGAAATTCACTCATTACGATATTGGAAACCTCAAGACCTCTGTCGGTGAGCATGAACCTCTCCTCGTCCCCCTCACCGGAAAACATGGCCAGTTCCTTCTCTACCTGCTTTTTCATGATATGCCCGTATATCCTTTTGATATCAGTACCGAATTCTTCCTTAAAATCCAAAAGCCTTATGCCGTCGGTCTTCCGAAGACCAAGGAACATAAACTCTGCCGCCGCATCATCGGGGGATAATAAAAGATCCTCTGACACCTGCCTTCCGGGGCTTGTAATATAGGGACCGATATCCGCTATATTGGTGAACCTGCGGTTTCCGTAAAGTGAAGCCGCCGAAACCCCGAATCCAAGATAATCTCCCCTGTCCCAGTACCTTAAATTGTGCAGGCACCGGAAATCTCTCTTTTCATCCTTTTTTGCATAATTGGAAATCTCATATCTCTTATAGCCCGCAGCATCAAGAAACTCTCTTGTCTTCCGGTCCATTTCAAGGGACTCATCCTCCGAAGGCAGATCAAGATTTACAGCCCCCCTCTGATAAAAAGGAGTTCCGGGCTCTATTATAAGGGAATAAGCCGAGATATGCTGCGGCTTAAGACCCGTCACCTTTTTCAGCGTGCTTACAAGGGATTCTTTATTCTGATGTGGGATCGAGGTCATGATATCAACGTTTATATTATCTATCCCCGCATTGCTTACGACATCATAGGTGTGAAGAAAAGTTTCAAAATCATGGATCCGCCCCAGAGCTTTAAGTTCTTCATCATCTGCCGACTGAAGCCCTATGCTTATCCTGTTTATCCCGCAGGCTACATAGTCTCCTATCTTGTGATCCACCGTTGTTCCGGGATTGATCTCTATCGTGATCTCCGTGTCATCATTTATCGGAATATAAGACGAGATCCGCTCAAGGATAAGCCTTATATAAGACGGCGGAATGGAGCTTGGGGTTCCGCCTCCGATATATACGGAAACGAGCTGCCTTGAAACAAAGGCCTCCCGTTTCAGATCAAGCTCCGTAAGGAGCGCGTTTATGTAGGAATCGATGATATAATCCGGCTGAACTGCCGAGTTGAAGTCGCAGTAAAGGCATTTTCTGACGCAGAACGGAATATGCACATATACGGAAATCTCACTGCCCTTCATCCTTTGTACCGCTCTTACTCTTCATCAAGCTTTAACACCGAGAGGAAAGCTTCCTTGGGAACTTCAACGCTTCCAACCTGACGCATCCTCTTCTTTCCTTCCTTCTGCTTTTCAAGGAGCTTCTTCTTTCTGGTAATATCACCGCCGTAGCACTTTGCAAGCACGTCCTTTCTGACGGCCTTGACTGTCTCCCTGGCTATTACCTTGCCTCCCACGGCAGCCTGTATCGGAATCTCAAAAAGATGTCTCGGTATCTCATTCTTAAGCTTCTGGCACATCTTTGAGCCTCTGTCATAGGCCGAATCCTTGAAAACTATGAAGGACAGGGCGTCCACATACTCTTTGTTTATCAGGATATCAAGCTTTACAAGCGAAGACTGCACATATCCCTTCATCTCGTAATCAAAGCTCGCATAGCCCCTTGACCTTGATTTCAGCGCATCAAAGAAATCATAGATTATTTCATTCAAAGGAAGATCATATTTTAAGAGCACCCTGGTCTCTTCCATGTACTCCATACCGGTCTGCACGCCCCGTCTTTCCTGGCAGAGTCCTATGATGGCTCCGAGATACTCCGTCGATACCATGATCTCTGCCGAAACCACAGGCTCCTCCATGTAATCTATCTCCGAAGGTTCAGGGAGATTGGAAGGATTTGTAAGCTCTATCATCTCGCCGTCTGTCTTGTATACTCTGTATACAACACCCGGCGCCGTAGTAACAAGATCAAGGTCATATTCTCTTTCAAGCCTCTCCGTAATGATATCAAGATGCAAAAGTCCTAAAAATCCGCATCTGAAGCCAAAGCCCAGAGCCAATGAAGTCTCCGGCTCAAAGGTAAGGGAAGCGTCATTTAACTGAAGCTTTTCAAGGGCATCACGGAGATTTGGATAGTCCCTGGTATCTGCAGGATAAACCCCGCAGTATACCATAGGATTGACTTTTTTATAGCCGGGGAGAGCCTCAATGCAGGGGCTTACCGCAGATGTCACGGTATCTCCGACTCTTGCCTCTCTCACATCCTTTATGGAAGCAGTGATATAACCCACCATTCCGGGGGTTAATTCATCACAGGGGATGAATCTTCCTGCTCCGAAATATCCGGTCTCAACAACTTCTTCTTCCATGCCGTTTGCCATGAATCTTATGCGATCCCCGCTTTTAATACAGCCGTCAAACACTCTTATGAAGACGATGACTCCCTTATAGGAATCATAGAGGGAATCAAAGATAAGACACTTAAGAGGACTTTTAACCTCGCCTTTCGGAGCAGGTATCTTATGTACTATGCTCTCCAGCACCTCTTCTATCCCTATACCTGCCTTCGCCGATATCCTTGGAGCATCCATAGCCTCTATGCCGATAACATCCTCTATCTCTTCCGCTACCCTTTCAGGATCGGCAGACGGAAGATCTATCTTATTCAGTACAGGAAACACATCGAGGTCATGGTCCATGGCAAGATAAACATTTGCCAGGGTCTGCGCTTCCACACCCTGTGAGGAATCAACCACCAGCACGGCTCCGTCGCAGGCTGCCAGGGACCTTGAAACCTCATAATTGAAATCCACATGCCCCGGAGTATCTATAAGGTTAAAAATGTACTCCTCTCCGTCCTTTGCAGTATATACGGTTCTGACGGCCTGGGACTTTATGGTTATGCCTCTTTCCCGCTCCAGATCCATATTATCAAGCACCTGATCCTGCATCTCCCTTTCGGTGAGGAGACCTGTCTTTTCAAGTATCCTGTCAGCAAGAGTAGACTTGCCGTGGTCTATGTGGGCTATTATGCAAAAATTTCTGATGTGATCCTGACTGATATCCATGTCCTTCCTTTTTGATCGATCTTAGGATCTGTTGCGGAATCAATTTCTGAACAGCTCCTTAGGATCTGTTCATAAATAAATCTTCAAATTTGACTTGTTCAGGCGCTCATCTGCTTCATCAGAAAGCCTCGCCGGTCTTCGCTTCGCTACGGTCGGTGCTAAACAGACAGCCACTGGCTGTCTAGCACCCCGCTACGGCTGCGTTTTCTTCTTCGCATATGAGCACCTGTCCTGCGTCAAATTGTAAAGTTATTTATGAACAGCTCCTTAGAAACAATACCTGATTCTTTAAACCTCTATATAGAATTAACGACCGGCACATAACGCACCGGTCGTATAGTTTAAGTCTGTTTTCGATCTGATTTACGCCATCTTGTTAACGGCTTTGGTCAGACGTGATACCTTGCGGGATACATTGCACTTATGATACACACCCTTTGAACCCGCCTTCTCGATGGTGGAGATAGCAGACTTTAATGCCTCTCCGGCAGCCGACTTGTCTGCAGCCTCGATTGCTGCATAAACCTTCTTCATCGCTGTCTTCACGCCTGAACGTACTGACTTATTCCTCTCAGCCCTCTTGGCGCTCGTTTTGATTCTTTTCTTTGCTGATTTGATATTTGCCATTTCTCTCTCCTGAAATATAATCTTTTTATTTTCTATCTATATCTAAATGGCAGTTGACACGGCTGCCATAGTTCACACGCACCGAAATATTATATGTATACTTAAGAGGCTTGTCAACAGTTTTTCATAAATTCAGCGTTGCAATTCAACGCACATCCAGCGCGTGGCCCGGCGTTTATAGTAAGCGAAATAAATAATTTCGCTTACTATAAAGCCTCCGGCGGATGCGCCCGGATTTTGCAAGGAAATATGCCGCTTTCAGCGGCCAAAATCCGGCGCAGTAAACGACAAAACGAAAAGAGTTTTGTCGTTTAC